>JANLTT010000137.1:0-3392 GCA_031363115.1 Gemmatimonas sp.
CGTTATACCGACCAGACGACCTTCGATGCCTCTTCGAGCAGAAGCAACGTTCCAGCGCACGGCCTTGCTCCTCGGTCTCACGAACGGCCACGCGGTCGTCTCGTGGGCAGACGAGCGGCTCCACACCGAAGCGGAGCCACCGGCGGCGCTCGCAGAGGTTGCCCTGACCCCGCCGTCCGACTTGAGCGCGCTGCGCATCGCACTCGAGCCACTCGCCGACGAGCCCGTGACGGAGTCCATCGTGCGCGCCATGCTGCGTGAGGCGGCATTGGCCGTGGCCGCCGACCGCCGAACCGTTGCCGATACCGTGCACCTCTTCCGACAGATGCGCAGCATGTTGCCACTCACAGCGGAGCTCGACGAAGAACTCGACGAGTTGACGGACGTGCACATGCTCGCGCAGGTGGGCATCGGCCCGACGGTCGAAGAAGTCGAGACGCGGATTCGCGCTTGGATGGCACGGTGGACCCAGGACGATCCGCACGCGGCGGCATAACGACGCTTGGTGACTGACGGCCGCGCTAGTGAAGCAGGCGAGCGGCCGCGCCCTGTCGTACCTTTTCGGTACGGCGCGGCCGCTCACCTGCATTTTATGGAAGCGTCCGCAGCACAAGCCCACGTTATACCGAGCTGTGCAGCCGGATAGTTCTTGGGCTATCTTGTTCCGACACCTCGACACTGGACGAATCCTATGGTGCGCTCCCCAGACACCCTCGAACGCGAGCTCCTCCACCTGCCGAAGGCCGATCGTGCCCGCCTCGCCCAGGTGTTGCTGGCCAGCCTGCACGCCGAGGAGGCTGCGGCGTCCCCGGCCGCGGTGGAGGTGGCGTGGGAGTCCGAGATTGCCCGGCGCGTCGCTGAGCTGCGCAACGGGACCGTCGCCGGCATCCCCGCCGAGCAAGTTTTCGCTGAAGTGCTCGACCGATAGTCGCGGCCGTGCCGCGTTCGGTCGTCTTTCATCCGGCCGCGCGTGCGGAGTTTCGCGCTGCCGTCGCAGAGTATGAAGCGCAGCGCGCCGGCCTCGGCACCGCCATGGCGCTCGAAGTGCGCGAGTTGGTCGACCTCGCCCGCGCCTTCCCCCAGATGGGCTCGCCATACAGCGTCCCCGGCGTGCGCCGGCTCTTCCCCCGCACGTTTCCGTATGCAGTCGCGTATCTCGTGATCGACGAGGCGCTGTTCATCGTCGCCGTCGCACATGGACATCGCGAGCCCGATTACTGGCATGAACGGCTCGCGCCACCGACGGGGCCGGTATAACGACGCTTGCTGCTGATGAACGCGGTGCGGATGCAGTGCTGGGGCGGCCGCCTTATCGACCATCGAACGGTCTAGCGGCCGCCCCACCACTGCTTTCTATTGAAGCGTTCACAGCAGAAGCCCACGTTAGCCCGACGAGGGTATAGCCCGGGTACATAGGTAACACTTCTGTCCGGCAACATGGGTGACACTGGGCGAGTCACTCCTTGATGATGTAGTTCCGTTCGTCGAGCGTCGCAATGAGCACGGTGTTGAAGAAGATGTGCCAGACGCCGTCATCGACCTCGTCCATCCCCACCAGCTCCCCGGTGAGCGCGTTCGCCAGGTAGAGCACGCGATTCGCGAAGCGGAAGGTCCCGCCGGTCGTAATCTTCTTCACGGTGTAGTGCCCCGGGTACTCGGGCACGGGCACGCGCGCCGGATAGGGCCGCGACGACGCGGTGTACTGCGACGCGGGCGTCTCCATCCCCAGCGCTTCGTGCGGCCGCTCGTCGTTGTACTCCGCGCGAAAGGCATTGAAGTGCCGCTGCTGGGCCGCCATCGTCGCGCGCGCGGGCCGAATCGCGCGGCGCTTCAGCGTCCGGTGCATCCGCTCGTGCGCGCCGTTCTCGCTCGGTGTCGCCGGCGTGATGCGCTGATGCTGGATCCCAAGCCGCATCCACCACACGTTCAGGCGCGAGAGCCCGTGAATCCCCACGGTCGCGAAGGGCGGCCCGTTGTCGGTGCGAATCGCACGCGGCAGTCCGTACTCCCGAAAGGCCGCCTCGAAGACCGGCCACGCCGTGACGGTCTTGGTCGAGAAGCGCCCGCGGCAGTCGAGCAAGTACCGCGCGTGCAGGTCCGCGATCGTCAGCGGATAACAGTAGATGCCGTCGCCCGTGCGGAACTCGCCCTTGAAGTCGGCGGTCCACAAGTCATTCGGCGCCGCCGTGTAAATCGCGGGCGCGCCCGGATGGTCGGGCCGCGGGCGCCGACGCCGTGGACGGCGCGCGAGTCCCTCACGCGAGAAGAGATCGGCCACGGTGCTCGCGGCGGGCCAGTCGTCGCGCGCGGGATGCCGGGCCTGCAGCACCTTCAGGATCTTCCGCGCGCCCCAGTCGTCGTGCTTGATCCGGAACGCGCAGAGCAGCGCCGCCATCTCGTCGGTAATCTTGTGCGGACAGTGATGCGGCGCCCGGCTGCGGTCCGCGACGCCGCGTCGGCCTTCCTCGGCCAGGCGCGCGAGCCACTTGTAGCCGGTCTTCCGGCTGATCTGTCGGTGCGCGCACAGCTCAGTCATCGACATCCGACCGAGTCGGACATCCTCGAGGAACTGCAATCGTTGGTCCATGGGGTTCGTCTCCAACCAGGGCATCGGCCCGCCTCGCGGAAAGAGGGGTGTCGATGCAGTTTAGAAGGAGTGTTACCCATGTTGCCGGACGCTTTTGTTACCTATGTCCCCGACTGCACATCCGACGGTTCGTGACATCCGAGGCGCACGCTGGGTAGAGTCATCAACACTCGCATCACCACGATCCGCTTCTATGCCCCGCACACCCGCTCTTCTTCTCCCTGCCGTCCTCGCCGCTCTGGCCGCTGGCGCGTGCGCGGAGGCCACCGGTCCCGACTCGGCCGTCGTCGCGACCACCGACGCGACCAGTTACGTCGCGGAGATCATTCCCGGCTCGGCGCCCCGCACGCGCTACGCATTCCGCGTCGTCGTCCGCATTGACAATCGCTCCGCCCGCCCGGTCGCGCTCGCACGGTGCGCACCCGGCAGCACGTCTCCCATCTTCGGCGTCACCCTGCAGGCGGACAGCGTGGCGCTGCGGTCGGCGTTCGATCCCGGCTGGAGCTGCGTGGGCGGCGTCCCGCCCCTGGTCCTCGCCCCGGGCGCCACGCGGCTCGACACGCTGGCCATTCAGGGACCGACGGCCTTCGATGGCGTGTCGGGAGCGCCGCGTGGCGTGACCGCCGGGCTCATGACGATTCACTTCGCGAGTGACGTCCCAATGCTGTCGACGAACGCGTTCTACGTGTCGCAGATCCCGTAGCCGGAGCGGGGCGCGCCCGACGGTCTAACGATGCTTGGTGCCGACGGCCGCGTTAACGAAGCAGGTGAGGGGGCGCGCGCGGGAGGTCCAAGGTGTGAGGCG
>JANLTT010000141.1:0-12576 GCA_031363115.1 Gemmatimonas sp.
GATGGGGCTCGTGCGGCTCGGGCCGGTGCGCACGGCGATTGTGTCCACCGTCGAGCCCTTTCTCACCGCGCTGCTTGGCGTGCTCGTGCTCTCGCAGTCACTCACACTTCCCACGGTGCTCGGCGGTCTGCTGATCATTGTAGCCGTGGTGATGCTGCAGTTCAGGCGAGATCGCGTCGCCTAACTACCGGCGGCCTATCGTTTGGCGGCGTCGGCAACGACGGTGCGCCGGAACAGCAGCCCACCGCCGATGATGGCAATCAGCGCGAACGCGAACCACTGCACTGCGTACGAGCGGTGCGGTCCGGCGTCCACGATGGGCGGCGGCAGACGCTTGGGCACCGAGTCCGCACGCGCGAGCGAATCGGAGGTCATCACGATTTGCACGGGGGCGACTGGTGCGCCAAGTCGCGTGCGAAGTGCCGCGAGGTTGAGCGAGCGCATCGGGGCCGAGGAATCGGCGGGAGCGGCGAGCCCCTCGGCAAGAATGGGCACGAGGTAGCCCGTCAGCGAGACCGAATCGGCCTCACGCCAGCGATTGAGATCGGCCGAAGCCGCGTCCGGCGAATAGACCCAGCCTCGCGTGACAATCAACAGGGTGTCGTTCCCGGCGCGCTCGAGTGGGGTGATGAGATGCACCCCCGGCGAGCCTTCGCTCGCGCGGCCGGCCTGGACCTGCTCGAGGTCGTACCGGAATCGTCCCGAGACGGTGACACGGGTCCAGCGGGCGTTGGTGGTATCCGAGGCCAGGTTCCCGAGCGGAACGGGGGGCGCAATGAGTCGGGCATCGAGCCCCGCGTTCAGTGCGGCGCGTTCGTCGTGACGCGAGAGTTGCCAGACGCCGAGCCGCACGAAAAGGGCGGCACAGGCGAGGGGAATGGCGAGGGAGAGGGCGGTGCGGACGCGCATGCGGTGCGGTGGAGCTGGGGGGGAGGCGGTGCTCTGCGAAAGGTGCCCTCGATCCGGCACCACGGGTGCGATGAAAGCTAAGGGGGCGCCTCGCGGCGTCCGCACGGCCGTCGCGCGCACAGCGAGATGCAGCTCAGGTCAGGGTTGGGGTTTCCAACGAGAACATGCGCACTGACGCATCACTTTTGGCACGAAATCCCCGAAAGGTAACCGAAACATGGCCGCGTGCTGCGCGCGCCCGGGTCTGAAATTACGACGCTGTCCAGCAAGACGCGCCCCGGTTCGTGGGTGGGACTCGGACGCGCCTGGCATTAGGACCGAGTGCTGTGACAAGCATCACAGCTCGAGTGCTGTGACAAGTATCACAGCTATTGATGCGCTTTTGTCCTGTCGGGAGTGACCTCGACTTCGTACGTTTGTGAGCCTTCCTTCCCAGGAAAATACAGAGTGATTTCTTCGGCCCAGCGTCGCCTTCTCCTCCTGACGGCGACCTTCGCCCTGTCCCTTCTCTCGTGCGGCCGTGAAGTCACGGGTCCGGAGAATGGAATCAACTACGGACGCGCGCGATTTGGCGCCGTCTCCCTTGATCCACAGATGCCATCGCTGCTCGCGTCATTGGAGGGCGCGGGCGATGTCGTGCCCTTCGAGCGTGTGCGCGTGGTCCTGCGCCGCAGCGATGGCACAATCTCGGTGGACACCATCGTGGACTTCCCGGTGGGGGCGGACTCCATCTCGCTCTCGCTGCTTGTCCCACTGCCGCTCGATACGCCTGAGGAGGGCCTCCCGCTCTCGCTCACGATGGCCTACATGAACGCCGCGGGCGACACCGTCTTTCGCGGTGGTCCCGTAAGCGTGATTGCGCCGCCAGTTGGCTCGAGTGCGTCGCAGCAGCCCATCACGATTCCAATCGTCTACGACGGCGTCGGTAAGGACGCCGCACGCGTGGCGATCTCCCCGAAGACGGCAACGCGGGTCTCTGGCACCTCCTCGGCGTTCACCGCGACGGCCTTTGATGGGGCGAACGCGCCCATCGCGAACACGCCGATCATCTTCTACACGCTCGATTCCTCGCGCGCATCGATTCCCAACGCGGCCACGGGACAGGTGACCTGGCTCGCCAGCCGCGGCGTCGCGCGCATCGTCGCGGCGTTGCCGAACGGGCTCAAGGCGGACACCGCCTTCGTGCAGGTCTCGCTCCCCGCGTCGCAGCTCGTCGTGCAGAGCGGGAATGCACAGAGCGCGGTCGTCAGCACCGCGCTCCCGGCGCCCATCGTGCTGCGCACGCTCGCGAGCGACAACGTTCCTGTCGCTGGCGTCATCGTCACCTTCGCGCCCACGACTGGCGGTGGCTCGCTCTCCGCACTCGTAGATACCTCCGACGTCAACGGCGAAGTCTCCACCAGCTGGACGCTCGGCGCCGCGGTCGGTGCGCAGAGCATCACTGCCACTGCCGTTGGACTCACCGGATCGCCGTTAACCGTCACCGCAACCGCCACCACGGGTGCGCCGTCGCAGGTCGCGTTCTCGCAATCGCCAACCGCCGGCGTCGCCGGCATCGCGCTGGCGCCGCCCGTGCTCGTGCAGGTGCGAGACGCCGCGGGCAACGTGGTCACCAGCTTCACCGGCGCGGTCTCTGTTGAACTTCCCACCGGTGCGGGCACGACGCTCAACGGTACGGCGAGCGTCAACGCCGTCGGTGGCGTGGCGACCTTCTCGGATCTCTCGCTTGATCTCGTCGGCTCGTACAATCTCATCGCCGTGTCTGGCGCGCTTACTCGCGACACATCCGAGGCCATCGCAATCGCGCCCGGCTCCGGCGCCCGCCTTGAGTTCGTCGCGCAACCAGTCGGCGCCGTCGCCGGCGCGCCCTTCGTGCCGCCGGTCTCCGTGGTCGCGAAGGACGCGAAGGGCAACGTCGCGACGGGCTTCACAGGCACAGTCACGCTCGGGCTTCTCAACGCGGGCGGCGCGACCCTCGGTGGCGCAGTGTCCGTTGCCGCGCTGAATGGCGTCGCCACCTTCACCAACCTCACCGTCGATAAGGTCGGCGCGAGCTATACCCTCAGCGCGAGCTCCGGCGCGCTCGTCGCGGACACGTCGGCCGTCTTCGGCATCTCGGCGTCGCTTCCGACCAACATCGTCCTGATCTCGGGCGGCGCGCAGAGTGGTCCCGCCGGCGTGGTGTTGTCGAGTGGCATCGTCGTAGAAGTGCGGGACGTCTTCGGCAACGCGACGCCTGGCGTGACGGTGAACTTCGCCAGCGTGCTCGGCGGCGGAAGCGCGAGCTCTCCGACGGTGGTCACTGACGTGCTTGGTCGCGCGGCGACGAATTGGACGCTCGGACCGAGTGTTGGCACGCAGACACTGCGCGCCTCGCTCTCCGGCTTCAGCGCGACGCTGGACATCGGCGCCACGGCGACGGTCGGGTTGCCGTCGCAGCTCGCCTTCACCGCGGCACCCGTGACGCAGCAGGTCGCTGGACAGGCCTTCAATCCGAACGTGGTGGTCGAGGTGCGTGATGCGGGCGGCAATGTCGTCACGAACTACAACGGCCCTGTTTCGCTCGGACTCGGCACGAACCCGACGGGTGCGCCGCTGCTTGGCACGCTCGTCGTCAATGCCGTGAACGGTATCGCGACCTTCCCGGGGATGTTTCTTGAGAAGGCCGGTGTGGGCTACACGCTGCAGGCCTTCAAGGACACGCTGAACACCACGAGCGCGGGCTTCGACGTGATCGCCACGTCGGCGACGGTCATCACGCCAGTGGCCGGTGATGCGCAGACGGCGCTCGTTGGCGCAGTGCTTCCCGACTCGATCGCGGTGCGCGTCACCGACGTGTACGGTAACAAGGTTGCGGGCGTCGCCGTCGCGATTTCCATCACAGCAGGTGCTGGGTCGATCTCGCCGAGTTCGATTCCCACGAACGCGCTGGGCGAAGCCCGCACCGCGTGGACGCTTGGTTCGACGGCCGGGGTGCAGAGCATCACCGCGACGATTCCGGGTGGTGCGAATGTGGCGTTCACTGCGCTCGCCACTGCGGGTGCGGTGAAGAACCTCGCGATTCTCTCTGGGAATTCGCAGACCGTCGAAGTGGGTGCCCAAGCGGCGCCGGTCATCTTCGCGGTGACCGACGACTTCGGGAATCCAATCGCTGGCGCCACGGTGAACTTCACGGTGCTGACGGGCGCGGGATCGCTCGCGAGTGCGTCGGCCATCACGAACGGGAGTGGGCAGGCGACGGCGACTTGGACGATGGGCACGGTCGCTGGAGCGCAGAGCATCCAAGCCGAGGTCATCGGCGGCATCACGGTGAATGCGCTGGCCACCGCGGTCGCGGGCCCAGCCTTCCAGTTCCAGTTCTTCTTCCCGACGGGCGACAACGTGCGCGCCGGTATCGCGGGCGCGCCAATGAACGACACGATGTACGTGCGCGTGCGCGACCAGTACGGCAATCCGAAGATTGGGCACCCGACGCAATGGTCGGTGCTCGCGGGCTTCAGTGCCGTCGCCAACGCCACTGTGCTCACGGATGTTGACGGCCTGGCGCGCAACACCGCGACCTTCGGCACGGTCCTCGGCACGAATTTCGGTACCGGTGTCACGACTGATGGCCTCGGCAGCACGCTGCTGTTCGAAGCGCAGGTGAGTGCGGCCGCCGCAGTGAGCTTTGAGTTCACGTCGCAGCCGACGGGTCCTGTGGCTGCCGGCGCGGCGATTGCTGGTGGGGTTGTCCGTGGACGCGATGCCTTCGCGAATATTGGTGCCAGCTTCGACTCCGTCACGATCGTGGTGGATTCGGGCCCGGCGGGCGCTGTCCTCTCGGGGACTGCGACCTTCGCGGGCGCAGGTGGTACCGCGACGATCTCCGGACTCTCGTTGAATCGTGCGGGCACGTATCGCCTGCGCGCCGAGCGTGCGGGGATCACGACGGCGGTCTCCGGATCGTTTGAAGTCATCGCGGGCGCGGGCGTGAGCCTGACGCTCGTGAGCGGCGGTGCGCAGACAGGCGTGGTCGGCACGGCGCTCGCGAGTCCGGTTGTCTATCGCGTGACTGACGGATTTGGGAATCCAGTGTCGGGCGCGACGGTGAGTTGGAGCAATCCAGCCGGCTCGGGAAGCACGAGCTCCGCCACCAGCATCACGAATGCGGCAGGTGATGCGAGCATCACCTGGACGCTCGGCAATCTCGTCGGCGTCATGACTCTTGGCACGTCGATTGATGGCGGCATCATGGCAGCGATCTCGGCGACAGCCACGACCGGCGCGGCGTCGAATTTCGCGATCTTCTCGGGGAACAATCAGACGGGCGCGGCGGGCACCGCGTTCTCGGACACGCTCCGGGTGCGCCTGACCGACAGCTTCGGCAACCCGATTGCGGGCGCGACCACCAACTGGACGGCGCTCGCTGGCGCCTCCTCGCTTGGCGCAGCGACTGCCCTCACGAACGCGAATGGCGTGGCGTTCAATACGGGCGTCTTCGGCACGACCGTTGGCACGAGCAACGCGGCCTCGGTGACGGCGGCGGGAGTAGGCAACACGCTCGTCTTCGACGTCACGATCACGACGGGGGCCGCGCAGACGCTTGAGTTCGCCTCGAGTCCGATTGGCGGAATTGCCGGTGGTGTCATCGCCGGCGTCGTGATTGCTGCGCGCGATGCGTTCAACAACGCGGGAGCAACGTTCGACTCCGTCACCATCGTGGTGGATTCTGGCCCTGCAGGCGCGGTGCTCTCGGGCACCACGACGCGAGCCGCGGTGGCCGGTTCTGCGAGCTTCGATGACCTGTCGCTTGACCTGGCCGGTACGTACAAGCTGCGCGCACAGCGTGGCGCCATCACGGCGGGCGTCTCCACCGCCTTCGTCGTGACCGCCGGTGCGGCAACCACGCTTGCGCTTGACAGCGGAGACAATCAGTCCGCAGCGGCGGGGAGCGGCTTTGCGCTCCCGCTGCGCGTGCGTGTCACTGATGCATTCGGCAACAGCGTGGCGGGGGCGAAGGTGGCGTGGAGCGGCATTAGCGTCAGCGTTGTCGCTGACACGTCGCTCTCGAATGCGGCCGGCATCGCCGAAGTAAACGCCACGGCCGATGCCGCGGTGGGACTCGGCAGCGTGACCGCCACACTCGCGGTGGCGCCGGCGCAGTTCGTCCTCTTCGACCTGACGATCAATGCTGGTGGCGCGTCAGCGATTGCTGCCGCCGTGCAGCCGCTGGACGGCACGGCGGGCACTGACCTCAATGGATTCTCGGTCCGCGCGAACGATGCCTTCGGGAACCTGGCGACGACTTTCGTCGGTCCGGTGACGCTCAGCGCGCAGTTGATCAATGGCACGCCAGTGAGCGTGATCGTGCAGGGGGACAGCGTCGATGCCGTCGGCGGTATCGCGACCTTCCTCACCACGCGCATCGACGTGGCGGGGACGTACCGACTCATCGCCGACTTCGGCGTGCTGGGAACGCTGGTGTTGGATTCGATTGTGATTGCACCGGCTGCTCCGGCCACGATCGCCCTCGTGGATGGTGATGCACAGATCGGCTCGGTGACGAGCACGCTGGCATTGCCGCTCCGCGTCCGCGTGACGGACAGCTTCGGCAACGGCGTGAGCGGCGTCACGGTGAATTGGGGCACGTTCAGCGGCGACGCGACACCGACGGTCGCGTCGAGCGTCTCCGACGCGAATGGTCTCGCGGCGACGACGGTGTCTCTCGGCACATCGCCAGGTGCGGCGGTAATCCAGGCGTCGGCCGCCGGACTCACGGGCTCGCCCGTGAACTTCAACCTGACGGTGACGGCGGGCGCTGCGGCAAGTCTCGTCGTCGATGCACAACCGGCGAGCGGGACGGCAGGAACGCCGCTCTCGACGATCACGGTCTCCGTGCGCGACGCGCTCGGCAACTCGGCGGCCTATACCGACAGCATCACGGTCGCCGTGGACTCGGGGCCGGTCGGCGGAACGTTGAGCGGCACGCAGATCGTGGCGTCGAGTGGTGGGGTTGCGACATTCAGCGATCTCTCGCTCGACATCGCGGGTTCGTATCGTCTGCGCTTCGGCGGACTCGGACTTTCGGATACGGTCTCGACGCTGATCGGTATCGATCCGGCCGCGGCGAGTGTGATCTCCCTGGTCGCCGGTGACGCGCAAAGCGACACGGTGGGCTTCGTGCTCGCGACGCCGCTCCGTGTGAAGGTCGCGGATGCGTTCGGCAATGGGATTTCCGGGCAGCAGGTTGCCTGGGCGGCGTTGGGCGCGGGTGCGGTCGGACTCGACTCCACCGTGACCGATGCGAATGGTGAAGCGCAGGTGGGCTTCACGCTCGGCACCACGTCTGGCGCGACGAGTGCACAGGCGAGCGTCACTGGGCTGACGGGTTCTCCCGTGGTGTTCAGTCTTTCCGCGATCCCGAGCGCCGTCACGGCACTGGTCGTCACGAGCGCAGCGGACACCGTTGTGGCCGGTAATGTTGGTGCACCGATCACGGTCGAAGCGCGCGACGTGTACGGCAACCTCGTGACCTGGTTCACAGGGAACGTGGATGTCGTGATCAACGACGCCCCCGCGGCGAACTTCCTCGCCGGCACGACGACGCGGACCGCTGTCGGCGGCGTGGCGACGTTCGCCGATCTCGCGTATCAGGCGGCAGGCAGCTGGTTCATCGACTTCGTAAGCGGGCCGATTTCGGTCGGCCACTCCGTTGAGGTCACCGCCGGTGCTCCGACGAGTGTCGCGATCTTCTCGGGCGACGCGCAGACCGGCATCGTCACGTTGCCGCTTCCGTTGCCGCTGCAGGTGCGCGTGTCTGACGCGAACAACAACCCCATCGTCGGCGACACGGTGGTGTTCAGCGTGACGCAGGGCGCGGGCACGCTGTCGAGCTTGACTGCGCTCGACAGCGCAATCACCAACTCGTCCGGTATCGCCCAGACGACCTGGACGCTCGGCTCTGACTCCACGATCACGCACATCGTGCAGGCCAATCGCACGGGCTTTGCCACGCTCAGCTTCACGGCGACGCCGCTGCCCTTCGTCGCGAACCGCATCTGGACGGGTGACGTCGACTCGAACGTGCTGAACAGCGGCAACTGGAAGGACGGACTAATTCCCGCAGCCACCGACTCGGTGCTCGTGCCGGCTGGCCGTCCGAACTACGCCGTGCTGACGTCGAACATCCAGACGGCTCGCTTGACAGTGGCGTCCGGCGCGACCGTCGAGCTGGGCCCGTGGGTGCTCGGTGTTTTTGGTTCGATGTCCGTGCTCGGCACTGGAACCATCACCTCGAGCGATACGGGCGCGGTCGCACTTCAGGGCACGGGCGGAGGCACCGTACGCGGTTCCTTCCCGCGGCTCGTCGTGACCGAGGGGAACTACTCGTCGATCGGCAACATCTCCACGGCGACCGACCTCCAACTCATCGGCAACGGCATTCTCAGCCTCGGGAGCACGACGGCGAACGTCGCGCGTGACCTCGCGGTGACTGGCGCGGCGCGTCTCGTGATGACGAGTGGGTCAGAGATGGTGGTGGAGCGAGACGTGACGTTCGCCAGCACTAACCAGACGACGGGGCTCGACAACGGCACGCTGCGTGTTCGCCGCAACGTGAGCGTCAACGGTTCCTTCAGCCCGAGCGCCTCGCACATCACGGACCTCGATGGTCCCGGGACGCAGACGGTCCAGTTCACCGTTCCTGACTCGAGCTTCACTACGAGCTGCAGCGCCGGATGCTCCGGTACGCTCGTGTCGAATAAGGCGAGCGGCGGACTTCTGTTCCTGAGCAATGTCAAGGCGACGGGTTCCATCACCGTGACCGGCGACACGCTCGGCGCGAGCGGGCGCACGATCATCGGCGTCACTGGTACGACGCTCCAGAGCGCTGTGACCACGGCCGGCAATGTCGGCTACACGAACAGTCTGCAGATCGGCTCAACCTTCCTCGCCGACACGCTCGTCGCGTTCGGCGGCGATGGCACGACGCCGCTCGCGACCGTCGGAACAATCACCAGCATCGTGCAGGGCTCGTATCGGTTGGGCACCAATCACCCGGGGGCCGTCGTGGTCACCGGTCAGCTCGATATCGACGGCTCTGACGCGCGGATTGGCGGCAATCTCATCACCGCCAATGCCGGTCACCTCCGCATGACCGACACGAACGACTCGCTCTCCGTGGCGGGGGCACAGTTCGGCGGCACGACGGACAGCAGCTTCCTCACGGCCGGCGTGCTCGACGTGCGCGGGACCTTCACGCAGAATGGCGTGGGCGTCACCACCTACGCGGCGCTGAGCGGACATCGCCTGCGCGTATCGACGAACAATCCCATCATCCAGATGGACGAACCCGCGCTCAACCCGATCGGCTCGCTCGCGCTGACGGATCAGTCGTCGCTGCTGATCAACGGCACGGGCGTGCGCATTAACGGCACGGCGGTGCTCGAGGGCGTCTCCGCGGCGACCTCGACGACGGCCGAGGCCGTGATTCTCGGCGGGCTCGTGGATTCTGTGGGCAATCGGTGGACCCTGCCCGTCACGCGCTTCGTCGGGAACGGCGTTTCGCAGATTCCGCGGCGCATGTTCCGCGATGTGGTCTTCGAGGGCGCGTTCACGCTGACCGACTCGCTAATCGTCGGCGGCGGGACCTACGTCTCGACGGCGAATGGCGTGCTCACGATGGCGGGGCACCCGATCCAGACGGACAGCTTCGCGACCGAGACCGGTGGCACGCTCGTGCAGACGCTGGCGGCAGACAGCCTGCTGGCGACTGGCAACGTGTACTTCAACGGCGGCGCCAGCCAGTTGACCGATGGCTACATCGCCATCGGCGGGAGCTTCACGCAGACCGACAACGGGAACTCCTTCTCCGCTGCCCCGATCCACGTGGTGGCGTTCGTCGGCAATGTGCTTCCGCCGACGATCACGCTGGCCAATGCGGGCAACGGCGCCGGTACCACGCAGTTCGGCACGCTCCGCATGGCTCGCGCGGATGGGACCACGCTCGCGCTCGCCTCCGACGTCTTCGCGGCGAGCTTCGAGTCCACGCTGGGGAACAGCTACGTCATCGCGAGTTCGGGCGGGTCGCGCCTCGTCGTCGGTTCGACGTCCGCGTCGAACCTCACCTTCGTGAACATCCGCTGGGACATCAATGGCACGGTACCGGCGTCCATCCCGAACATCACGTTCGGGGCGATGGATCCGACCGCCACGCAGCTCTCTGTGGAGGCGCAGAGCGGCACAGTCTCGTTCCCAGGACTCAGCTTCGCGACGACGCCAACGTCCGGTCTTTACATCTACGCGCAGGACAACGCGACAGCCGACAATGACACCCTGACCGTGGACGTGGCGGGTGTCTCTCCCGCCTTCCACGGTGGGAAGATCCTGCCCTTCACGGGCTCCAAGATCATCAACTGGAACGCGTTTGCCGCAATCAACTGGACCAACGGCGCGCTCGACCAGAACTGGTTCAACCTGGCCAACTGGGCCGAGGGCGTTGTCCCAGGTGCAGCGGACTCAGTCATCGTCGGTGAGACAGGCCTGCCGCCGGTCATCAGCGGGAGCCCAGTGCAGGTCCGCGCCTTGGTGAGCACGAACAGCCAGGCCATCTCGACCAACGACACGCTCACCGTGACGCGACGACTCACCGTCAGCAGCGTGGGCGGACTCATATGCGCTCCAGGCGGTGCGCTCGTGCTCCGCTCCAGCGCCGACTCCGTCACCGTGCAAGGCAACATCGATTGCTTAATGATTGCGCGCGAGAACAGGGTCCGCCTCACGAATCTCACGCTCGTAGACTCGCTTTCTATCGAGAACAGCGGATCCGTCGCGGTCGATCAGTGGACACTCAATGTCGCTGGCGAGCTGCGCACGATCGGCACCGGTGGTCTGTTGATGGACCAGCCGAGTGGCTATGTGGAGATCGGTGGCACCGCGAGCTTCCTCAGTGATGCGCCAGATGGTTGGCTGACGAACGGTACGCTCTCGCTACTAGGGGACTTCATCCAAGTAGGGAACCCGACGGCGTTCCGAGCCTCCGGCGCGCACACGACGTTGTTCGCCGGCGGCAGCGATCAAGCGGTGTTCTTCACGAATCCGGACTCAAGCGCTGCCGGGTCGCATTTCGCGAACGTGGAGATTGCCAATGACGAGGGCGGCATCAGTGTCGCCCTCGCGTCTGACGTCTTCATGAACGGCGAGTTGCGCGCTAACACTGGGTTGGCGCGCACCTTCAGCAACGCCGTGGTCGGCGGCGCAACCATTGTGTCACGCGGTGCGATCGTGAACGCGGATCTTGATCTCGACGGCGTGCGATGGAAGATCCGCGAGGGGAGCGGACTCACCGGTACGCTGTCCAATGTGCGATTCACGAATCAGCCCGAAGGAATCACGCAGCTCTCCATCGCACGTGATGGCGGCAGCATCCAGCTGAGCGGCTTCCAATTCGATTCGCTTCCGGCGAGCACCACCTACCTCGAGGTGCTCGACTCCTTCGCGGGTGGCGGCGGCACCTTCACGGTAGACATGCTCTCGCCGAGCCCCGCCTTCCACGGCGGGCGCGTCAGCGTGGACATCAATGCGCTGCTCACCAACTGGGCGCAGGAGCCGGGCTTCATCTGGACGGGTGCGCTCGACGCGACATGGACGACGCCGGGCAATTGGTCGGACAATGTCGTGCCCAACGCGACCAGCGTGGTCACGATCCCCGACGTGGGCACCTCCCCCGCGACTGTCTCCGCCGTCACGGTGCGCCAGCTCGTGCTCACCGGCAACCTCACCGGCCTGCAGTTGGGCGACACCCTCTTCGTGCGCGAAGGTCTGCAGACACAGGCGGCCGCCGTCTCGTGCGTCGCGCTCGGACGCGTGCGCTTTGTCCCGACGGACACGGCGCTCGTGGAAGGCAATATCAACTGCCCCGTCGATGTGATGTCCGGGGTGATGGCGCAGAGCGGCAACACCAACCTCTCCGGCGCTCTCCTGGCGGACTCGGTTGGGCGCGTAGCGGTCCGCGAGTTCGACCTCTTCTTGGCCCCGGGATCCAGCTTCAACACGACGGCCAGCGGCACGCTCTCGATGGACGACGCAGCGGGCTCGTTGACAGTCAACGGTCCGGCGACCTTCGCCGGCGGCGCGACGACGGGCCTGCTGACCGCGGGTCAGCTCGTCTTCGGCGGCGACGTCACGCAAGGCAGCGGCGATCCCGCAGCGCTCGACGCAAGCAGCACGCTCGGCACGATCTTCTCCGGGGCCTCGGGCACCGTGTCAATCGCCGACCCGGCGAGTTCCGGCTTCGGCACGTCGGACGTCGTGGCCGGCACGTTCACCATCACGGGCACCGCACCCTTCCGCGCCACGCTGAACATTGGTGTCGGCGGAACCCTCAATGGCGCGGGACGTATCGACGTCACCGGCGATATCTCGGGGGACGGCGGCCTGGTTGTCACCACCGCGGCGCTTACGGGCAGCTTCCTGCGCAACGGTCCCTCCCAGCCGGACTCGGTGATCTTCATCGGAACCGGCCAGACGATCAACTCGACCTTCGCCGCGAACCCGATTGCCTGGAACACGGTCATCGTGGAGGGGACGGCGACGGCCGCGACGAGCGGCGCCGCGAACGACGTGCTCAATCTCGCGCAGTCGTTGATCGTGCGCGGCGCCGGCGCGCGCCTCACGTTCGACAACACCGGG
>JANLTT010000251.1:0-4221 GCA_031363115.1 Gemmatimonas sp.
CGCCGCCAGCCCCGGCAGCATCGTGAGCGGGAGATCGCCGGCCGTCTCCATCATGAGCCGCACATCCTTCCGCGCCATCGTCAGCTCGAAGGTCGCGTCGTAGTTCTCCGCCGCGAGCTTTCGCCCGCGCGAGGCGAGCACGTTTCCGGGATTGAAGAACTCCAGCAGCTTCAGCACGTCAGGGGCCGCGATCCCAGCACCCGCGCCGACGGCGAAGGCATCGGAGATCACGCCGGTCATCGAGAGCAGGATCCCGTTGCCAATGAGCTTGTAGCCTGCCGCGAGATCGGGTTGCTCACCGAAGTACTCGACGCGCGTTGCCTGCTTCTCGAGCGCCGGCCGCACGATCTCAAAGAGCGCCTGCGGTCCCGAGACCATGATGATTCCCTCCGACTGACGCGCCGCTACCGGCCCGATGAACACGGGGCAGTGCAGGTACCGCACCCCCTCCGCGTTCAATCGCGTGAGTCGCTCGCCCGTCTTGTCGGGGCGCGTCGTCGTGTGATCGACAATCACTGCCGTCGGTGAGAGACCGGGGCGCAACGCCGCCACGACCTCTTCCACCGATACATCGTCCTGCAACACCAAGTGCACGCGCTCTGCACCACGGACAGCGTCCGCCGGCGTTGCGCAGAGCTTCGCACCGAACGCCGCGAGCGGTGCCGCCTTGCTCGCGGTGCGGTTCCAGACCGCAACCTGGTCGCCGCGCTTGCACGCGGCTTCCACGAAGGCCGAGCCCAGAAGGCCCGTGCCAATGAATGCGATGCTGGTCATTGCCTGAGTTCCTTATGCGAGGTCGAAGCGATCGAGATTCATCACCTTCGTCCAAGCCGCAACGAAAGCGTGCACGAACTTCTCCTTCGAATCTTCCTGGGCATACACCTCGGCCAGCGCCCGCAGCTGCGAGTGCGACCCGAAGATCAAATCCACGCGCGTGGCGGTCCACTTCACGTCACCCGTGACGCGGTCGCGGCCTGCGAAAGCATCGCCCTTGTCGGAGGTCGGGGCCCACGCGGTGCCAATGTCCAGCAGGTTCACGAAGAAATCATTCGTGAGCGTCTCCGGACGATCGGTGAAGACGCCATGCTTGCTCGCGCTATTGTTGGCGTTGAGCACGCGGAGGCCACCAACCAACGCCGTCATTTCCGGCGCCGTCAGCGTGAGCAGCTGCGCCTTGTCAACCAAGAGCTCTTCAGCGGAGACGGTGTAGTTGCCCTTCTGGTAGTTGCGGAACCCATCGGCGATCGGCTCGAGCACCGCCACTGAGTGCACATCCGTCTGCTCCTGCAACGCATCCATGCGCCCAGGGGTGAACGGCACCGTCACGTCGAAGCCGCCCTTCTTGGCCGCCGCGTCAATCGCAGCGCAGCCGCCCAGCACGATGAGGTCGGCAATGGAAACCTTCTTGCCACCCGTCGCAGACGAGTTGAACTCCTTCTGGATTGTCTCGTAGATCTCGAGCGCACGCGCGAGCTTCGCGGGCTGATTCACTTCCCACGACTTCATCGGCGCCAAACGGATGCGCGCGCCATTCGCTCCACCGCGCTTGTCGGAACCGCGGAAAGTCGAGGCCGACGCCCACGCCGTCGCGACGAGCTGCGAAATCGAGAGCCCCGAGGCGAGAATCTTCGTCTTGAGCGCGGCCACATCAGCGGCATCCACGAGCGCATGGTTCACGGCCGGGATCGGATCCTGCCAAATGAGCTCTTCCTTGGGAGCCATCGCGCCGAGGTAACGCGTGCGCGGGCCCATGTCACGATGCGTGAGCTTGAACCAGGCGCGCGCAAAGGCATCGGCGAGCTGATCCGGGTTCTTGTGATAGCGCTTGGAGATCTCGAGATAGATCGGATCGGTGCGCAGCGCGATGTCCGCGGTGGACATTGTCGGGAGGACCTTCTTCCCGGGGACGTGCGCATCGGGAACGATCGCCGCCTTCTCCTTGTCCGTCGGGTGCCAGATCCAGGCGCCCGCGGGGCTCTTCACGAGCTCCCACTCCCAGCCGAACAGCGTGTCGAAGTAGCCGGTGTCCCACTTCACCGGGTTCGGCGTCCACGCGCCTTCGAGGCCCGAGGTGGTGGCGTCCTTTCCCTTGCCGGTGCCGAACGCGTTCTTCCAGCCGAGGCCCTGCTCCTCGATCGGCGCGCCTTCCGGCTCCGGGCCAACGAGTGCCGGATCGCCGGCGCCATGCATCTTGCCGAAGGTGTGACCGCCCGCGACAAGCGCGACGGTTTCTTCGTCGTTCATCGCCATGCGCGCGAAGGTCTCGCGGATGTCGCGCGCCGAGCCGAGCGGATTCGGCTCGCCGTTCGGGCCTTCGGGATTCACGTAGATGAGGCCCATCTGCACCGCGGCAAGCGGATTCTCAAGCTCGCGATCGCCGGAGTAGCGCTTGTCGCCGAGCCACTCGGTTTCGGGGCCCCAGTAGATGTCCTGCTCGGGCTCCCAGACGTCTTCACGACCGCCGGCAAAGCCGAAGATCTTGAAGCCCATGGACTCCATGGCGCAGTCGCCGGTGAAGATCATGAGGTCGGCCCACGAGATCTTGTTGCCGTACTTCTGCTTGAGCGGCCACAGGAGGCGACGGGCCTTGTCGAGATTGCCGTTGTCGGGCCAGCTGTTGAGCGGGGCGAAGCGCTGCGTGCCGGAGGAAGCCCCACCGCGGCCATCGGCCGTGCGGTACGTGCCTGCGCTATGCCAGGCCATGCGGATGAAGAGCGGGCCGTAGTGGCCGAAGTCGGCGGGCCACCACTCCTGCGACGTCGTCATCAACGCATTGAGGTCCTTCTTGAGTGCCTCGAGGTCGAGCTTCTTGAATTCGTCGGAGTACTTGAAGCCGGCGCCATTCGGATTGCCCGCGAGCGGGTTCTGATGGAGCATGCTGATGTTCAGTGCATTGGGCCACCAATCGCGGTTCGAGCGGCCACCGGTGCTGGTGGGCTTGGGGTCTCCGTGCATGACCGGGCACTTGGCTCCGGTCTTTGGCGTCTTGTCATCCATTGGGTGGCTCCAATCGGGCTTTTATTGGGTGAACTTTGTGCGAACTATGAACGCGCGCCGAGGGGAAATGGTTGCCCGGCTAGGCACCGGACTCGCTCCGCTCCATTTTGATGTCCATGCCATCACGCCGACGATTCATCACGCAGGCTCCGGGGGTTGCCGACCCCATTGCGCCAATCAGTCACGCGGTCGTCGTGGGGACGACCTGTCACGTGAGTGGCCAGCTCTCTGTTAACGCTGCGGGTGCCTATGTGCCGGGAACGGCGGCGGCGGAAGCCCGCCTCGCCTTCGACAACGTTTTTGCGGTGCTGCGCGCGGCGGATTTCACGCCGAGCGACATTGTGTACGTGGACATCGCCTTCGTTGATTTGGCGGACGCACCGGCGGTGAACGCCGTGTACGCGAGTCTGTTTGCGGAGGGGAGGCGGCCCGCGCGCACCATCTATCAGGCGGCGGCACTCCCATATGGCGGACGCGTGAAGGTACAGGCCGTCGCCATCCGAGACACCGACCCATGATTCCGCGCATCCAACTGTCGAAGCAGGGCCCCGAGTTCTCCCGCCTCATCTACGGCACGTGGCGATTGCTCGCCGATGCCGAGGGCGCCACGACGCGCGCCATATGCGATCGCCTCAACCGCTGCGCCGACCTGGGCATCACCACCATCGACACCGCGGAGATTTACGGCGGATACGCCGTCGAGCGCGCGATCGGTGAAGCGCTCGCACTCAATCCCGCGCTGCGTGCGCGACTTGAAATTGTATCCAAGGCGGGCATCTACGTTCCCGTGCCGCAGCACCCCGAGCGCAAAGTCGCCTTCTACGATGCCACGGCAACGCAATTGATTCGCAGCGTCGAGGAATCGCTGCGATTGCTTCGTACGGACCATCTCGATCTCTTCCTCGTCCATCGTCCTGACTGGCTCACCGCGGCCGATGACACCGCCGAGGGACTCAACCGCCTCCTGCGCGACGGAAAGATCCTGAGTGCCGGCGTCTCGAACTACTCCGTGCACCAGTTCGAGACCCTCAACGCGCGCATGGATCAACCGTTGGTGACGAATCAAGTGGAGTTCAGCCTCCTGCACACCGATCCGATCAACGATGGCACCGCCGATCAATGCCAACGGCTCGGCATCGCGCCGATGGCATGGTCGCCCTTGGCGCAGGGGCGACTCATGCGCGCGGACGACGAAGCCGGCGCGCGCGTGCAGGCGCTCGTCGC
>JANLTT010000318.1:0-5090 GCA_031363115.1 Gemmatimonas sp.
GGCGAGGAAACCGCCCGTCTCATCCTGCAGATCGCGGAGCATCTGCAGGTGCTCCATCCGATCGGCGAAGGTCTCGACGTGGCCGTAGAGCATCGTGCAGTTGGTGCGGATGCCGAGTCCGTGCGCGGTGCGGTGGACGCCGATATAGTCGGCGCCGCCGAGTTTCTTCTTCGCGATCTCCTCACGCACCGCTAGACTGAACGTCTCGGCGCCGCCACCGGGCATCGTGTCGAGCCCCGCTTCCTTGAGCGCGATCAGCACGTCGCGCCAGGACATCTTCTCGATCCGCGCGATGTGGGCGATCTCGACCGCGGTGAGCGCCTTGATGTGGACGTGCGGGAGCTCGGCCTTGATGGCGCGGAACATCGTCGTGTAGTACTCAAGCCCGGCCTGCATATCGAGCCCGCCGACGATGTGAAACTCGCGCGTCATCCCGTTGTTGCCCGTCCTCGCCTCGTCCATCACCTGGGCGAGCGTGTAGCGATACGCCCCCTCTTCCTTCGGCAGGCGCGCATACCCGCAGAACACGCAGGTGGTGCGCAGGGTGCAGATGTTCGTCGGGTTGATGTGCTGGTTCGACGCGAAGGTGACGGTGTCCCCATTCTTCGCGCGGTTCACCGCGTCGGCGAGCGCGCCGATGCCGGTGAGATCGCGCGATTCAAACATTGCCACGCCGTCGGCCCGCGTGAGGCGCTCGCCGCGCGCAACGCGCGCAGCAATGTCCCGCACCACCGGATCCGTGATGCGCGCGAACGGAATGTTCAGCGGCGCGGAGGGCATCGCGTCAGTCCGTGAGCCGCTTGAGCGCGATGCTTACGTTGTGTCCGCCGAAACCCGAGGAGTTACTGAGCGCGGCGTGCACCGCACGCTTCACCGGGGTGTTCGGCGTGACGTCGAGATCGCACTCGGGGTCAGCCGTGGAGAGATTGATGGTCGGCGGAATGATGCCGTGCGTCATCGCGAGCGTCGTGAAGACCGCCTCGACCGCGCCGGCCGCACCGAGCATGTGCCCGGTGGACGACTTGGTCGAGCTCACGTTGAGCGCCGTGGCATGGGCGCCAAACACCTTCTTGATGGCGCGGATCTCGTTCGGGTCGTTCAGCGGCGTCGAGGTGCCGTGGGCATTGATGTACTGAATGTCATCCACGATGAGCCCGCCATCCTCGAGGGCGCGGCGCATCGCGCGCTGCAGCCCCTCGTGGTCTTCCGGCTGACCGGTGAGGTGATATGCATCGCCCGTCGCCCCATAGCCAACAACCTCGGCATAGATGCGCGCACCGCGCTTCCGTGCATGCTCAAGTTCCTCGAGCACGATCACGCCGGCGCCTTCACCGAGGACGAAGCCATCACGCGTGGCATCGAACGGGCGCGAGGCCGTCTCCGGCGACTCGTTCCGCGTGGAGAGCGCCTGCATGTTGCCGAATCCGCCAATGGACATCGGCGAAACGGCGGCCTCGGAGCCACCGGCGATCATCACGTCGGCATCGCCGTAGGCAATCATGCGGAAGGCATCGCCAATCGCGTGTGCGCTCGTGGCGCAGGCGGACTGCGTCGCGTAGTTCGGGCCCTTTGCCTGGTAGCGCATCGATACCACGCCCGCGGCGATGTCACCGATGAACATGGGCACGAAGAAGGGCGAGATGCGATTCGGGCCCGTCGTGAAGTAGGTGTGGCACTGGTCTTCGAAGGTCGCGATGCCGCCGATCCCCGAGCCAATCACCACGCCCACGCGCTCCGGGACATATCCGACCCCGGGCGTCGTGAAGCCCGCGTCGGTCATGGCCTGCACCGCCGCGCCCATCGCATACTGCGTGTAAAGATCGGACCGCTTGATTTCCTTGCGGTCCATGTACAGCGCCGGATCAAACCCCTTCACTTCGGCCGCGAAGCGCACCTTAAAGGCGGACGCGTCGAACCTGGTAATTGGGGCACCGCCGGACTTTCCAGCAAGCGATGCGTCCCAGGTGGTCTGGACGTCGTTCCCGATCGGGGTAATGCACCCCAAACCGGTGACGACGACCCGGCGCTTCAGCGAGCCCATTAACCGAGCTTGCTGTTCAAGTAGCCGACGGCATCACCGACGGTGCGGAGCTTCTCGGCATCTTCATCCGGGATGTCGATGTTGAACTCCTTCTCGAACTCCATCACCAGCTCGACAATGTCAAGCGAGTCGGCGCCGAGGTCTTCGATGAAGCTCGCGCCTTCCGTGAGCTTCTCGCGCTCGACCCCGAGCTCCTTCTCGATGATGTCCTTGATCTTCGCAGAATGGTCGGCCATTGAATCGAAACTCCGTGGGGGTGGGACTGGTATATGAACTGGGAAATATACATCGGGGTTCCCCCCGTTACGACCTCTCGAACCGTTAGGACATCACCATACCGCCGTCCACCGTCAGGACCTGCCCGGTGATGTAGCCGGCGTGCTCCGAGGCCAAAAAGGCCACCACGCCGGCGACGTCCTGCGGCGACCCGAGCCGGTCCAGCGGGATCTGCGCCGAAAGAGCCTTCACCGCCTCCGGCGTCATCGCATCCGTCATGTCGGTCCGGATAAACCCCGGCGCCACCACATTGCACAGGATGTTCCGGCTGGAGAGCTCCCTCGCCACCGACTTGCTGAGCCCAATGAGCCCCGCCTTGCTGGCGGCGTAATTCGCCTGCCCCGCGTTGCCAATCAGCCCTACCACGGAGGCGATGTTGATGATCCGGCCCCAGCGGCGCTTCATCATGCCGCGCTGCACTGCACGGATTGCGATAAACGCCGAGCGCAGGTTCGTGTCCAAGACGGCATTCCAGTCCTCGTCCTTCATGCGCAGCATCAGATTGTCCTTCGTGATGCCGGCGTTGTTCACGAGAATGTCGATCTGCCCGAAGGCCATCTCGACCGCGCCAATGAGCGCCGTGATTGCCGCCGGATCGCCGATGTCGCAGGCAAAGCCGCGTGACTCGCCACCAATCTGCGCCGCCACTTCGTCGGCCTTGGCCTGATCACGGCCGACCACCGCCACCTTCGCCCCGCAGGAAACCAACGTCTCGGCAATGGCACGGCCGATGCCGCGCGTGGAGCCCGTGACGAGGGCCACCTTGCCGGAAAGATCGATGATCATGGGGCGGATGGAGGCTGGAGGATGGAGGCGAAGCGCGCGCGGTGACTATGCCTGCAACAGCGCTTCGACTTCCGCGACAGTGCCGCAGGTGACGGTCGTGCAGTCCGGTGCGAGTCGTCGAACGAGACCGCTCAGCACCTGACCGGAGCCGATCTCGACAAAGGTCGTGCCCGGGAAGGTCGCGGCCATGTTCCGCACCACCTCGACCCAGCGCACCGGTGAAGTCAGCTGTTGCAGGAGCAGCGCCTTCGCGGTCGCCGCGTCGCCGATGGCTTCGCCAGTGACGTTGCTCCAGACGGGAATGGCGGGGTCGCGCCATCGCGCCGCGTCGAGGGCGAGTTTCAGTCCCTCGGCCGCCGGCTTCATGAGCGGGCTGTGGAAGGCGCCGCTCACCTGGAGCCGCATGACCTTCTTCGCGCCGGCTTGCTTTGCCAATTCCATCGCGCGCTCCACGGCCTCAACTTCGCCGGAGATCACGATCTGCTCGACGTTATTGTAGTTCGCCGGTACCACGGCGCCGCTCGGACTCGCCTCGGCGCATATCTCCTCGATCGTGCGGGTCGGAGACCCGAGCACCGCCGCCATCGCGCCCGGCACCTGCTGACCCGTCTCGTACATCAACTGACCGCGACGACGCACGAGCTTCAATGCGTCCTCGAGCGGCAGCGCGCCAGCGGCATGGTACGCCGAGAACTCTCCCAGCGAGTGGCCGGAGGCGCCCGTCACGCGCCCGGCGAGGTGCTCCTTCACGATGGCCCACACCGCCGCCGAATGGGCGAGCAACGCCGGCTGCGCGTTGTGCGTCAGCATGAGCTCGTCTGCCGGCCCGTCAAAGCAGAGCGTGCTCAGCGACATGCCGAGGGCGTCATCGGCGCGCTGGAAAATCTCCTTTGCCTGCGGGAAGGCGTCTACGAGGTCCTTCGCCATCCCTGGCTTCTGTGAGCCTTGCCCAGGAAAGAGGAGGATCATCAGAAGCGCACGACCATCGAGCCCCACGTAAAGCCGGCACCGAAGGCGACGAAGAGCGCGGTCGTTCCTTCCTTTACGATTCCCTGCGCCATCGCTTCGCTGAGGGCAATCGGAATGGAAGCCGCTGAGGTGTTGCCGTATCGATCGACGTTCACGAACACCTTTTCCATCGGGATGTTCGCGTGCTTCGCGGTCGCTTCGATGATGCGGATGTTCGCTTGGTGCGGGATCATCACGTCGATGTCGGTCGCCGAGAGCTTCGCACCGTCGAGGGCGCGATCGGCGGCATCAGCCATGGACCGCACGGCGTTCTTGAAGACCTCGCGCCCCGCCATCGAGAGGAGGTGCGTTCCTTCCGCGAGAATTTCTGGTGTCATCGGTGCGTAACCAGCGCCCTTCTCGCGCTGCAGCAAGTCGGCCAGTGTGCCGTCGGAGCGCATGTACGCGGAGAGAATGCCGCGCCCCTTCGTGGCCTTCTTCACGATGGTGGCGCCCGACCCATCACCGAAGAGCACACACGTATTGCGGTCCTTCCAGTTCACGATGCGGCTCAGCACTTCGCCACCGATGACGAGAATCGTCTCGTAGTGCCCTGTCGCGATGAGTCCCTCGGCCACCTGAATGCCGTAGAGCCAGCCGGAGCACGCAGCATCAATGTCGAACGCGACGGCGCGCGAGGCGCCGAGTGCGGCTTGCACCTCGACCGCGGTGGCCGGGAGCAAACGGTCCGGGCTCGCGGTGCCGAGAATGATCGCATCGAGCTCGGAGGCCGTGACACCAGCCGCCGCCATTGCCTCGCGCGCTGCCTGCGCCGAGAGGCTCGTCAGCGACTCGCCCTCGCCCGCGATGTAGCGATTCCCGATGCCGGTGCGCTCGCGAATCCACTCATCCGTGGTATCGATGCCAATCGACGCGAACTCGGAATTGGGGAAGGCGCGCTTCGGGACCGCGTGTGCAGTCGCCGTCAACATCGCAAATGGACGCTTCATGAGGAGAGACTCTCGCCGATGTGGTTGCT
>JANLTT010000322.1:0-8341 GCA_031363115.1 Gemmatimonas sp.
TCTCCGTGTCTCCGTGTCTCCGTGGTCCCGCCGTTACGACCCGAGGTACGACTCCAACGCCCGGGCCCGGCTGACGTGCCGCAAACGGGAGAGCGCCTTCTCCTTGATCTGCCGCACCCGCTCGCGCGTGATGTTGAGCACCGCGCCGATCTGCTCGAGGGTCATCGGCTCGGAGCCATCAAGCCCGAAGTAGAGGCGGAGAATCTTCGCCTCGCGCTCCTTGAGCCCCGCGAGTGCCTCGTGCACGGAATCCACGAGGGCCTTCTCGAAGGTCTCCTCGTCGGGCGTCGCGCTCTGGGTATCGGGGATGTAATCGAGGAGGCGATTGTCCTCGCCCGGAGACATTGGGGCGTCGAGGGAGAGATGGACCTGGGAGATTGCCATCGTCTTGGCGACTTCCTCCTCGGTGATCTCCATCCCGTCGGCAATCTCGGCGTGCGTGGCCTCACGGCCGAGCTCCTGCAGCAGCGCATTCGCGCGCTTGCCGATGCGGTGCAGCGTGCCGGCGCGATTCAGCGGCACGCGCACAATGCGGCTCTGCTCGGCGAGGGCCTGCAGGATGGCCTGGCGAATCCACCACACAGCGTACGAGATGAACTTGATGCCCTTGGTCTCGTCGAACTTATGCGCCGCGCGGATGAGGCCGAGGTTTCCCTCGTTGATCAGGTCGGAGAGGTTCACGCCCTGATTCTGGTATTTCTTGGCGACGCTAACGACGAATCGGAGGTTGGAGCGCACGAGGGTATCGAGCGCTTCCTGATCGTCGACACGAATGCGTTGGGCGAGGCGCACCTCTTCCTCACGGGAAATCAGCGGATAGATGCTGATGTCCCGCAGGTACTGATCGAGCGAGCCTTCCTCGAACGAATGTCTCTTGTTCGGTGCTCCGGCCATACCCTCACCTTTGCGTCGGTAACCAGTCATACAACCGCTGGTGGAATGTGCAGTACATACTCACGTGGGGGAAGCACCCGCCGGGCGCTTGCGCCCTACCGAATCAACTCACCCAGTCGTTGCCAGCGCACCCGCGTGAGCCAATCGAGAGATTTGCCACTGTCGGGTGCGTAGCTGTAGTACACGAAAATCGGGCTGCCTCGCACGAGTGAGTCGGGGACAAACCCCCAGTACCGACTGTCGAGCGAGTTGTCGCGATTGTCGCCGAGGACGAAGTAATGCAGCGCGGGGACGACGAGTGGTCCCCAATCATTGCGTGTTGGATTGTATCCACGCGGATCAACTGCCGGCGCCACGAAGTCACGCTGCCAGCGGAACTCATCGCCCGGGGGATCGAAGCCCGTCGGGGCGCGCTGGACGTAGGGTTCGCGCTGCTCGGCGCCGTTGCGCCAGAGCATGCCATCGCGCATTTCGAGTGTGTCCTGCGGGAGCCCGACGAGTCGCTTCACGAAATTCTTGGCGGGATCGTCGGGCCACTGGAAAACGAGGACATCTCCGCGGGCGGGTTCACGCACCGCCGGAAGCCGCGTCCCTGTGAAGGGGACCTCGGCGCCGTAGACCATCTTGTTGACGAGGAGAAAGTCGCCGACGAGGAGCGTGCCTTCCATCGAGCCGCTGGGAATCTTGAACGCCTCGACGAGAAAGGCGCGCACGAGGAGGAAGAGGATGATGGCGAGCTGAACGGACTTGGCCCACTCCCAGACGATGCGAAGCCCGGCGAAGCGCGGACGGCGCTTGGCCTGTTCGAATGGGACGATCCGTTCCTCGGGTGTCTCCTGCTCCACCGCTGCTCCTAGGCCTGCGACCCTCGTAAGTACACCAGTCCGCGAAAACGGGGCAAGGGGGAGCGCATTACCACGGAGACACGGAGGCACGGAGGGTGATGCTCGTCACTACTGACTACGGTGCGGCGATTGCCTCAAAGGCGTTTCACAGGAAGGCACGAAGGGGGCCGTGGGGCATCCTGTCATAGCAGTGCCAATCAGCATCCGCTTCTTGGGGTCGCGAGCCTCGGGCCTCGTCGCGGCTCCCTTCGTGTCTTCCTGTCGAACGCAATTAGTAGTTGTCGATCTGCGCGCGCTGCAGCGAGCCGCTGAAGTCCACGTAGCCGACCTTCGTCTCCGAATAGAACTCGTAGACTTCCCAGCCACCCTCGCGATGCCCGTTGCCCGTGGCCTTCACGCCACCAAAGGGCAGATGTGCCTCGGCGCCGATGGTCGGGGCGTTGATATACGTGATGCCGTTGTCGAGCGACTGCAACGCCTGGAAGGCGAGGTTCACGTCCTGGGTGTAGAGCGAGCTGGAGAGCCCGTACTTCACGCCGTTGTTCACCTTGAAGGCTTCGGCGGCGTCCTTCACGCGAATGACGCTCAGCACAGGGCCAAAGATTTCTTCCCGCTCGAGGCGGCTTCCCGCCTTCACGCCGGTGAAAATCGTGGGCTCAAAGAAAAAGCCCTTCTCGAGGCCCGCGCCCGTCGCGCGACGGCCGCCGAGTGCGAGGGTCGCGCCTTCGGTGATTCCAATCTCCACGTAGCGCTCGATCTTCGTGATGCTCTCGGCGTGAATCACCGGGCCGACGTCGGTGCCGGCCTTGCGACCGTCACCGAGCTTGAGGGTCTTGGCGCGCGCGACGAGCATCTCGACGAACTGATCGTGAATGCCGTCCTGCAGAATGAGACGGCTCGTCGCGGTGCAGCGCTGGCCCGTGGTGCCGAAGGCGCCCCAGAGCACGCCGTCGAGCGCGAGGTCGAGCTTCGCGTCATCGAGAACGATCTGCGCGTTCTTCCCGCCCATCTCAAGTGAGAGGCGCTTGTGCAGGCGACCGCAGGTCTCGCCCACCTTGCTGCCGGTGTCGGTCGAGCCGGTGAAGGAGACGAGCGCGATGCCCGGATGCTCGACAATCGCCGCGCCGGCGAGGCCGTCGCCATGCACGAGCTGAATCACTTCGGGCGGGAGTCCGGCCTCAAGGAGAATCTCAACGAAGACATGCCCGGTGTGCGGCACATCCTCGCCCGGCTTGAACACAACCGCGTTGCCGCAGACGAGCGCCGGGAAAATCTTCCAGGTCGGAATCGCCAGCGGGAAGTTGAATGGCGTGATGATGCCCGCCACACCAATCGGGCGACGGAACGACATCGCCCACTTGTTGCGCAGTTCGCTCGGCACGGTGTGCCCGAAGAGACGACGTCCTTCGGTGGCGGCATAAAATGCGGTGTCAATTCCCTCCTGCACGTCACCACGCGTCTCGGCGAGCGGCTTTCCCATCTCGCGCGTCATGAGATCCGCGAGTTCTTCCTTGCGCGCGATCATGATCTCGCCGACGCGACGAAGCACGTCACCACGCGCCGGGGCCGGCGTGCGCTTCCAGAGCTCGAAGCCGCGTTGCGCGGATTCGACCGCACGCGCGACATCGGCGGCGGCGGAGAGCGGGAAGCGGCCGATGACGTCACTCGTGTCGGCCGGATTCGTGTTGTCCTGGAACTTGCCGGTGGACGGCTCGACCCACGCCCCGGCGATGTAGTTGTGGAAGGTCTTCATCCTCCCAATTTACCTCAAGCGCGGCCGTGCGACATGCGCGACGCGGATTACCCGCAGCTCCACGTCGCCGGATGTTCCGTCGTCGGCTTGGAATACCCAATGCGCGGGAGTACGTCGAGCCCGGCCAGGACGAGTCCCCAGAGCACGAGCAGGAGCGACAGGAAATGCGCGCGCCCCGCGCGATGCCGGAAGGTCCAGACCGCGGACCACGCACCGCTAATCACCACGGCGGCGACGGCACCAAGGTAGGCCGCGAGCCCAACGCCGCAGCGCGCCACGTACGGCCAGAAGATGATGGCCACACCGAGGGCGACGGCCAGCGTGAGCCGCGCGTAGACCCCGAACGACGTCGTTGCGGGAGCGGCGCCCAGCGGAGCCGCCATCGGTGCGCCGGAGGGGAGCGACATCGGCGCGCTCATCGGCGCACTGGGTGCCGCGGCCTGCGGCGGCGCGGCGGCAGGCGCGGGCCGACTCGCGGCCTTCGCCATCTCTTGATCAATCTTGCGCAGTTCGGCGTCCCAATCGCGATCGGTCATCCCTGCCCCCGCGCCAACGCGTGGCGCTCGATCTTTTTGTAGAGGTTGGACCGCGGCATGTCGATCGCGCGCGCGGTTTCGGCCACGTTCCAGTCGTGCTCTCGGAGCTTGGCGAGGAGAAAGGCGCGCTCCGCGGCCAGCTTGAAGGACTCGTACGTTGCAAACTGTTCAAGCGCGCCGATGGCCGCGCCGCCGTCGCCGGCGCGCACGCCCACGAGGCGCTCGACATCGCCACGCGTGATGCGCGTGCCAGGGGAGAGGATCAGCAGACGCTCCACGGTGTTGCGCAGCTCGCGGATGTTGCCGGGCCACTCCAGCGCGAGGAGTCTCTCCATGGCCTCGTGGTCCACCAGCTTGGCCGGGAGGCCGCTCTCTTTCGCGATGCGCGCCAAGAAGTGCTGCACGAGCATCGGGACGTCGTCGCGACGGTCTCGCAGCGGCGGCACGGTGATGGGGACCACGTTGAGTCGATAGTAGAGATCCTCTCGGAACCGACCCTCAGAGATCTCCACTTCAAGCCGTTTGTTGGTGGCGGCGAGCACGCGCACGTCGACCTTCCGCACCTTCGCGCCGCCGATGCGTGTGACTTCGCCCTCCTGCAGCACGCGAAGCACCTTCGCCTGCGCGGCGAGCGACATGTCGCCGATCTCGTCGAGAAAGAGCGTGCCGCCATCGGCCTGCTCAAACTTGCCGGCGCGATCCTGCACCGCGCCCGTGAACGAGCCCTTCATGTGCCCAAAGAGCTCGCTCTCGATGAGTTCAGAGGGAATGGCCGCGCAATTTACTTCAATGAACGGCTGCTTGGCGCGCGTCGACTGCGCGTGAATGGCGCGCGCCACGAGCTCCTTCCCGGTGCCGTTCTCGCCCGTAATCAACACGCGCGCCGGAGTCGTGGCCACACGCTTGATCTGCTCCACCAGCGCGCGCACGGCCCCGGAGCCGCCGACAATCTCACCGGTCCGTTGCACCGTCTCGCGGAGCCGCGCATTCTCCTCGCGCAGGTCGAGATGGCCGATCGCATTGCGGAGCGTGACGAGAATGCGGTCGGTGTCGAGCGGCTTCTCGAGAATGTCGTAGGCGCCGAGTTGCGTGGCGGTCACGGCATCGCTGATGGTCGCGTGCCCGGAGATCATCACGACGATGGCGGCGGGATCGAGGGCGCGAATGCGCTTCAGCGTCTCGAGCCCGTCAATGCCTTCCATCTTGACGTCGAGAAAGACGAGTTGCGGCCGCCACGTTTCGTAGGTGGCGAGCCCCTCGCGTCCATTGGCGACCGAACGGACCTCGTAGCCCTCGTACTCGAGAAGCTGCGCGAGGGCGGCGCGGATGCCCGCCTCGTCGTCCACGATGAGCAGTTTGCGGCTCACGCGCGCTCGACGGTCAGGATGGTGTAGCGCCACGGCGGTTCGTAGGCGATCGGACTCTTCACCTGCACGGTGCCGAGCTTCTTCTTCACGAGCGGCAACCACTTGTCACGGAAGTGCCAGCCGACCGCGCCGAGAATCAGGAACAAAAAGGCGCAGCCGATGCGCCCGACACATCCAAACATCACGAAATCTCCGGGAGGCCCGCGAGGACATTGAGGGCTCCCGATCGGAAGCCGCGAGGGTCAAGTTCCACTTCCGCAAATCCAGCGGCGAGAACGGCCGTTTGCAACGTTGTGCGGTTCACGGCTTGACCCCACACCGCGAGCATCTCGCGATCAAGCTCCACCGTCGCCTTCTCGCCAAAGTAGCGGACGCGAAGATTCCCCGTGATGCCGAGGGCGCGCAGCCCGGCTTCGGCGCGCTCAATGGTTTGCAGGCGCTCGGGAGTGACCGCGGTGCCATAGGGCAGTCGCGACGATAGGCAGGGTGACGAGGGCTGCGCCCAAGTCGGGAGTCCACGCGCCTTGGAGAGGGCGCGAATGTCCGCCTTCGTAAAGCCAAGCATCGCGAGCGGAGACTGCACCCCCGCCTCGCGTGCGGCCTGCGCCCCCGGGCGATGGTCCTGGAGGTCATCGGCATTGGTGCCATCCACGATCACCGCGAACCCCTGCGCCTGCGCCACCGGCAACAGACGCGACCACAACTCCGTCTTGCAGAAGTAGCAGCGATTCGTGGGGTTCGCCGCGTAGCGCGGGTCGGCGAGCTCATCGGTGTCGACTTCCAGCACCGGAATGCCAAAGTCATCGGCGACGCGCCGTGCCGTGGCCCACTGCACCGCGGGATACGACGCACTGCGCCCAATGACCGCGAGGGTGCGATCGGCACCGAGCGCCTCGCGCACCACGCAGGCGAGATACGCCGAGTCCACGCCGCCGGAAAATCCAACGAGAATGGACCCCTGCGCGCGGCACCACGCGAGCAGCGCGTGCTCGCGGGCAACGAGGGCCTCGGGGAGAGCGGAGGTGTCGGGAGTCGGGGCGGTCGCAGTCATCGAAGGGAGAAAGCTAGCCCCCATCCCTACGTCCGTCAGGGCGCGGAGTTCCGTGCGGCCAATTTGGAATCAGGGTGACACCGTGCGTGCCCCAGGCCCGCGGACAGCGCGCCCCGGTTTGGCCCCCGTGTGCGCCCCCTGCATCCACACCGCCACGCCATTCACGTAGGTCGCCACGACGCCGGTCGAGACCTGATGCGGCGCCTCGAAGGTGGCGTTGTCAATCACGGTGGTCGGATCGAACACGACAATGTCCGCAAACATCCCCGGTGCGAGCACGCCGCGCTCGGCGAGTCCGACCCGACGGGCGGTGGCCGAGGTCATTTTGCGAATGGCCTCCTCGAGCGAAATCACCTGCTGCTCGCGCACGTAGCGGCCGAGAATGCGCGTGTAGGTGCCGTAGGCGCGCGGGTGCACGAGTCCGTTGGAGGCGGCGGGATTCGGGCCCCCGGCGTCCGTGCCGATCTTCATCCACGGCTGTTGAAGATTCAGCGCGACATTCTCCTCGCTCATCATGAAGTAAAGAGTCTCCACGCGATTGCGATCGGCGGCAATCAAGGTGAAGGCGGTCTCGATCCAATCGGTGCCGCGCGCGGCGGCAATCTCGGAGAGGCGCTTACCCGAGTACTGACGGAGGGAATCGCTGGCGAGGACGGCAATGAGCACGTTCTCGGGGCCGGCGAGCTCACAGAGGTTCTCCCAGACACTCGTCGGGCGTTCGATCTCGGCGCGAATGCGGGCGCGTTCGCGTGGATCGGCGAGGCGGGTGAAGAGGCGATTGTCTTCCTGCGCGGCGGGGGGAAGGCACGAGGTGAGCCCCGTGCCGCCCGCGGGATACGGATACATGTTTGCCTGCACATCCACGCCAGACGCGCGCGCCGCATTAATGCGCGCGATGCTCTCTGGTCCCTTCGCGAAGTTGCGAGTGCCGCTGGCCTTGAGGTGATAAATCTCGACGGGGACTCCCGCTTCGCGCCCAATCCGCACGGCTTCGTCCACGGCCTCGAGGAGTTGATCTCCTTCGGACCGCATGTGGGTGATGTAGAGCCCGCCGTACGGCCGCATGGCGCGCGAGACATCGATGAGTTCCTCCGTGCTCGCGAAGACACCCGGCGGATAGATCAGCGCGGTGGCCAAGCCGAAGGCGCCGTCCTGCATGGCGCGCTCGAGGGCGCCGCGCATCTCGGCCATCTCCGCTTCGCCGGCTCGCCCGCTCCGCATCGCCATGCCATAAGAGCGCAGTGTGGAGCCGCCAACAAACGACCCGACATTGATGCTGATGCCGCGCGATTCCATCGCATTGAGCCAGGTGGCGAAGCCGCGCGGCTCAGCGAAGGCACGCTGCAGGGCGGACGGGTTGGCGGGGAGCGACCGGGTAGGGTGGAGCGGCGCGGGAGTGTTCCCTTCCCCGAGGATTTCCGTGGTGACGCCCTGCGAGACCTTCGCGATGACGCGCGAATCGCCAAAGAGGAGGTAGTTCCCGCTGTGCCCTTGGATATCAATGAATCCCGGCGCGACGACGAGGCCGGTGGCGTCCAGCGTGTCGCGCGCGACGGCGCCAGAGAGCGTGCCACGCGGTGCGACCGCGACGATGCGATCGGCGTGCACCGCGACGTCGCCATAAAACCAAGCGGCGCCCGTGCCGTCCACGATGCGGCCGTTGAGAATCAACAGGTCGTGCACCGTGCCAGCGTCGTGGGAGGAGGAATTCGCCGCGCTGGCGGCGGGCTGCGCCGCCAACGGGGCCGCACTGACGATCAACGCAAGCGCGAAGGTGAACGAACGCAGCACAGCGGAGCGAGCCGACATGGACGAGTCCTCGACGATGGTGATGACCCGCGCAAAGTATCCCGCGCATCACCCGGTCGGCGAGTCCGCGCCGCGAAACAGCAACG
>JANLTT010000330.1:0-12890 GCA_031363115.1 Gemmatimonas sp.
GGTGGACTTTGTGCTGATGTTCATGCCCCTTGAGGGCGCCTTCCTCACGGCCATCACGACGCAGCGGGATCTCTTTCAGTCGGCGCTAGACAAGAACGTACTGATTGTGAGCCCGAGCACCTGTCTCTTTGTGGTGCGCACTATTGCGCATGTTTGGCGGCAGGAGGCGCAGTCGCGGAACGCGATTGATATCGCGGATCGTGGGGCGAAGCTCTATGACAAGTTCGTGGCGTTCTCTGAGGATCTACTGAAGGTCGGCGAGCACCTCGGACGCGCCAACAAGAGCTATGAGGATGCGCGGAAGAAGCTGAGTGAAGGCAACGGCAACCTCATTACGCAGGTGAAGCAGCTCGAGACGCTCGGCGTGCGCGCCAAGAAGAAGCTCGCGCCGGATCTGTTGCTCGCTGCTGGCGAGGAAGACGAAGAGTGAGCGGGCTGCAGCTGCATGCCGTACGAAGCGCCGACGAGGCGGCGCAGTGGCTCGTCCGCGAACTGCGCGCCATTGCGCCAGGCCCCTTCGATCGCCCCGTGGTCCTCGCCGAGCACGCCGCTCTCCAGCGCCACCTCACCCTCGCCCTCGCCAAAGCCGAAGGCTGCGTGGCCGGCGTGCGCATGGTGAAGCCCGCCGGTTGGTTGCACGACGCCATCGGACTCGATGGCCAGAAGCGTGAGTGGAGCGTCCCCTCCATGACGTGGGCGCTCACGCGTGCCATTCCGGAGTCGGTCACTCTACTGCCGCTGCCTGCGCAGAACGTCCTCGCCGCAGGGGACGCGATGGTGCTCCTCGACCTTGCGGGCTCGGTGGCGCGTCGGATGCGTGCGTACTTGCTGTACCGGCCTGATCTCCTCATGCACTGGGAGACGAGCGAGACACTCATCACGAGCGATCACGAGAACGAACGCTGGCAGCGCGCCCTCTGGCTCGCCCTCGCGGCGCGTGCCGAAGGAGAGTCTCCCACCGCGCTCATTCGCGCCGCACGTAGCGGAACGCTCGAGCTAGCACCAGCGGTGCCGCAGACCCTGTTGATGGTCGGCGATCCCAACGTCCCTCCGGCCCTCCGCGAACTGCTACAGGCGATTAGCGCACAGCGCAGTGTGAAGTGGTGCGTGCTTCAGCCGCAGGGTGAGGCAGACGCACCGCACCTCTCCGAGCGCCGACATGCGGCACGCGCCGCGTTGCATGCGCGCGGGCTTGTTGCAGTGGAGCCCACCGAAGCGCCGTCAACATTGCTCGGCGCCGTGCAACAGCAACTCCGTGGCGCAACCGCCGCGCCGCGCGAAGCACTCGATGACACGCTCACCCTGCACAGCTGTCACTCCGCCCTCCGAGAAATCGAAACGCTCCGTGAGCGCGCGGTGAAGGCCCTTGAGGATGATCGCTCGCTACGCCCGCACGACATCACGCTCTATGTGACCTCGCTGGAGGAGTATCTCCCCGCGATTGACGCGGTCTTCAATGTGGACGAGGCGGGAATGCCACGGCTCCCGTACTCAGTCGCCGGACGGCCGTTCCGCGAGAAGTCCTCCGTTATTCTCGCCTTCACGCAGTTGCTAGCGGTGGCCGACGGTCGCGCCACGCTCGATGACGTCGGCTCACTTCTCGCGCTGAGTCCCATCGCCAGCAGCGCAAATCTCACCGACGACGACGTCTCCGCCGCACTCAGCCTCCTCTCGCAGGCTGGGGTGACCTGGGGACGCGATGGCGACGATCGCCACGCGCGTTTTGATGTCCCGACACTCGACGCCGGCACCTGGCGGCACGGCATTGATCGTCTCGTAGTTGGCGTCGCCACCGGCCGCATGGATCTTCCCGTCAACGGCTTTCTCCCCGTCAGTGGAGACACCGCCGGTAGCGCCGACCTCATTGGCCGTCTCGCCGAATGGACCGACACCCTCTTCGTGCAGTGCGACGCGCTACGCGTCGAGCACACGGGGGCGAAGTGGAAGGCCATTCTCGACGATACGCTTCGTCGTTTCGTGGACATCGCCGCGCCCGACGATGCCCGCGCCGCTCGAACACTGCGCGATGCCCTCGATCGTCTGCTCGACAGCGTTGAGCGGGTTGCTCCGCAGTCCAAGATCGCACTCGGCACCATCCGCACCCTTCTCGAGCAGGAGTTCGAAGAGGGCACCGGCGCGTCCGGACATCTGCGCGGTGGAATGCGCGTCTGCCGACTCGAGCCCGGGACCATCCTTCCGAACCGCGTGGTGCTGATGGCCGGGCTGAGTGATGCACTGCATCCCGGTGGTGGCGGCTCGATTGCCTGGGATCTCCTCTCCAAGCATCCCATGAAGATCGGGGAGGGCGAGAACACCAAGCGCGCCCAGGCCGAGGATCCCGACGCCCGCGCCGATGCACTCGATACCTTCCGCGAAGCGGTCTGCAGCGCGGAGAGTCGCCTGCACGTGACCTGGACGGGCATCACGCTGCAGAAGCAGGAGAAGCGCGCCGCATCGGTTGCCGTCGCGGCACTGCGAGACCTCGCCGCGGCCGTTGTGCCCGCTGCAGCGAAGCAACTCGTGCGTGAGGAGCCGCCGCATCCCTTCTCGCTCACGCTCTTTACCGGTGATTCCACCAACCCGTCGCACTTGAAGAGCGCGGCCAAGGGATGGGAGAGCGCCGCCAAACTGATGCAGGCCGGCACGCTGCGGCCCCGCTTCGCATCGGAGTTGCTGCCAGCCGACCCCGCACGTGTGATTTCGATTGAAGCGCTCGCGAGCGCCGTGAACGATCCCACGCGCCACTTCTGCGAGCGAGTCGCGGGGCTACTGATGCGCACCGACAGCGAGGAGCTCGCGCAGTCAGAGCCGCAGGGGATCAAGGTGCTCACCACGGATGGTGTTGAGAACTACTTCCGCCCGCTCTCGTGGCGGCTCGAGTCGGCGCAGCTGCGCGGCGACAAGCGTTCGCAAGTCGAGATTGCGTCGTGGCTGCGGCATCAGCCCGAGCTTCCGTATGGCGAGGAAGGGCGCGTCGCCGCTGAACTCCTTGCCCGGAAGTGGTATAAGCAGCTCGTCGAGATGCGAGGCCAACAGTGGCAGGAAGCCCGGTCGGTCGAATGCACCGTCGGCGACTACACCATCACCGGTCGCCTCGATCGCCTCACCCCCAAGGCGCGCGTAGTCGCGAGTCTCTACAAAGTCGAACCCCATTCGGCGCTCAAGCACTGGGTTTCGGATCTCGTGATGAACCTGTTGGCCCTTGAGGACGATTCGCTCCCGCGCATCACGCGCATCGAACACGACAAGCCGTGGCACTTCAGGGCCGTTGAGAATCCCGCCGATTTGCTGGCCGACCTCTGCGCGCTCTACACCGAGGCATCGCAACAACCACTTCCGCTCTTTCGGAAGGCTGGCTGCGCCTGGCTTAAGGGGCGTAAGCTCCTCACGCGCTCCGATGCGGTGCCAGAAAAGGACGCCGACCAAGCCGAGCGCGCCGCGAACACCAAGTGGAAGGGGACTCCCGCACGGAGCGGCGAGCGATTCCCCGGTGAGCGCGAGGAAGCGCATCACCTCCTCTGCTGGCCCATGCTCGACCTCACTGAAGACCGCGATCTCTTCGATGACTTCGCGGCCCACGCGGAGCGCGTGCTGCTGCCCATGCTCCAGCACGAAGCGAAGGGGGCGCCCCAATGAGCGTCCCCGACAACTTCATCAACGGCATTGGCCCGCACCTCGTCGAAGCCTCGGCGGGCACTGGCAAGACCACTTGGATGGTGAAGACGGCGGTTCGCTTTCTGCTCGCCGATCGCATCCTCCCGACACTCGGCAAGCCCGAGCGCTTGCTCGCCGTCACCTTCACGCGCGCCGCGACCGCTGAGCTGAAGGAGCGGCTCCGCGAACAGTTGCACCGCGCGCAACTGGTCTTCGCCGGCGCAGAGTGTAAGGACCACGAGCAGTGGATCCCCGAACTCCGCGAGCGAAGCGAGGGGAAGGCTGAGCCAGCACTGCAGCACGCGCTTGGTTCGCTGGACAAGCTTGCCGTCACCACCATCCACAGCTTCTTCAAGGGCGTGCTCGAGGAGTTCGCCTTCGAATGTGGCGTGCCGATGGGACTCACCTTCCTCGAGGATGTCTCGCCGTACATCGAGACCGCCCTCGAGGATGAATGGCGCACCATCTCGTGGGCCCCAGGGGTCGAGAGCCATCTGCTCTTGCGCGGTGCCGGTGCGCTCGAGCAGGCGAGCCTGCTCAAGCAGGTGCAGCGCGTGCGTGGCGCGATCGGCGCCGAGCGTCCGGAACGCGTGGACCGCAACGCGCTGTTCACTGGAACACTCGAAACGCTCGATGCGGTCGTCGCGGGATTCAACGCGAAGCAACTGCGCGAGTATCACGCCGGCGTGAAGTGGAACACGGTGGCTCCATCAACCGCAGATATCGATGCACTTGAGCTCGCGGTCGCGCAGCACTCTGCGGCGAAGCCACTCCCCGTCACGCTTCTAAGCAGGTGGACGACCGCCGCCATCGAGGAGAGCGCCAACAAGCGCGCCAAGGCAAACCTTCCCAAGGCCCTCGCCGAGCCTTTCCTCGCCCTCTGCGATGCCGCCGTCACCTCGTCGAATGTGGCCGCGGATGCCTTCGAGCAGGACGTCGTCCTCTCGATAGTCGAGCGCGTAGAGACCGCCATGGCCCGCGACCGCGTCGCCGGCTTCGACGAACAGGTTAGCATGCTCGTCAGCGCCCTCGAGGATCCCCTCCGCGGTGCCATTCTGCGCAAGGCACTCAGTGAGCGCTACGATGCCGTGCTCGTGGATGAGTTCCAGGATACCGACTGGGCACAGTGGCGCATTTTCGCCTCCACGTTTGGTGAGAAGCCACTGATTCTCGTCGGCGATCCCAAGCAGTCCATCTACGCCTTCCGTGGCGCCGACATCACGGCGTACCGCGCGGCACGCGAGGCGGCTGAAGGTCGCGTCTTCAAGCTCGACACCAACTATCGCAGTGACCGAGGACTCGTTGAGGCCACCGAAGCCTTCTTCACGCAGGGGAATGAACCCTTCGCGGTGGACAAGGAAGTCCTCGACTTCGACCACGTGAAGGCCAACCGAGAGTATGTCTCGCTCACCGACCCGCGCGGCCGGCCACTTGTGCTTACTGAGCTCGACACCAGCTCCGCCGACCGCCGGGACTCCGGCGCCATCTGGCAGACCGCCAACGAGATCGCGCGCCTCCTGAGCGACGGCACCATCGAAGCGCGCGATGCCGCCGATGCCCCGCCGCGCTCCGTGCGCGCAAAGGACATCGTCGTCCTCGTCACCGCCAATCATCAAGCGGCCCCGCTCATTCGCGCGCTCAAGAAGCGCGGCGTCTCCGCCATCTCTGGCGCCACCGGCGATATCGCCGACTCTGTGGTGTGGAATGATCTCCTGCTGATCATTGACGCTATTGAACGCCCGGCCGATTCGCGTGTGGTCCGTCGCGCGCTCGCCACGGAGTTCGGCGGGTGGACTGCCGCGGAGCTGGCCACGCTCTCCAGCGACAATCCCCGGTGGCGCGAGATCATTGAGCGCCTCGCCGAGGCGCGTCGTGACTGGAATGCCTACGGTGCGCTGGGTGCGCTCACCTCGCTCGCCAACGACTGGAAGTCCATTTCGCACTTGGCCACCAGCGGCGATGGCGAACGGCATCTCACCGATCTCCGCCACATGGTGACCTTGCTGCAGCAAGCCGAGCGCGAGGGATATCGCACGCCGGCGCAGCTGCGGCATTGGGCGCGCCGCTTTGCCGATACCAACTACACATCGCGCGACGCGCGTCAGTTGCATCTCGAGTCCGACCGCGAGGCGGTGCTCATAGCCACCGTTCACGCCGCCAAGGGACTCGAGTGGCCGATTGTCTTCTGCCCGTATTTGTGGAAGCTCACGGCACGCGATGGTGAGATGCCCCGCATCGCGCGCTTCAATGATGGCTCGCGTCGCGTGACATTCGGTGAGGAACCGCTCGCCGAGGAGATTCCAGCCGATCCGCCGCTGTCCGAAAACCTTCGCCTCGCGTACGTCGCGATGACGCGCGCCAAGTGGCGCACGTACGTCGCTGTTGCTGAAACCGATAAGCCGAGCGTTTTAAGCCACCTGCTCGGCGACACAACGGTCGATGCAATAGCCGCGAAGTACCCGAACCACATCGCCGCGGGAATCATCGATGGACCGCACGCGGATGCAGTAACTGAGCCCGTGGTCAACCCAGACGACATCGCCGCCCGCGATGCCAACATCGGCTACGGCCAGCGTCAGTCGTGGACGGTCACCTCGTACACGCGAATCACCTCGGGGCTCAAGCACGGCGATGATGCCGATGACGCACCGGTGCTAGATCCTGTGGAAGTGGCCGTTGATCCCACCCTCATCGGTACTGCACTCCCCGGCAGCGCCAATACGGGCGATGCCTTGCACGCGCTCTTTGAGACCTTCGACTACACCCGGCTCAACGAGCCAGACGCGCTGCAACAGGCCATTGATGAAATGCTCACTCGCTACGGCCTCCCGTCAGCGAACCCCAGCGTCGAAGCGCGCCGAGCAGCAGCGGACTTCGTCCTCAAGATGTCCCAGAACGCCCTCGCCAATCCTATTCCGGGTGCCGGCATCGCATTGAGCGCGGTGACCCTCGACAAGTCCTTCCGCGAGTGGCGTTTCCAAATGCCCACGACAGGGGTGTCGGCCAAAGCAATCGCCGATGCGCTCAAGACGCACGGCGCGCCATGGCTCGCGGACTACGCACGCGCCCTCGCGCGCGCCGGTCAGCACGAGGTGGACGGCATCCTCACCGGCTCCGTCGACCTTGTCTGTGTGATGAGCAATCGCTGGTGGATCGTGGACTGGAAGTCCAACACCCTTGGTCCCACGACGGCGTCGTACGACGAAGAAGGCTGCCGCCGCGCGATGATGCGCGAGCACTTCGTGCTTCAGTACCATGTCTACACCGTGGCCCTGCATCGTTTCCTGCAGTCGCGGCTCGGTGCGCGCTACGAATGTGAGCGTGACTTCGGCGGCGTCGGCTATGCATTCCTGCGTGGACTCGCAGTCGGCGCGCCTGCCTGGTTCACCGATCGCCCCTCGCAGGCGCTCGTTGAGGCGCTTGATCTCGTCATTGGAAGGAACGCCTCATGAGCGCCCAAACCACTCCGATGACCCCAGAGCTTCGCGAAGCACTCGGCCCGCTCGCCGCGCGCTTCTATGACATCGTTGCACGCGAGGGACAGCAGGGCAGCGAGGGCGCACAAAGCACGGATGGCGCAGCCATCTCAAGCGAAGTGCCCCTCGCTGCAGCCGCCGTGATGCGTGCCGCACTTGAGGGCCACTCCTGCCTCACCCTCGGAGCAATCGCGCAGGAGGCCGCCGCGTGTGGAGTGAAGGACTTCAACTCGGCGGCGCTCAGCTCGGCACTCAAGAACCACAGCTGGGTGAGCGATGGCGCCGGTCAATCGCCATTGGTCTTTGAAGACGACCGACTCTATCTCCGCCGCTTCCGCGACGCCGAGGTGCGCGTGGCCCGCGCCATCACCACGCTGGCGGCGGAAGGTCGCTTTCAGGTGATCACGGGCGGCCCCGGTACCGGCAAGACCACGCGCGTGGCGACAATCCTCGCGGAGTTGTTGGAACAGAACCCGCAAGTGCGCATTGCCCTCGCTGCCCCAACTGGCAAAGCCGCCACGCGCATGGGCGAGGCCATCGAGACCGCGTGGGCGCGCGAGCGGAAGTCGCACTTACATGAACTCGTGCAGCCCGTTGGCACAACGTTGCATCGGTTGCTGAAGTATCTCCCCTTCGATGACACCTTTCGTCGCAATGGGAATGATCCCCTCGAGCACGACGTCGTGATTGTTGACGAAGCATCCATGGTCCCCCTCCTCCTCATGGATGCCCTGCTCGGCGCACTCCGTCCCTCGGCGCGGTTGTATCTACTCGGCGATCACGATCAGCTCGCGTCGGTCGAGACTGGATCCGTGCTGGCGGATATTGTGCGCGCCGGTGAGCGCGGCGTCTTGGCAGGAAGCCTCACGCGACTCACCAAGAGTCATCGCTTCGATGACACAAAGGGGATTGGCGCCCTAGCACGGGCCATTCGCAATGGTGATGCCGATGCCGCCATCGCCGTGCTGCGCAGTGGCGATGTCACGCTTGAGTGGAGCGTGCAGGATGCGCGCGACGATGGGTGGATTGCCGCCTACGCCGCGGCGATGGATGCTGTGTTTGACGCCGAGTCGGTCGCCGAGGCGTTGCAGCGCATTGGTGCTGCGCGCGTGTTGTGTGCGACCAATGTGGGACCGGCGGGCACGGAAGCGATTGTGCCGCGCGTCGAGAGTGCGTTGCGAAAGCGTGGACGTAGCGTCTCAGGGCGTCAGTATCGTGGGCGGCCACTGCTCATCACGCGCAACGATTACACGCTGCAGCTGTTCAATGGTGACATCGGCGTAGTGTGGGACGAGGCCGATGAAGCGGGCGTGCTCACCGAGCGGGCGTTCATTGCTGGATCGTCCGCTACGGTTGCGCCGCGTGGGATTCCGCTACCGCAGGTGCCCGAGGCCGTCACCGCCTGGGCAATGTCCATCCACAAGTCGCAGGGGAGTGAGTTCGACACCGTGTATGTGGTGCTGCCGGATCGCGAGGCGCGGGTGTTGAGTCGCGAGTTGCTGTATACGGCGGTAACGCGCGCGCGGACTAAGGTGGTGATTGTTGGCGCGGAGGAGACGCTGCGTAAGGCGATTGGGCAGACGGCGCGTCGCGGGTCGGGGTTGGGGGCGCGGCTGGGGTAGGGGATGCGACGCTCAAGGGCGCAATGCGATGATGTACGTGTGCCGCTTGTAAGCAATACGATTGTCGCAGGCCTCCTCTCTTCCAACTCTGGGCGACGCCATGTCATTCTCGCTGCAACCGTGCTTGCGGATAGTAACGCGAGCCGTTACTATTCCACTGTGATTCGGAGCTTCGCCGACCGCGACGCCAAACGACTGTGGAACCGCGAGCCAGTGCTGCGGTTCCCGCCGGAGCTTCGACGCACGATGCTTCGCAAACTCGGCATCGTCGATGCCGCGCTTGACCTAGAGGATCTCCGCGTGCCTCCGGGGAATAGGCTGGAGAAGTTGCGAGGCGACCGGGCGGGGCAGTACAGCATCCGCGTCAACAATCGGTGGCGCATCTGCTTCGAATGGTTGGACGGCAACGCAGAAGACGTAGAGATCGTCGATTACCACTAGGAGCGCCCATGGCAAAGAAGCTCGCCCCCATCCACCCCGGTGAAGTTCTGCTGGCGGATTTTCTGGAGCCGCTGGAGATCTCCCAGTATCGCCTTGCCCACGGCATCACAGTGCCGCCGCGCCGCATCAACGAGATTGTGCACGGTAAGCGTGCGGTCACCGCGGATACGGCCCTTCGCCTCGGTCGCTATTTCGGCACCTCAGCGCAGTTCTGGTTGAACCTCCAGGCGCGGTTCGACCTGGAGAGTGAGCGCGACCGCCTTGGCGCGCGACTGAAGGCCGAAGTCGAAGTCTTTTCTGCGGCGAGCTAGGGCGTCGGCGGCGCGCCAAACCGATTCACCACCGGCGTCACCCGAGCCTCCGGCGCATGCCCACGCACGCTCGCTGACGTGTGCTCCGTCGGCTCAACGAGGTCGTCATGAATCGCCTGCGCCCGCACTTCAAGCTCCACCGCGGTGAGCGATTCCAGCGGGAGCCGTAAGAGTGCGTTGATCCGCACCGTCAGTGCGTTGAAGCAGTCGCTGAACGCCACGCGCACCGTGGCGGGAGTGATGCTCTGCACCGGGTCGGGGAGCCGCCACTGCACTTGCGCACGCGCGCCGGCGAAGCGTGGGCAGGCCTTCGCCGATGCGTCGCAAAGCGTGATGACGAGGTCGAAGGTCTCGCCATCGAAGGCACTCAATGCGCGCGTCGTGTGCGGGATGACGCCGAAGCCCGCATTCTGGAGCGTCACCACCGTGTACTCATTCACTCGCGAGATCGGCCGGATGCCGGCGCTGAATCCAATCACCGTGCCCATCGGCCGCTTTAAGCCACGCGTCTCGATGATGGCCTCCGCCAGGCGACTACGCGCGGCGTTGGTCTGACAGATGGCGAGAATGCGGAATGGAGGGCGAACGGCGGACATGGGGGTGCGCGGTTTGGTCGACTTTGAATCTAGTGCTTGGGCGCAGGATGGGAGTGGCCTAGGCCGTTAACGGGACGCTCCCATTCGCCTCAGCTTAGGTGCTCCGGGGAAGTGGCCCCCACCACATATTGGAGCATGCTCAGCGCCGCGCGCCTTCTCTCGCTTTCGGCTTTCCTTTCCCTCGCACTCCCGGTCGCCTCGCACGCCCAAGGCCGGTGCGGCGAGCAGCGGTGGCCCGTGAAAACCCTGGCCGATCGCGACGCCAGCCTTGTCGACACCATCCCGACACCTACCAGTGTCGCCGAACTCGTCGCAATTCCAAGGCCCCCGAATCCACTTGCACAAGACGGCAGAACCGGACCCATCGAACTCACCACCTTTCTGCTGCGCGCGCGTTTGGTCCGCGTCCCCCCGCAGGACGACCTCGACTTTCATCTCGTTGTCCGCGACCTCGACACTGACTCGCTCACGCTCGTCACCGAAGTCCCCGATTCAACGTGCGTCACAGACCCTCGGCTCGGCCGCAAGTACAACGAGGTTCGCAGAACGCTGCGCTCAATTCCACGCGACGCCGTGATCGAGTTCACCGGAGTCGGCTTCTTCGATTACGAGCATGGCCAGTCGGGCATGGCCGATAATGGCATCGAGATTCATCCGCTGCTTTCGCTCCGGCGCGTGAACGATGCACCACCGCCAAGCACGAGCATGATGACCTCGGACGCCACTGGGCAGTGTCGAAACGGGCGACTCACATACACAGCCGCAATCAGCAGCGCGTGCGCGAACAGCGGAGGTCTTGGACTGTGGTGGGGTGCGAAGACACCGCTCCCACTTCGGCCGCCACTCCTGTTCGCCGGTGCCGCACCTTCTGGCGCAACTCCTGATTCCAGCGGAAACCGTCCGCAGCGAATTGAGGTGAGCACCGACACCGTGTAGATCAACCTGAACTCGAAGGTCTACCACTGCCGCGGATCCGCGACGTACGGAACGACTGCGCGCGGACGCTACGCGACAGAAACCGAAGCGGTCCAAGACGGTGCGCGCCCCGCTGGTGGACGACGGTGCGGATCAGCGAGGCCGCGCTAAACGCACGCGGCGTTAATTAGCAGCCTAGGCCGTTACCAGGATTCGCGCACTGTCAGAGCGCCTCGGTACTCTTCCGATGATTCCTTACCCTCATCGTGGAGTGCGCCCGTGCACCGTCTCCTGTTCGCCCTCGTCCTCGCCGGATCTCTTTCTACCACTGCGCTCGCCCAGAGCGCTTCCCTCCCACAAAACCGCGAGGGATTCGGCATCTCCTTCGGACTCGGTGGTGGAAGCGCTGGCGCTGAGTGCGACTTCTGCACGTCCGACCGCACGACCGCGCTCTCTGGATACCTCCGGCTTGGCGGGCACGTCAATCGGCAGTTGTTCGTCGGATTTGAGTCCAACGGCTGGACCGACAGCGAACTCGATATCGATACGACGCTCGGATTCTACAACGCCGTCGTGCAGTTCTACCCAAACCCTGATCAGGGCCTCTACCTGAAGGGTGGCCTCGGCCTCGCGATGTACCAAGAAACCGACGGCATCGATGAAGTCACGTCCGGCGCGCTCGGCTTCTCTGCTGGGATTGGCTACGACTTCCGCGTCGGTCGCAACTTCTCGCTGACCCCGTACGCAAACTTCCTCATGTCGACCAAGGGTGAGCTTGCTCTTAATGATGAGTCGACTGGGCTGAACGTCTCCGCGAACCTGCTGCAGGTCGGGCTTGGATTCACCTGGCACTAACCCGAGCCGGTGATTGGACGCGCGGAGGTGCCGTAGACGTCACGCTTCTTCCGCGCGCTCAATCAGGTCCAGCAGTCCCGCCCCTTCCCACGCCCGCCTCCGCTTCCCCTGCGACGTGGGAAGGAGCACCCCGGCATCCACCAGCAAATCAATCGCCTCATAGATGCTGCTGGTTGACCGCTCTGTGCCCGTGCTCATCGCCGTCACAGAGATCACCGGATGCGCCGGCATCAGGTTGATGATCTCCCACGCCGTTGCATCCACGCGGGGCGCCTTGCCGGAGAGCCGCAGTCGCTCACGCCACTCCTCCTGCAACGCCTGCACATCGCGCAGATACTGCTGCGCCGTGCGCGCTGCCTCAATCATTGCCGTCGCGAACTGCTCAATCCATTGCGCCACGCCATCCGCACGAAACGCCGTCAGGCCCGCGATGTAGCGTCCCGGCGCTCGCGCAAATGCCACGCTGATGGGTGGAATGAAGCGCGGAGCCACCCCGCGCCGCCGCAGCACCACATGCACCAGCGCGCGCCCCGTGCGCCCGTTGCCATCGGCGAACGGATGAATCGTTTCGAACTGCGCATGCACAAGCGCGGCCTGCACGAGCGGAGGCAGAGTCTCGTCGGCGATGGCGTCGAAGAGATCCGCGAGCAGTCCTGGCACTTCCTCCGGCGGCGGCGGGACGAAATCCGCGTCGCAGGGATTGTAGTCGTTACCGCCAATCCAATTCTGCGATGTGCGAATCGCGCCGGCGATGCGCTTCTGAACGCCGCGCTCAAGCAGTCGACGATGGATCGCGAGCAGGTCCGCCTCATCAAAACGCGCAGAGGCAGTCGCGTCCTTGAGCGCGAGCGTCATCGCCTCGATGTTCGCGAGCACATCGCGCGCGGTGGGGCCGGCAGATGCGCCGCTCTCGAGTTTGACCTCGGCGCGCGCGAGCTCGCGGACGCCAAGCTGCAGGCCCTCGATCTTTGACGAGGCAATCGATTCTGTTCTGAGGAGGAGCCGCGCGAGTGGATCGAG
>JANLTT010000342.1:0-8722 GCA_031363115.1 Gemmatimonas sp.
GTGGCCCGCGAATGCGAGTGGGCCCATGAATCCGAACGGCATCATCACGCGTGGCTGGGCCGATCCGCAGAACGCAAAGTCGTGGCGTGTGAGCGAGCCGCTCGTGCCCGGGCAGCCGGTCACGGTGACGTTCGATCTCGAACCGGACGATCAGATCATTCCCGCGGGTAAGCGCATTGGGTTGATGATCATGTCGAGTGACAAAGACTTCACGCTCTGGCCGGCGCCGGGGACGGTGTTGACGGTGGATCTCGATGGCACATCGCTCACGTTGCCGGTGGTGGCGGGGCGCGCGGGGTTGGAGCGAGCGCTGCCGGTGTCGCTGCGGTAACACATTGTCGTTCCCGTCGGCGGGGATTCCCTTACCGTACGTGGTGGTATGACCACGGTGGACGCCAGCCGCGTGCGCTGCGATGCGGGCGGATGGTTCGGTGTTCACGGCGGTTTCGGTAGCGCGAGGAGGGTCCGCTCAACAAATTGGGAGGACACCCGTCGCGTGAGAGGCGCAACAATGCGAGCCGCACGACGTAAGCCAAGCGACACCGACGCCGACATGCACTGGCTAGCCAGCCCTGCGTCGGTGCGGCCGACGAATCTGAACGCGGGACGCCCGTGACGCTCAGCAGCAGTCTCGCACAGCGGCTCCGAGGCGCGCTCTGGGCGGTTACGCTCTCCTACGCGATCTTTGCGTCGCTCTGGATTCTCTTCTCCGACGCCCTGCTCGGCCTGCTCGTGCGCGATCCCGAGCAGCTCGTGCGCATCAGCGTCTACAAGGGATTGGCCTTCGTTGGCGTGACCGCCGTGCTGCTGGCGGTGTTGCTGCATCGCGTCCTCGGCCACGTCGTAGCGCGGGAGGCCGAGGACCGGCGGCGGCGCGACGCTCTCGTGACGGAGCAACAGCGCATCCTCGAGGAAAAGTCGCTGCAGTTGGAGGACGCCAACAAGCGACTCGGGAACTCCGCGCTACATCTGCAGATGGCAGGACGCTTGGCGCGTATGGGGGGATGGTCGGTTGATGTCGCATCCGGACGCGTGGTGTGGTCGGACGAGGTCTGCCGAATCCACGGGGAGCCGGAAGGCACGTCGCCCGATGTCGAAACGGGAATCAACTATTACGCGGAAGCCTCTCGACCGGTCATCGCAGCGGCGTTCACGCGCTGCGTGGAGACAGGTGCTGCCTATGACCTCGAACTCGAGATCGTCGCGCGAGGCGGTCGGCTGGTGAAGGTGCGTGCGATTGGCGAGGCGGTGCGCGACGAAACGGGTCGCATCGTGCGTGTGCAGGGCGCCTTCCAAGACATCACGGAGATGCGGCGTGAACAACAGGAGCGCGAGGATCTCGCTGAACGCCTCCGGTTAACCATGGAGAACATCTCCGAAGCGGTAATCATGTACGATCGCGAGCTGCGCATCCTGTATCTCAACCGGGAGGGGGAACGCATCACGCAGCGGAAGCTTGCGGACATCATCGGGCTCGATCTCTTTACTGCGTTCCCGGGGACGAAGGGCAGCCGCTTCGACACGGAGTACACGCGCGCCCTCGCCGAGATGCGCACGGCACGCTTCGAGGCATACTATGCGCCGCTTGAGACATGGTTCGAGGTCACCGGCCATCCATCAGCGGACGGGCTCGTGGCGTATTTCCGCGACGTCACCGAGCGAAGGGCGCGCGACCAAAAGCTCGTGATGCAGGCGGCATTGCTCGACAAGGCGCAGGACGCGATTCTCGTTCGCTCGCTCGACGACACCATCATCTTCTGGAACAAGGGCGCCGAGCGCCTATACGGATGGACGTCTGCGGAAGCGATTGGCCGCAATGCGCATGTCCTCGTCAAAGACAACTCCGACGAATTCGTGGCAGCGCAGGCCGAGTTGGCTGCGCGCGGCGAATGGACCGGGACGCTCCGCCAGGTGGCACGTGATGGACGCCGCGTCATTATGGAGTGCCGTTGGACGCTCGTCCGTAACGACAACGGTGAGCCGGAGTCGGTGCTCTCCATCAATACCGACGTGACGGAGCGCCGGAGTCTCGAGCAGCAGTTCCTGCGCGCGCAACGGCTCGAGAGCATCGGGACGCTCGCCGGCGGCATCGCCCATGACCTCAACAACGTGCTCTCGCCCGTTATGATGTCGCTCGACCTTCTGAGCGACATGGTGGGATCGAATGGTGCCGAGTTGGTGAACGGACTACGGCGCAGCGTCAGCCACGGTGCGGATTTGGTCCGCCAGGTGCTCACCTTCGCGCGCGGGCTCGAGGGACGCAAGGAGCGGGTTGATTTGAAGTCAGTGCTGCACGAGATCGAGACCGTGATTCGCGACACCTTTCCCAAGAGCATCGGTCTTGCGGTGGAGTTGGCGCCCGAGCCCTGCTGCGTGATGGCTGATGCGACGCAGATGCATCAGGTGCTCATGAACCTCGCGGTCAATGCGCGCGACGCGATGCCGGCTGGTGGATCGCTCACGCTCCGCCTCTTCCGAGCGGAGCTGTCACCATCGCAGGCCCGCGATGTGGGACTGCGCCCGAGCCAGTACGTGCGCCTTGATGTCACGGACGACGGAGAGGGGATATCCCCTGAGCATCAGGACGTCATCTTCGAGCCCTTCTTCACCACGAAGGAGGTGGGACAAGGCACCGGACTTGGGCTCTCGACCGTGATGAGCATCGTACGCGGGCATGATGGCGCCATCCATCTAGAGTCAACGCGGGGCAAGGGCAGCACCTTCACCTGTTGGTTTCCGCTGGTGGCGGAGCTCGACGAGCCGCCCTCCGCGCCCTCGCTCGCGCGGCGCCTGCCACGCGGCGATGGCGAGTGCATCCTCGTGGTGGACGACGAGCCGGCCATTCGGAGCGTCTCTGAGCGGCTCCTCACTGGAAATGGGTACCGCGTATACACCGCGGCCAATGGTCGCGAGGGGCTCGCGCTTTACCGCCAGCACCGCGCGGAGATTGATGCCGTGATTACGGATGTGTCAATGCCTGAGATGGACGGGCCTGAGCTGATTACCGCGCTCCGAGCCGAGGGCGCAGACATTCCGATCATCGTGTCCAGCGGCTACGTGGAGGGGGCCGGTGCCGGACGCCTGCTTGATGCCGACTCGGAGTTCTTCATCTCCAAGCCGTTTACGGCGGAAGTGTTGCTGACGACGCTTCGCGGGGTGCTGGTCGGGCGGGTTTGAGCGGCGTCTAATCGCAGCTCACGGTCCCGCAGAGAGACAGCGCGTCGCCGTGCGAGGGTTTCCATGATTGCGGCATTCGCCAATCGGATGCATGGTATCGCACGAGGAGACCCCCATGGCGAAAGAGAAACGGCCCGCACTGTTCGCGCTCCTGTTGTTCGCGGTCGCTTGGTTCCTGCCGGTTGAGGCCACCGCCGCGCGGATCCAGGACGGCATCCTGCCGGGCTACCAGGCGTTCGTCATTGCGCTCACGCCGGCGACCATGCATCGGTTCAACGAGCTCGACCTCATTACCGTGCGCGAGTTGCTGACGGCGTTGAGCGCGCTCTCAAACGTCCTGATGATCTACGCGCTCGCGGTCGTGCTGAGCTGGCCGCGCATCCATTTCCCGACACCAAAGCGGCTCTCGACCGTGCTGCTGGTGGCGTTCCTGATCAACGCGCAGTGGATCTGGCCGCGGGGGGATGAGTTCCTTGACCTCCAGATTGGCTACTGGGCCTGGTGCTCATCGTTTGGATTGGTGGCGATGGCGGTGCGCCGGCTTGAGCGGCGCAAGCGGGCGGGGGCCACTGCACCGGTGCTCGAGCGGCGGGTGTCGGGGGAGATTGCGCATTCGGTTGGGTGACGCGTCGCGCGCGCGCCCATCACGACATGACGCGCACCGGCGCATCGTACCGCCCCAGCACCTCATCCGCCGTCACCAGCGTAATCCCCTCGATCATCGCCTGCGCAACCAAGAGCCGATCAAACGGATCCCGATGAATCACCGGCAACGCGGCCACCGCCACCGCGTGCTGACCGGTGATCGGCAGTTCCTGATAGCCGTTATCGAGAAGCCCACGTCGGAGCACCGTGGGCTCGGCGCGGAAGTCATCCCGCCCTAGCGAGTGCTTGATCGCAACCTCCCACATGCTCGCGGCACTGAACAGCAACTCATGCCGCGCATCCATCAGAAGGCGGCGCAACGCGGGGGTGATGCGCTTGGAGCCCGACGCGGCCCACAGCAGCACCTGCGTGTCGAGCAGCAGCTTCACTCAACGCATCCCGAAGAGCGCGGCAATCTCGTCCGCACCCATGGTGTCGAAGTCATCCGGCACCAGGATCTCGCCCTCAAGGAAGCCAATCCGCTGAGGCTCATCCGGCGCCTCGAGCGCCACAACCTTCACGAGCGGCGTCCCCGCCTTGGCGATGATGAACGACTCCCCGTGCACGGCATTCTCCACCAGCCGAGAGAGATGCGTCTTCGCTTCGTGGATGTTGATGATGTCCATCTGGCATCTCCAAGTAAACTAACTCAGTTAAACTAACATACCGCTTCCGGGGGTAGAACTCAACATGGCGCCGCTCCTCAGCGAGGCCCCATCATCCCATTCCCACCCGTAGCCACACCTCGCCAGCTTCGGGATATATTCAGGGTCCCATGAGCAGCGATCCCCGCCTCTACCCGCCCCGCGAGCGGACCGTCGAGCCGAAGCGTACGGTGGACTTCGCCGCTGAGCTCAATGAGGCGCAGCACAAGGCCGCCACGCACCCGGACGGCCCCCTGCTCATCGTCGCCGGCGCGGGCACAGGGAAGACGCGCACTCTCGTGTACCGCGTCGCGCACCTGATCGAACGCGGCGTCCCGCCCCAACGCATCCTCCTCCTCACCTTCACGCGCCGCTCCGCACAGGAAATGCTCGCGCGCGCCGAGAAGCTGGTGGGACAAACGAGCCGCGGCGTGAATGGCGGCACCTTCCACGGCACCGCGCACCGGTTGCTCCGCCGTTTCGGCCCCGAAGTCGGCCTCCCCGCCGATTTCACAATTCTCGACCAAGGCGACTCCGAAGATCTCATGCAGATCTCGCGCGCTGCCCTCGGACTCGGCGACAAAACGAAGCGCTTCCCAAAGAAGGAGTCGCTTCACCACGTCTATTCGCGCCACGTGAACACCGACATTCCAGTCGGGGCGATCCTCCGCGACGAGTATCCGCGCTTCGTGGAGTTCGAGGACGACTTCGCGCGCGTCTTCGCCGACTTCACCGCTCGCAAGCAGGACCGCGGACTGCTCGACTACGACGATCTCCTGCTCTACTGGGCTCTCATGCTCGAGGCGGTGCCGGCCGTCGCCGATAAAGTCGCGGGACTCTACGACCACATCCTCGTGGATGAGTACCAAGACACGAATGTCCTGCAGGCGCGCATCCTGAAGGGGATGTGCCGCATGCACCGCAACATCACGGTGGTGGGCGACGACGCGCAGAGCATCTATGCCTTCCGCGGCGCGACGATCCGAAACATCCTCGATTTCCCGCGCGAGTACCATGGCGCCAAGACGGTCACGCTCGAGGAGAACTACCGCTCCACGCAGCCAATCCTCGACGCCACGAACCTGCTGATTTCGCGCGCCGAGGAGCGCTTCTCAAAGGAGTTGTATTCCAAGCGCACGGGTGGGGAGAAGCCCTGGCTCGTGACGGCGCAGGATGAGAACCAGCAGACGCGATTCGTGGTGGACCGCATCCTCGAACTCCACGAGGAGGGCATTCCGCTCCGCGAGATGGCGGTGCTCTTTCGCGCGGGCTACATGAGCGCGGATCTCGAGATCGAACTGACCGCGCGCAACATCCCCTTCGACAAGTGGGGCGGGATCAAGTTCCTTGAGGCGGCGCATGTGAAGGACGTGCTCGCCTTCCTGCGCGTGCTGGAGAATCCGCGCGATGAAGTGAGCTGGTATCGCTTGCTGCTCTTGATGCCGGGCATCGGCGAAGTGACGGCGCGGAATGCAGTGCAGTCCATGGCCGATCTCGCCTGGTCGCACGAATCCTTCGGGCGCTTCACTCCCCCGCCGCGTGCGAAAGAAGCGCACGCCGCACTTGTGCGCCTGCTCGCCGATCTCCGCACCCGCTCAGGTGGCGACGAATCACGCGTGGCCTACGAGATCACCCGCGTCCGCGCGATGTACGACGACATCCTGCGCGAGCGCTACGACCGCGTGGACCCGCGCCTGAGCGATCTCGACCAACTACAAACAATCGCCGGCGGCTATCCTGACCGCGCGACCTTCCTCTCGGCGCTCGCGCTCGAGCCGCCGTCGTCCACCAGCGACTTGGGCTTCGGCAGCGACGCCGAGGACGACACCCTCGTCCTCTCCACCGCGCACAGCTCCAAGGGACGCGAATGGGACGCGGTCTTCGTCATCTGGGCCGTTGATGGCTACTTCCCGATGGCGCGCGCACTCGGCAGCGACGATGAAATCGAGGAAGAACGCCGATTGATGTACGTCGCGATGACGCGCGCGCGGAATCATCTCGCGGTGACGTATCCGCTCAACGTGTACGACTCGCGTCGCGGAGCGGATTACTCGATGGACCAGCTCTCACGCTTCCTCGATCGCGGCGTGCGGCGTGCCTTTCAGCGCGTAACGCTGGAGACGGTCCCCGATGCGGCGATCGACCCCGATGCGCCGGCGAAGGCTCCCGAGGTCGATCTCAAAGCTCTACTCAAAAACCGTTTCGCGCCGCCACCGTCGCAGTAGCGGGCGCTACGGAGCGGGCGGGTAGATGGTGACCGTCGTCGGCCGCACCGTGATGTTCACCGGTGCGCCAGCGGCATTCGTTGCCGAGTTCACCACGGCTGTGATCGTCGTCTCAACGACAGTCGTGGTCGGCAGCGCCTGCAGAATCACACCGCCAAGATCAAAGTTCGCGGTCGTTGCCAGCGGAGTCGAACCCGTGAAGCGCAGGATTCCCGCGGCCACCTGCGACTCATCCACCGTGACATCCGCGGCCGTGAAGCTGCTGTCGCGCCAGGACAATGAATTGCGTCCGTTGAAGGAGAATCGCGCGGGATCCCACGTGACCGTGACATCAAGCGCCGCGACATTGGCGCCGCCACGATTCGAGAGATCAAACTGGAACGAGGGGCCGAAGACCTGCCCGGAACTCAGGTCAAAGAGCGGCACCTGCCCCACGAGCAAACGGATGCCCGGGGGCGGGGCTGCAACATCGAATGACTGCGAGAACGCGTTCGCTGTGGTCACTGAGGTGAAGGCCAGATTGACCCCAGTCGCCGCGCCATCAACGCTCAGATTCGTAAAGGTCGCAACGCCATTCACCGCGCGCACCGAGCGGGTGCCGAGCAAGGTGCCGGCACCCTGCAATCCCGCCGTAACAATCGTGGAATCGCCGACCATCCTGATGTTGGCATTGTCACGCACTTCAACTACGGGCTGCGTGGTGAACGGCACACCGGAGACGGCGCCGGCGGGCTGGGTGAGCACCACAAGCCACGCGGCCTGCTGCGTGATCGTGATTGCATCGGTGGTGTCCGGAGTCAGCGTCCCGGACGACGCGACGATGCGGTACGTCCCGGGGCCGTTGATCTTCTGCCCCTGAAAGAGCGCGCCGCCAAGCACGGCCAGCGAGCTCGTGGTCCCTTCGAGCGTGCCGCTGGCGCCAATCAGCGTGAGCGTCACCTGCTGGTTAACCTCGACGCGATCGCCAAATTCGTCAACGAGCTCGACGGGAATCGCACCGGAGAGAATCACACCGGAGAAACCCGACGTCGGCGCCGAGGCAATGCGAACCGCCACGGCCGGCTGAATCGCGGTTGCCGTGAACAACACGCTGAGTGGCGCGCCGAGCAGTCGTGCGCGCAACCGATATGTGCCCTTGGCTGGACCGGCGATCCAGTTGCCAGGGAGATTCGCGCGTCCATCGATGCCCGTCAGCGCGATGGCGTCGCCCACAATGGAGCCCGTGGCACCTTCAACGCTGAACTCGATGCTCGCTCCCGGCACCGGATTGCCTGCAGCGTCGCGCGCGATCACGCCGATACCCGGCACGGCCGCACCAACATCCACGCGACGTGACGCGCCCTCGGCGTCAACGAGCATCGTTGGATCGCCCGGGACAATCGCCACGTACGTCCCCGTTTGCGTGAGCGGTGCAATCACCACGCCGCGCGCGATATCCACGCTGCTGGTGGCAATGCCTTCGACATCACCACTCGGCGTCACGCGATACAGCCGTACTCCGGCGCGCTTTGCCGCTGGGATCGTCGCAAAGTTGATGCTCAGCTCGACCGACACCGGCGCGGCGAAGATGACGCCGGCGGGGCCAATGGCGAAGGCGCTCGAAGTGAGAATGCGCGCGTCGTCGGTGATGATGAGCGCGCGCCCCACGGTGAGCGACGAAGCAGTCGCCGCACCAGGCGAGAGTGTGAGCGAGAGTGTGTTGCCAAGGAGCGCCGTCGTGACCGGCGCGGGAGAACCCGCGGGCGGGACAGGGACGATGACGCGAACCGCGAGGCCGAGTGCAGCGGTTGTGCCGGCCGCGGTCGCCGAAATGACTGCCACTCCCGGGGCCACCGCCGTCAGCAATCCGGTTGAGGAGACCCGCATCACACCGGCGTCGCTGGACGACCAGGTGATGCGCCGCTCAATTGCCGCCCCGCTCGCATCGCGAGCGACGGCGGTCAGCGGCGTAATCGCGCCGACGGGCAACATGTTTTCTAGTGGAGCGCCGAGGATTTCGACGGTGGCCACCGGCACGCCCGGCTCGGTCGG
>JANLTT010000014.1:0-41781 GCA_031363115.1 Gemmatimonas sp.
CGCGCTGCTGCCGCGCGATCGGGAGATTGCCGTGTTGTGTCATCACGGCATGCGCAGTGCGATGGTTGCGGACTATCTGCGGTCGGCGGGGCACCCGCGTGTGCTCAACGTGACGGGTGGGATTGATCGCTGGAGCGTCGATGTCGATCACTCGGTGCGGCGCTACTAGGCGATGACGACCGTACTCGTCTGGCTACTCGTGGGCGCCATCGTGCTCTGGGTGCAGCGCGAGTGGCGTGGCACCCTGAAGGCGCAACGGTTTCGCCGGCGCTACGCGGCGGGACCGGACGGCGTCATCATTGGCGCGGAGCCGCGCACCTTCGTCGCGGACACCGGGCGCGCCATCCTGCTCATTCACGGCTACAACGATTCCCCGCGCTCGCTCGAGGGGATTGCGCAACGCTTGCACGCCGCGGGATGGACGGTGCGGTTGCCGTTGCTGCCTGGGCACGGACGTTCGCTCGAGGCATGGGACGATTGGACGGCCGATGAACTGATTGCGCATGTGCGCGAGGAGTACGCCGCGCTCGCGGCCACGCACCAAACGCTCGTGGTTGGCGGTCTCTCAATGGGAGGGGCACTGGCCTGCTGGTTGGCCGCCGAGTCGGAACCGGATGCGGTGGTCTTGTTTGCCCCGATGCTCTTTATGCCGCGCCCGATGCAGGTGGCGGTGAGCACGGCGCGGTTGTGGTCGCTGGCGACGCGCTATCTCTCTGGCGGCGGCGGGCGGTCCATCCTCGATCCCGCGGCGCAACGTCAGCAGATTTCGTACGGATGCTCGACGCGGCGCTCGCTTGAGGCGCTCCAGCGTCTCGCCAATGGCACTTCGGTGCGCCTGGGATTCGTGCGGGCGCCGGTGCTGATCATGCAATCCACCCACGATAACCGTCTGCCCGCGGACCAGAGCCGACACGCCTTCACGCGCCTCGGCTCGGCGGATCGCACCGTGCATTGGGTGGAGGGGGCCGGCCATGTCTTGACGGTGGACTACGGTTGGGACGTGCTGGCGACGGAGACGATTGCGTGGCTCGAGGAGCGGATGGCCGCGCGCATCGCGGCGACGGAAGAGATGCGGCGGTCGCGTGAGATTGCGCGCGACATGGCGCGCGACCCGTCGGCACCGGGTGGTGAAGGGCGTTAGATTCCTCGTGTCCCCCACCTGACGTCTGGAGTGCGAACGATGGCCGATATCACCTGCCAGAAGTGTGGCAATACGAAGCCCGGTTTTGAGAAGGCGCCCTTTCCGGGTGCGATTGGTGCGCGCGCCCTTGAGGGCACGTGCCCGGATTGCTGGCAGCTCTGGCTGAAGCAGCAGACCATGCTCATCAATCACTATGGCTTGAACGTGATGGATCCGCAGGCGCGTCAGTTCCTGACGCGGAACTTGGAAGCCTTTCTGTTCAAGTCGGGGGACGCGGACGCGGTGGATACGTCGAAGCAGGGCACGATTACGCACTGAGCGTGCCGGCGCGCGCGGAAGATCCGCGCCTGGCGTTGCGGCGGGAATCGCCCGCGCTTGACTATAGTATCAAAATGATACTTATTATGGGACTATGCCCTTGCGTTCCGCGCCCGTTCTCATGCTTGCCTGCTTTACGGTGGCGGATGGCGCGCTGGCGGTCCTAAGCGTCGATGGCGCCGGCCGTCGGCGCGCCCAGTTGCCAACGGCCGCCGTGCCGAGCACGGGGACGCTGGAGCATGCGGGGGACGTGCTCTCGCGAGCCGCCGTGGGTCGCGTGCCGGTGTGGCGCGCGCAGGCTGGCGCGCTGATGCAGGACGGGCTCGTGCTGGTGGTCGCCGCCGTTGTTCCCGCGGGCACGACCGCTCCAACGGGGAGCCGCTGGGTCGCGGTGGATCGTGCGTTGGCGTCGCAGGGCGCGGCGATCCAGGCCGGTATCACGATGCTGCGCGACCGGCTCGATCGTGAGCCGGTCGCATTTCGCCTGCTCCCGCCGACCTTCACGCTGAGTGAGCTGCAGCAGGTCTACGAACTCCTGCTGGAGCGCCGGCTGCATAAGGCGAGTTTCCGTCGCACGCTGTTGGCGGCGCACCTCGTGGAGCCAACCGAGGCCTGGCGCTCGGAAGGGCGTGGTCGTCCCGCACAGCTCTTTCGCTACAGCCCGCGCCGTCGGCGGGGCGTACAGCGCTCGGTGCGCTTTGAGCTGATGAGCTGATGAGCTGATGAGCTGATTGGGCTGACCGCGGGGACGCGCTGCGACGCGGCCGGGGTGAATTGGGACCATGTGGCGACGAAATGGTGACACGTCAGGGGTTGCCTAGGGAACCTTTTAGTTGCAAAGTGTGTCTAACGGCAAAAGGAGGCACCATGCTCGGTTATCTCGATGCCCTGATTACCGCACTTTCGTTTCGCGATGCCACGGAGACCGCGCGGCTGCTCGGGCATCCGCTCGCCCGCTTGCTTCCAGACGCTGTCTGCGACGAAGCCGATGCCTTCGCGCGCGGCGATCGTGACCCACTCGCCGTTCCGCTTCGCGCCATGCAGCTGCGCCGCCAGACGGCCGAGCTGCTCCGGGAAGCTCCCGCGCTTGCGGATGCACCGGCGCTCGAGCCAGCCGAGCCCTTCGGAGTGACCGCGCCCCCAGCGGAGGCCGTGCGTGAGGGCCCGCATGCCATGGCGCCGGCGCGCCGCACCCGACGCGTACGCCCGCAGCAGATGGAGTTATCGCTCTCGGCGTAGGCCAGTACGGGACACGACCCGTCGCAACAACCAACGCAGACCAACCGGACCGGCGCGAAGATGGCACCGAGACGACAAAACGCCCCCGCTCACTTTGGTGAGCGGGGGCGTTTTGTCGTACGGAGGTATTCAGGAGCGCGGTGTTAGGCCTTTGAGACGTTTGCCGCCTGCGGGCCCTTCTGACCGTCCACGATATCAAACTCCACCTTGTCGCCCTCGGCGAGCGACTTGAAGCCGCTCGACTCGATCGCGCTGAAATGCACGAACACATCCGGTCCACCCTCACGCTGGATGAAGCCGAACCCCTTCGCATCGTTGAACCACTTCACGGTACCGGTCAGGCGGGGCATCTGGTGCAAACTCCTGAGAGGGAAAAGGGGAAAGGGTTACGCTGCACCCGCGATGTACCGTGCCACTCTGCCACACCCGATGCACGTCAGCGTCACATGCGAGCGTGGAGGTGGTGGTGCCAGCATCGGATCTCGCTCGATCGAACCGGAGCAAGAGGGGCAGCTGAGCGAGTCGCCAGCGCGGTCGCTCGCAATAAGGTGGAGGGCCTGCGCGGGGTTGTACGAGTTCGGTCGTGGCTTCCGCATACGGTCTCCGTCTGATGTACACAGAAGAGTGGGCGCACGAACGCCCACTCTTGGTTATGCGATAAAAATAATCGCAACAGACCTAAAGCGATATGCCACTATGATTTGCGTTATTCTACTGATACAAATCGGACCTGTAAGTCCAACCAGGAGAGGCGGCTAAATCCTTGCTACAGAACAATTTCCAGACAGTTATTGGACAGGATAGTTCACCAGTAAAACAATCAAACCGCGATGCTGGAAAGGCAAGAATTCAGGGGGTTGGAGCCGCGCGGCACCCATCCCGCTGCCGCGTGTCCGCCACGGACACGATTTGCCAGGTGCCATTCGTGCGCGCGAGCACGAATGCGTCGACGCCACAATGCGAGAAACGCTCGCCCGCAAAAAACCAATACTCCACCCACACACTCGCGAGATCGCCGCTGACTTGCACCACGCGTGCGCCAAGGCGTTCATCGAGCAGAAGCCCCGCGGGCGCGGCACCGACGGACGAAATCCACGAGTCAATCGCATCCGAGCGCAGACCGGCGGCCGTCACGGAGTTGAGTGATGCACCCGGAGCAAAGGTCGCACGCATACTCGCGGTGTCGCGCACGCGCATGCCGTCAAACAGTCGCGTGATGACCGCGTACGCGGCTTCGTGATCGGCAGACTGCGCGCCCAACGGTTCTCGCGAGGGGAACGCGACAAGCAACAGCACAACGCACAGGGCGAACGCGCGCATTTTCGTCAGGACTGAAGGATGGGCAACGAGCGAATCTTCTCCTGCCACTCACGGGGCCCGCTCTCGTGCACGTTGTGTCCCTCGGCATCAACGGCCACCGTGACGGGCATCTCCTCGACTTCAAACTCGTAGATCGCCTCCATGCCCAAGTCCTCGAACGCGACCACGCGTGAAGAGCGAATGGCCTTGGACACGAGATACGCCGCGCCGCCGACGGCCATGAGATACGCTGCGCGATGCTTGCGGATCGCCTCGAGCCCCGTCGGCCCGCGCTCGGCCTTCCCGATCATCGCGATGAGCCCCGTCTTGGCGAGCATCATCTCGGTGAACTTGTCCATGCGCGTGGCCGTGGTCGGACCGGCGGGACCAACCGCCTCGTCGCGCACCGCATCCACGGGACCGACGTAATAGATGACGCGATTGGTGAAGTCGACTCCGGCGGGTAGCCCTTCACCAGAGGCAAAGAGATCCGCGATCCGCTTGTGCGCTGCATCGCGCCCCGTGAGCATCTTGCCGTTCAGTAGCAGGCGGTCGCCCGCCTTCCACGACGCGACAATCTCCGGTGTCAATGAATCGAGATCAACCCGCTTTGCGTTTACATCGGGCTTCCACGTCACGTCCGGCCAGTCTGCCAAACTCGGAATGGGAAGCGTTGCGGCACCCGAGCCATCGAGCGTGAAATGCGTGTGGCGTGTGGCCGCGCAATTCGGAATAATCGCGATGGGCTTTGACGCGGCATGGGTTGGGAAGTCCCAGATCTTCACGTCCAGCACCGTCGAGAGCCCACCGAGTCCCTGCGCGCCGATGCCGAGCGCATTGATCTTGTCGTGCAGCTCGATGCGCAGTGCTTCGATCTTGTTCTGCGGCCCGCGCTGCTTGAGCTGCGCCATGTCGATGTGCTCCATGAGCGACTCCCTCGCTAAGAGCATCGCCTTCTCTGCGGTGCCACCGATGCCGATGCCCAGTATGCCAGGCGGGCACCACCCAGCGCCCATCGTCGGCACGGTCTTGAGCACCCAGTCCACAATGGAGTCGCTGGGATTGAGCATCGCGAACTTGGACTTGTTCTCGGAACCGCCGCCCTTGGCAGCGAGCTTGACGTCGACGGTGTCGCCCGGGACCATCTCGATGTGTACCACCGCCGGCGTGTTGTCGCGCGTGTTCTTGCGCGTGAAGGCGGGATCGGACACAATCGACGCGCGCAGGGGATTGTCGGGATCCAGATACGCGCGCCGCACGCCCTCGTTCACGATCTCCTGAATCGAGAGCGTGGCATCGAAGCGTACGTTCATCCCAATCTTCAGGAAGGCCACCACGATGCCGGTGTCCTGGCAGATTGGGCGATGTCCCTCGGCGCACATGCGCGAGTTGGTGAGAATCTGCGCGATTGCGTCCTTCGCTGCGGGGCCCTGTTCCAGCCTGTAGGCGTCCGCGAGGGCGCGGATGTAATCCAGTGGATGGTAGAACGAGATGTGCTGCAGCGCGTCAGCAATGGACTGGATGAGGTCTTCCTGTCGGATCGTCGTCATCCCACCAATCTAGCGTCCGCTGCCGGGCGGAGCGCCCCCGTCATCAGTCCCAGCGGTGCGACCGTTTCCAGACGCGGCGCTCGAGGCGCCAGCTGCGCTTGGCGGAGAACTCTTGTTCGTCCGTCGGGAAGAGTTCGGTGTCGGTCATCGCGTCGGCGAAGTCATTACCCTTGGCCGAGGTGTTGTCGGCGAAGTGCAGCAGCTCGGCCTCGAGCGTCATCGGCCGCACGGCGGCGCCGTACTCGGGAATGCCGTGATGGGACTGGATGAAGTGGTGCAGTTCGAGCCGCTGCTCGTCGCTGACCTTCGCGGAGGCGGGAAGCGTCGCGAGCCGTTCCTCGAGCATGAGGGAGCCGAGGACGATATGGCCCAAGAGCTGTCCCGCGCGCGTGTAATCGAAGCCTGCCAGTTCCACCGCATAGGACTGCGTCTTGCCGATGTCGTGCAGGAGCGCGCCGGCGGTCACGAGAGAAATGTTCCCTCCCATGGTGCGCGCGGAGGCTCGGGCAATCTCCGCGACTTCGCACGAATGAAGGAGCAACCCGCCTACGACCGCGTGATGCCCGCGTGTGGCGCCTGGCGTGCGCGCGAACTCCGCACGAAAGGATTCGTCGGTGAAGAACAGATCAACCACGCGACGCAGTGACGGGGGCATCTCGTGGCGCCAGCCGTCGATGCGTGCCCAGAGCTCCTCTGTTGGCTGCGTGATGCGCGGCAAGAAATCATCGGCGCTCGCGGCTCCAAACGGGACGACGCGCGGTGGCGCCGTGAGCTTGAGTTGCCGCCGACCCTGATACGACTCGATGGTCCCGATCACCTGCACGACCTGACCGGGGCGCACCCCCTGCAGCTTCGGAACATCCTCCTTCCACACATTCGCGCCGAGCACGCCGGAGCTGTTGCCCAGCTTGAGCGCGATGAAGGGATCGCCCGACTTGGTCTGCTTGTCCTCGCGCTCGCGCACGAGCAGTTCGTGCTGCACGCGATCGCCGATGGCGAGATGCGGGATATCGAGGGGGGCCATGCGTACTCCTCCGTGGTCGGCGGTGGTGCGATCAGCCGGAGTAGACGATGTCGCCATCGTCCGCGATGCCGATTTCTTCCTGATACTCGCAGACGCCGCACACGCGCTTGGCGATCCACACCGCCCCGAGTTCCTCGGTGATGGCCTGCGTTGCCGCCGTCACCGTGAGGCGGCGATACGTGTACTCCTTGCACGATGAGCAAGCGTGCGCCTTCGCGATGCGCTCGGCGCGCTCCTTCGTGAGCTTGGCCACTTACTTGTCCGTCGGACCGGAGAACGGGCTCCCGCTCGGGAGCGTGCGCTCCGGTGCGTTGGGGCCGCCGGCAATGCCGCCGCTGCCACGAAGCATTTCCTTGATGCCGCCAATGGCACCGAGCACGCCGGTTGCCTCGCTGGGGAGGAAAATGGTCGTCCCCTTGCCTTGCGCGATCATCGGGAGCGCCTCGATGTACTTGAGTCCGAGGAGGTAGGTCGCGGCCTCGCCTGGCGGGAGTGCGGCGGCGATGCGCTTCACCGCTTCGGCTTCGGCATCGGCCATCGCGAGACGCGCGGTGGCGAGACCTTCGGCGCGGAGGATCGCCGCGCCCTTCTCACCTTCGGCCTTGCGGATCTGCGCTTCCTTTTGGCCTTCCGACTCGAGGATCGCGGCGCGCTTCGAGGCTTCGGCATTCGTTACCGCGGCGCGACGCTCGCGCTCGGCGCGCATCTGCAGTTCCATGGACTGCTGAATGTCGTGCGGCGGCTCGATGCTCTGCAGTTCAACGCGCGTGACATCCACGCCCCAGCCAATCGAGGCCTCTTCGATCACTTCGCGCATGCGCTTGTTGATCATGTCGCGCGAGGCGAGCGTCTGGTCGAGTTCGATGTCACCGACGATGTTGCGCAGCGTGGTGCGGGTGAGCGTCTCGAGCGCGTACGGCAGATTCTGCACCGAGTACGTGGCCTTTTGCGGATCGGCGACGCGGTAGTACATGACCGCATCGATGTCGATGGTCACGTTGTCCTTCGTGATCACCGGCTGCGATGGGAAGTTGAGCACCTGTTCGCGCAGGTCGATGCGTGCGGTGCTGGAGGCGACGATTTTCTTGAGGCCGCTCACGTCGCTTTCGAAGAAGCGCACGTCGATCGTCTTGGCGCGTTCGACGAAGGGAATCAACAGGTTGAGGCCGGAGCGCGCGACGCGATTAAAGCTGCCAAGTCGCTCGATGACCATTACTTCGGCTTGGCCGATGATGCGGACGCTCTTGGCAAGGACGGCGATGACGCCGACGGCAATGATGCCGATCAGTGCTTCCATGGGTTCCTCCGGGGGAATGAGCGGATACTAGCGGGGGGTCCGGTGTGCGTCCACCGGACCCCCCGTTCCTGACCACGTCCCTACCCGGTTACCAACGGAAATCGGCAATGAAAAGATTCGTCTCGCCGGTATTTGCTGCGTAGCGGTTGCTCGCCCAGAGGAGTTGCTTGCCGTTGGGGTGAAACATGGCGAAGCCGTCGAAGGTCCCCTGGAAGGTCACCTGCTCCAGCTGGTCGGGGCCGGCCATGTTGGCCTCGGCGCTGACCAGGTAGAGATCGAAGTTTCCGCTGCGCGGCGCCACGAAGTTGGTGGAGAAGATGATCTTCGTGCCATCGGGGCTCCACGACGGACCGAAGTTGGCGCCGCCGAGTGCCGTCACTTGGCGCTGGTCGGAGCCGTCCGCGTTCATGACGAAGAGCTCGACCTTGCTCGGGCGAATCATGCCGCGTGTCAGCAGGTCGCGATACTGTGCCAGTTCCGTGCTGTCCTTCGGATGGTGCGCGCGATACACGATGCGCTTGCCGTCGGGGGACCACCATGGGCCGCCGTCGTAGCCCGGCGTGGTCGTGAGGCGACGCACATCGGTGCCATCGAGGTTCATCGTGTAGATGTCGAGATCGCCGTCCTTCAGCGACGTAAAGACGATCTTCGTGCCATCAGGGGAGAGGACGCCCTCGGCCGTGTACACGTTGTAGTTCGTGAGGCGACGCATCTCGCTACCATCGCGATTCGCCGTGTAGAAGTCGTACTTGTCGAGCGGCCAGACGTAGCCCGCGGAGGGATCGGGCTTGGCGGGGCAGGCATCATCGTGCGCGGTGGACGCCGAGAAGAAGAGGCGGTCGCCGCCCGGGAGAAACCACCCGCAGGTCGTCTTGCCACGGCCATCGGAGACGCGCGTGATGTTGCTGCCATCAGCGCGCATCACGTACTGCTGGTCGCAGGTGCGTCCGTCGCGCGTGGACTGGAAGGTGATGTACTTGCCGTCGGCACTCCAATACGCCTCGGCGTTCTCGCCGCCAAAGGTGATCTGGCGGAGGTTGGTGAGGCGGCCTTCCTGCGTTTCAGGGGCACGCGCAACACCGGGGGCACGCTGGCACGCTGCCGCGCCGAGGAGCGCGGCAACGATCAAAAGCTTCTTCGACATCAGGAAATTTGGGGAGAGCGGTGGTTAGTCGGGACGACGCGTGGTCGGCTGCGTGGTTGGCTGCGTGGCCGTGCGCGTCGTCGTCGCCGTGGGGTTTCGTGGCGCGGCGGCGGTGGCCGGCAACGTCACAGTGGGAGCCAGCGCGAGCAGCTCGGCCGTCGTGCGGCCGCGGCGGAGATATTCGATCGCCGAGAGGAGCTGCGTGTCGTCCGGAATCTCGCGGCGCTTGGCCGTCGAGTCGCCGAAGGCGAGTCGCGCGATGCGGTTGAGCAGGAGCCGATCAACATACGCGCGGCCCGCGTCCCACTCGGCGCGATCCACGGTGACACCCTTCGCCTCGAGGCGCGTGCGGAAGTCCTCACGCATCGCGGTGGTGATTTCAAAGTCCGGACGGACCTTGTCCTTCATGCTGAAGGCGTAATCGTAGAGCGCGAGATACACGTCCTGCGAGCGCGGCACGAGGGCGCGCGCGAGGCGCTGCTCCGCCGTGGTGATCGTGTCGTAGGGCACGATCACGTCGGGGGTGATGGCGCCGCCACCGAAGACGGGGCGACCGCCGGTGGAGCGGAAGATCGGACGTGCCGCGCGCGCGGAGTCGGACTCGAGTGAGTCGGGACGCAGTTCGACCAAGCGCCCGCTCACATCGAGCGCGCGTTCCTTCTGAATTGTGCGCCCGCTCGGCGTGAACCACTTGCCGGTGGTGAGCTTGATCGCGTAGCCGCCCTCGAGACGATACACCGACTGCACGAGGCCCTTGCCGAACGAGGTCGTGCCGATGAGCAGCGCGCGGTCATGGTCTTGGAGTGCGCCGGCGACGATTTCGGACGCGGACGCCGAGTAGCCGTCCGTGAGGATGACGAGCGGAATGGTCGGGGCGATTGGGGTAGCCTCCGCGACATAGCGTTCCACTTCGCCACCGCGACCTCGCACGGTGGCGAGCTCCTGCCCGCGCGTGAGGAAGAAGTTGGTCATCTCGAGCGCCTGATCGAGGAAGCCGCCGGAATTGCCGCGGAGGTCAATGACGAGGCCACGCGCGCCCTCGGCCTTGAGGCGATCCCACATCTCCACGAACTCGCGTGTGGTGGTCTCGTTGAACTGCTGCACCGGGATGTACGCGACCTGATGCTCGAGCATGATCGCGAACGGGATTGCCGGAATGCGGACAATGCGGCGCGTGAACTCGACTTCAAAGGGCTGCGGCACGCCGGGGCGCGCGAAGCGGGCCTTCACCTTCGTGCCGGGCTCGCCGCGAAGGCCGCCCGAGACTTGGTCAATGCGCCAGCCGCGGGTGGAGTTGGTGTCCACGCCGACGATGCGATCGCCTTCGCGAATACCCGCTTCTTCGGCGGGCGTATGCGGATAGACGCGGCTGATGATGATCGAGCCTTCTTGGTCTTCGATGAGCATGCCGACGCCGCCGTAGAAGCCACCGGTGCTCGTGTTGAACGCCTCGAGCTGCTTGGGCGTGTAGAGCTCGGAGTAGGGATCCTTCAGCTCTTGCACGAGTCCGCGGGCGGCGCGCTCGTAGAGATCGCGCGGTCCGAGGGAATCGACATAGCGCTCACCGACCAAGGAGAGCACTTGGTCGAAGAGTCGGGCGCTGTTGAGGGTCGCGCGTTCTTGCACCACGAAGGCCCCCCCGATGAAGGGGAGGACGATGAGGGCAACGAGGGCGAGGATGCGGCGTCTATTCATGCGGCGCGACCTGAGCGAATGTGTCCGAGGAACGTACACAGCCAATACGCGCGGTGCTACCGTCGGTTCCCTCTGTTCGGCGCGGGATTTCCGGCTCTGTCATGGGGCGGTGACGGAGCGGTCGATTGAGTGGCGGTTGGAGTGGGGGTTTTAGTGGTACTCGACCCGCCAGCTTCGCCCGTCCTGCACGAAGCGCGCCTTCGTGACGATGCCTCCGGTCAGGAGCATCTCGTGCGCGGGCTGCAGCACACGTTGGAGATGCGAGGGAAAGCGCTGGGTGAGGGGCAAGAGCTCCGCGAGACGCTCGAGCGGCACGACCCACTCGCCCTCGCCATGCTCGGCGCGATGCGCTTCGAGGATGCGATAGAGACGCCGCGCCACGGGGGAGGAGAGGGCGACGTACTTCGGGGCGAGGAGGTGGACCGTGTGGCCCGCGGCGAGATTTGCGCGCACGGGCGCGGCGAGGGTCACGCGCGCATCGCCGGGCTCGTTGGAAGCGAGGGCGGGGAAGAGGGCGAGCTGCTCGCGGTCGGTCACGCGTCGTCGATCAATCGCGACGGCGGAGAGCAGGGTGAAGCGCGTGGTGGGGGCGGTGCCTCGCGCGGCGTCGAACCAGGCGCCTTCGCTCTCCAGCACGGTGCGCTCCAGGCGCGCGAGCGCTCCACGGAGCTGTTCGTAGGTGCGGCCATCCACGCGGCGCCCCATGGAGCGGAGAAAGGCGTGGAGCGTGAAGGAGAGCGTGCCGTCGGCTGGACTGTCGGCTTCGTGGAATCGGCGGAGGAGTTCGACGTAGACGTCTTGGTCGAAGGTGCCGGGAAGCCGTTCGCCGGGAGCCGGGAGGACGCGCCAGCGCCCGCCATTGTCGGCGAGGAAAGGGACCACGGCGTCATCCGAGCTATCGGAGAGCCGGAAGAGGGGCAGGGCCTCGAGCGCACGATCCAGCAGCACGGTGCGCGACGGGGGCCGGCGCCGAGAGGCGGAAGCCATCACGGGCAAATGTCGTGCTACTCGTGAATCCGGGCAAGAGGGAGGGACAAAAAATGTGTGCTCCTCAACGGATGTCTTCGCGTCCCATAGCGGCGCGAATGGCTTCACGAAGCGCCATCAATGCCGACTCTCGCGCCGCTGGGGAATCCTCTCGCACATGGAGCTCGATGCCATCGGTGACGATCACGCGACGCCAGGTGGCGGGACCGTCTTCGTCGGCGCGCGCGGCCACGGTGGTGCCCAATCCAAGGGCTGGGGCCAGTGCGGCGGCGACTTTCTTCTCGAGCTGATCGCCCTGCACGTCTGCGAGCTCGCCCTTGATGAGGTCGAGCGTCTGTCCCTCGCGCTGGCGAATCTTGATGGCGAGGAGCTGCAGCAGGTGCTTGTAGTGATACGTGGCGGCGGTGCCCTTGCCCTCAGGATGGTCGAGGAGGCCGCTGGCGACGTAGAACCGAATGGCCCTGGCACTGGGTGTCGCGCGCGCCGAGGAGTTCGTGGGGCGCATTCCTGCCGCGTCTACGAGGGCTGTGGCATGCGACGCGAGGCCCCGAGCGTTCCAGGGGGCATGCCGAGCGTGAGCGCGGAGCAGGGCGACGGGTGAGTCCGACATCGTGCGCAAAGGTTAATGCGGAAAACAGTGCGCGGATAGCTCGCCCGCCGCCCGAAGGCCGCGAATTACTTCTTCTTCGCGGGCTTGGCGGCCTTCTTGGCCGGCTTGCTCGCCTTGGTTGCCTTAGTTGCCTTCTTCTGAACCGACTTCTTGGCAACCGCGACTTTCTTCTTCGCGGTCTTCACGGCCGCCTTTCCAGCCTTCTTCGCCACGGCAACCTTTTTCTTCACCACCGCGAGCTGCTTCTTCGCGACCGTCTTGCCCTTCGCAACGGTCTTCGCGGCCGCCTTCTTTGCGACCTTCACCTGCTTCGTCGCGGCCTTCTTGGTCTCCGCGACCTTTTTCGCGACAACCGCCTTGCCCTTGGTGACGGCCTTTGCCGCCGCCTTCTCGACCTTCGCGACTTCCTTCTTCGCGACGGCCTTTGCGACAGCGACCTGCTTGGTGGCGGCCTTCTCCACCTTCGCGACGACCTCCTTCACGGCCTTGCTCGCCTTCTCAACGGCCTTGGTCGCCTTCTCGACGGCCTTGGCGACCGGCGCTGGCGGGGCAGGAATCGGCATCTCGCCTGTCGTCTCGAAGACGCTGCGGACGATAGGCTTCTCCGCCGGCTTCCGCCCGCGGCGACGCGGCGCCATCGACTCGCCAAAGAGGTCGCCCTCTTCGTCGTCATCACCGGCGTCCGCAATCGGCGCTACGGTCCCCTCTTCTTCATCGTCGTCCGAGTCCTCGGCCGAGTCCCAGAGCGACTCGGAGTGGTCCTTATGGCTGGTCCACCCGCCGTCTTCGTCCTCGTCCTCGTCGTAGGAGGCGCTGCTGCCCCCGCTGTATCCCGCGTCTTCGTCCTCGTCCCGATCGGAGAAGAGGCGGTCGAAAAACTCTCTGCCAGGCATCATAGCCTCCTATTTCGATTGAGCGCCGTGCGCGTAGACCGCTGAATACACTGGCCAACCCCCCTGCGTCAAGCGGGGCTCCCGCCCCGTTCGTTGGCGAGGACCGGCGTGTCGGCCGGCGGGGACTCCCGCTCAGCCTCCCGAACCGACCGACGCGACGAGAACCAGGTGGCCATATCGTCGAGCAACGTGTACACCGCCGGCACGACAAAGAGCGTCAAGATTGTCGAGGTAATGAGCCCGCCAATCACGGCGTGCGCCATCGGGGAGCGCTGCTCGGCGCCCTCGCCGATGGCCAGCGCCAATGGGAGCATGCCGAAAATCATCGCCGCCGTCGTCATCACGATGGGTCGGAGACGAATGCGCCCCGCGTCGAGAATCGCGGTGAGGCGATCATGCCCCTGCGAGCGGGAGTGGTTCACGAAGTCAATCAGCAGGATGCCGTTCTTCGTGACGAGTCCCATCAGCATGATGATGCCGATCATCGACATCACGTTGATGGTGCCGCCCGTCCACAGCAGCGCGAGCGAGACGCCGAGGAGGGAGAGCGGAAGTGAGAACATGATGGCGAGCGGCTGCAGGAAGGAGCCGAAGAGCGACGCGAGAATCAGGTAGATGAAGACAATCGCCAGCACGATGGCCTCGAGCACGAAGCCCTTGGTCTCGTTGAGGTTCTGCACATCGCCGGTGAAGACGGTCCGGTAACCGGCGGGCAGGACGAGCCCGTCGAGCGCCTTGAGGGTGGCGGCGGCGACATCGCCCACCGCCGCACCCGGCAACACGCCGGCCGAAATGGAGACCTGCCGCTCCAGTTGTCGCCGCTCGATCTGCTGCGGCCCGACGCCAGCGCGCACCTCGGCCACCTGGGCGAGCGGAATCGAGACGGGCATGCCGGTGCGTGCGTCCATGCCTCCGGTGGCAACGGTGATGTTCGCCACGTCTTCCGCGTTCACGCGGAGCGAGTCGGGATACACGACGCGGACGTCGTGCGAGTAGCCCTGCTCGTCCTGCCAACGGGTGGCGCGGGCGCCGCTGAAGAGCGGCTGCAGCGTGCCCGCGATGCTCCCGATGCCGAGGCCCGCGGCCCACGCCAGCTGGCGGTCAACGCGCACGTCGAGCTGGGGGATGTCGCCCTCATCGCTCGACACCGGCTCCGCCATGCCCGGCACCTCGCGCATGAGGTCGTTCACCTGCCCGGCGATCAGCTTGAGCCGCTGCGGCTCAGGTCCCTGCACATTGACGACAATCGGCTGGCGGTAGCCGCCGAAGATTGAGCGCGTGCCTTCGATGCTCGCGCGCGTCCCGGAGACGTTGCGCAGCATTGGGCGGAGGGCGTTCTGGATCTCGGCCATCGACCGCGTGCGGTCATGCGACGGCTTGAGCTTCACGAAGACCTGTCCGGTCGTGACGGTGCTGCGGAATCCAGAGCCGATCGTGAGATAAGTGAATTCGACTTCGGGGATTTGGCGGATGATATCGTCTACTGCCTTCCCCTTCGCGGCGGTGTACTCCACCCGTGCGCCCGGCGGGACGCGATAGCCCACGTTGAACTCGCCGGCGTCGTAGTCGGGCATCCACGTAAAGCCGACGCGGCTGGCAATCGCGAAGGCGATCACCACCGAGACGCCGGCGAGGCCGAGCACGGGCCAGCGATGCTTGAGCGCGACGCGCAGCATCGGCGGATACTTGTCGGCCATCGCCTCAAAGGCGCGGTCGAAGGAGAGGGCGAGCTTGCGAATTGGGCCGGCGCTCTTCCACGCCTCGGGGCCATGCTGTTCGGCCTCGGGGTCATGCCAGATGCTGGAGAGCATCGGGTCGAGCGTGAAGCTCACGAAGAGTGAGACACTCACCGCGAACGCGACGGTCACGCCGAACTGGAAGAAGATCTTGCCAATCATCCCGCCCATGAAGGCGACGGGAATGAACACCGCGATGACCGCGAGCGTGGTGGCGAAAACGGCGAGGCCGATTTCACTGGTTCCTTCGCGCGCTGCGGTGAAGTGATCTTTTCCCATCGCGACGTGACGCACGATGTTCTCTCGCACGACGATGGCGTCGTCGATGAGGAGGCCGATTGACAGCGAGAGCGCGAGCAGCGTCATCGTGTTGAGCGTGAAGCCGAACGCCCACATCGCGAAGAAGCTGGAGATGATCGCCACCGGGAGCGTGAGTCCGGTGATGACGGTCGAGCGCCACGAGGCGAGGAAGAAATAAATGATGATGATCGTGAGGATGGCGCCGAGGACGAGCGACAACTCCACGTCCCAGAGCGCCTCGCGGATCTTCGAGGAGTCATCGCGGATGATCGTCAGCGAGATGTCGGCGGGGAGCTGTCTCGTGAGTTCCTCGACGACCACGCGGACCTGATCGGCCACCTCGACGGTGTTGGCGCCGGAGATCTTGAGCACGTCGAGGGCGAGGGCGGGATCGTCCCCCATGAGCGAGGCGCTGCGCTGCTCCGCGATGCCATCGATGACCGTAGCGACGTCGCTGACGCGCACCGGCGTGCCATTGCGGACGGCGACGGTGACATCGCCGAAGGCCATCGGGTCGGTGATGCGTCCGGTGATGCGCACGAGTCGTTCGCCGTCGCCGCGCTGGATGCGGCCGGCGGGGACTTCCTGGTTCTCGCGATCGAGGGCCGCGACGATGGCCGCCGGCGAGATGGCGTAGGCCCGGAGGGCCGCGGGATTCAGCTCGACGCGGATTTCGCGCGTGGCGCCGCCGACCAACTGCACGCCGCCGACGCCGGGAATCGCCTCGAGCCGCGGCTTGATGACCTCGCGCCCGAGGTCGGTCAGTTCGCGCATGGGCCGCGCGTCGCTCTTCATCGCGACGCTCATGATGGCGCGGTCGTTCGGATCGAACCGGATGATGACCGGCTCCTCGATGTCGCGCGGCAGCTGCCGGCGAATGCGTCCGATCTTGCCCTGCACCTCGGGCTGCATCTTCTGCACGTCGACGCCGAGGTTGAACTGCAGGCGGACGAGTGAGGAGCCTTCGGTGCTCGTGGAGGTGATCTCCTTGAGTCCCTCGGTGGTGTTGAGGGCTTCCTCGAGGGGCTTGGAGACTTCGCGCTCAACGACTTCGGGCGAAGCGCCCGGATAGGCCGTCTGCGCGATGATCGTCGGATACGTGATATCAGGATACTCGTCCACCGAGAGCCGGTAGAACGAGACGATGCCAATCACGACCAGCGCGACCATCATCATGGTCGCGAAGACGGGACGCTTGATGGAGATGTCGGACAGAAACACTTAGCGGTTCCCTCCCGGCGCGGCGGTGACCTCACCGCCGATCAGTTGGACCTGCATGCCGGCGCCGAGCATGCCGACGTTGCCCGTGACGATCTGATCGCCCACGGCGAGTCCCTCGATCACCTGCACGAGGCCACGCACTTCATCCACGACGCCGAGGCGTACGGTGACGCGTTCGAGCTTGCCGTCCGCGACGCGCCAGACGAAGGGTTGTCCGTTGCCACCGGGCGGCTGGCGCACCGCGGGCTGCGGAATGGTCAGTTGCTCGGGGAGGGCGCGCTCGATGATGTGCCCCGTCGCGAAGGTATTGCCCTTGAGCGTGCCACCCGCGTTGGGGACCTGCACGTACACGGTGACGGATTGCGAGGCGGCGTCAATCGTGGGGCTGATGCGCGCGACGCGTCCTTCGATGGCGCGTCCATCGGCGGTGAATCGCACGACCTGGCCGCGGCGCACGCCGCTCGCGAGGCGCGCGGGCACCGCGGCGGTGAGTTCCAGCACATCGGTGCGCACGAGCGTGAAGAGTTCGGCACCGCGCTGTGCGCGCACGCCGCGCTCGACGCTGCGTCGCTCCACGACGCCGGCGACCGGCGCCACGATGCGTGTGTCGCGCTCGACGAGCGTGGCGGTGCGCAGGCGTGCGTCGGTGGCGGCGAGGCGAGCGGCCGCGGCGGCCGCGCCTTGCTCGGCGGCGCGGTAGTCGCGCTCGGGAATTGCCCCGGCGCGAAAGAGTTCCTTGGTCTGCTCAAAGCTCCACTGCGCGGTGTTGGCGTCGAGTTCCGCGGCGAGACGATCGGCCTCCGCGGACTTGAGTCCGGCTTCCTGCTCCGTGCTTTCGAAGCGCGCGAGGAGGGCCCCGCGCGCGACGGCATCGCCTTCGCGCACGGCGACCTCGAGGACATCGCCTTCGATGCGCGAGCGAATGCTGATGGTCTCAATGGGACGCAAGCCGCCACTGATGGCGACTCCTTCCTCGATGAGTCCGAGGGACAGCGTGTACAGGTCGGCGCCGGAGAGGACGACCGAACCGCCGCCACGTGCGGCGCCGGGGGCCCCTGCGGGCGCGCCGGTCGGGGCTCCACTAGTCGCCGGGGCTTTGGTGGTCGCCGCGGTGGCTGCCGCGGACTCCGCGGCATCTCCGCCGCAGGCGAGCAGCCCGAGCACCAGCGCGCCGAGTGCGAGAGAGAGAGAACGCGAATGCATCAGCGGGAGATTCGGGTGGAAACGCTACCGCCTTCGGGAAGCGGAATGGGCTCGGCGCGAACGCGCGCGAGCTCCGCGACGGCGAGGTAGAGATCAAAGGTCGCGCGTGCGTCAGTCGAACGGGCGGTCAGCATGGCGAGCTGGGCATCAGAGACTTCGAGCTGCGTGCTGATGCCGCGGGCAAAACGCAGGGAGGCGAGTGCAAAGGCTTCTTCGGCCTCGCGCACCGTGGTTTCGCGCGCGATGGCGACGGCGCGGGCGCGCACGAGTTCGGCCTGCGCTCGCGCGATGTCGAGGGTCGCGTCCTCGCGCACGCGGCGGAGTTCCAGACTGGCGAGCTGCTCCTGCGCCTGCGCGAGATCGATGGCGCCCTTGGCCCGGAGACCGTCGAAGAGAGGCCAGCTGAAGAAGAACTGGAAGCTCTGATCGGGATACCAGCCGTTGGCTCGCTCGAATCCACTCGGGAATCCCGTGATGCGCGGCAGGGCCAGATAGCCGCTGGTGACGGTGGCGTTGAGGGACGGGAGGAGGTCGGCACGCGCCACTCGAATGGAGGCGGCCCGGGCACTCGCGGTTGCCTCGGCTGCGCGGACTGACGCACGAATGGCGGTCGGGGGTGTGGCCGCGGCCGTCGTGGCCGCCTCGGCGAGGGCGCGCACTCGGGTCGCGTCGAGATCGGTTGTCAGAAGCAGCGGGCGATCGAGCGGCAGATTGAGCAGGCGGCGCAGCTCAAGTTCCGCGAGTTCCTGATCGGCCTCCGCTTGCCGGACGAGGGGTTCGAGATTGGCGCGTTCGACGCGGGCGCGCAGCACTTCGTAGCGGGAGGAACGTCCCGCCCGTTCGAGTTGCTCGGTCTGCGCGAGGCGTTCGTCGGCCAGCACGAGGTTGCGCCGCTGGATGTCGAGCAGGCGGGCAGTGAAGACCACGCTGAGATAGGTCCGCTGCATGCCGACGGCAAGCTGGGCACGTGTTTCTTCCCGCGTGGCGACCGCGGCGCGTTCCGCGCGCGAGGCCGCCTGCGATGCGGACACCACGCGGCCTCCTTGGAAGAGCGCCTGCTGCACCTGCAGGTTGGTGTTGTAGTTGAAGCGCTGGTTGAACACCTGGCCGACGATGTCGGCGCGCGCGTTCTGGACGATTTGCTGATACGACGACGCGAGTCGCACCTGCGGGAGCCCTGCCGCGCGCGCCGAGAGCACCTGCGCGTCAAGGAGGGCGACCTGCGCATTGGCGATGCGCGCCTCGTCGGAGAAGCGCAGCACGCGCGTGACGGCCTCCTCCAGCCCGAGGCGGAGGGTGTCCGCGGACTGTGCGCCAAGCGGCCGCACGAGCGGCCGCACCAGCGTCAGGGAAAGCGCGACGACCAAGAGGGTCGCCGCTCGGAGGACATTGCGCGCAGGCATCAGGACTTCAACGTACTGGGCCGGGCTAGCGTTCAGCGCGGAACGCCCCCCTGCCCGTGCCGGTGACTTAGGTGCCGCTGGAATCGAGGAAGTGCAACGACTTCCGACTCGTCACGACCGCTTGGAGCGCCTTGCAGACGTCGGGCGCGAGCAGGGTCCCGGCGTGTTGGCCGAGGTACTCGATGGCTTCTTCGGACGTCATCGAGTCGCGGTAGGCCCGCTGCGAGGTGAGGGCATCGAAGGCGTCGGCGGCGGCCAGGATGCGCCCCCCAACGGAGATCTCCTCCCCCGCAATGCCGTGCGGATACCCGCCGCCATTCCAATGCTCGTGGTGATGCGCGATCGCCGGAAGCAAATGCGCCAGTGGCTTGATGGCGGAGAGGATTTCCAGCCCCGTGGTCACGTGGCTCTTGATGTGCTCGAACTCTTCGTCGGTGAGCCGACCCGGCTTGTTGAGCACCTCTTCGCGAATCCCGATGCGCCCGACGTCCATCACGCGCGCGGCGACGCGGAGGCCCTCGACGTCGTCGTCGGAGAGTCCCATGACAGAGGCAATGGAGGCTGCGAGGTCGGCGACCCGATCGGAGCGACCACGGAGGAAGACGTCCTTGGTTTCCTGCGCCCGGACGAGAGCCGTCACGACGCCCACGACGATGGCGTCGAGGTTTTTGCGCTCTGTACGGAGTTCCTCGGTCTGCGCCGCGACTTCCTCGCGAATGATGCGCTCGACCTTGCGTTGGTCGATGGAGAGGGCGCGTTTGTGCAGTGCGCGCTCGAGGGCGGCGGCGAGGTCGGTGAGCTCGACCGGCTTCATGAGGTAGTCCATCGCGCCGAGCCCGAGGGCTTCGGTGGCGGTGGGCGCATCGTTGACGGCCGTCAACATGACGATGGCGAGATCCGGATCGCCGGCGAGCGCCTTCGGCACGAGCTCGAGTCCGGTCATGCCGGGCATGCGAATGTCGCAGAGGATGCCGACGAATCGTTCCTGCTCCAGCGCGGTGAGTGCGGTCAGGCCGGAATCGGCGGTGGTGACGTCGAATCCGCGCCCGCGCAGGAAGCGCGCGAGGGCCGTGCGGATGGATTCTTCATCGTCCACGACCAACAGGTGCCGCGCCGCGGGTTCGGCGGCGGCGCGCACGGCGGTGGTCAAGCGTCCAGGGCGCGGTGTTTGCGGAGCGGTCATAGGAGAGGAAGCTTGCAGAAGTCCATGGAATCGCGCTACTCAGTGAGCATTCGAGCGACCATCGGAGCGAACGTCGGGGCGAACGTCGGAGCGAACGTCGGAGCGACCATCGAGTCGCCACCGGAGTGACCGCCGAGGTGGCTCACCCCGGTGTGATCCAACTGCGGCGGTGCGACTGCGGGTGTGAGTGCCGAGGATGAGAGAAACGATTCGCGAACTCTAAAAGCTGTCTGTGGCGTAAAGATGACTTGTTGCTGACCTTCTTATGGCTTGTAAAGACAAGTAGCTATCGGGCTTGTCCTGGAATCGGCGTCCGACCATCAGCCTCGCGCACCGCGGCATCAATGTCCGGCGAGTGGTCCTGGTACTCCTGAAGGCCCTTCGCACGTTCGCTCACCAGCGCCGCCGAGAGACGCTTCACAAAATCAGCCCGCGCGGGCGCGTCGCTCAACAGTCCCGCCGCGCGCATGCCGAGAATGAGGCCAAGGAGATGCGTCGCGTTGCCGGCGAGGATTGAGTCGGCCTGCGCACGGGCCAGTGCCCCGTCGCCGCTGACAATCCCCAGCAACCCGAGATCATAGCGTTGGTGCGCGTCGAGCGGAGCGAGCGCCTGAAAACTCTGAATCGCCATGGGTGCGAAGAAGGTGACCGAATCGCTCTTCCCTTCCGACACATAGGTCATCACGCGCTGAAAGAGACGGTCCGCGCGTTCCTGCGGTCCCATTGCGGAAATATCGGGCGCGCGTCCCGGGGCCGGGGCGGCAACGGCCGCTGCGGCCGTCGCTGGTGCCTTGCCGCGACCGAAGTTCTGCCCGACGATAAACGCAAGCAGCGAGAGCAGCGCGATGCCGGCGACTGCCCATGGGAGTATTGTCGCGACGGTCGTCGGCGCGGGGCTGCCGGCGGACGTTGCGAGGGGACGACCATCGCGCGGCGCACCGCAGCGATGACAGAATTGGCCGCGCTCGCCGAGCGCGGCGCCACAATGGGCACAATGTCGGGCCATGGGCGAAAAGTAATCACGACACTTCGCGGCGATGGCGTTTCGAGGGGCGAACCGGAGATATTTCCCTCATGGCCGCCTCGCCGACACCTATCCCCGCCGATCTCTCCGGTGCGACCGCCGCGGACATCCTCTCGCTGACGGACCTCCACGGCGTCCGTTTCCTGCGCCTGCAGTTCACCGACATCCTCGGCATCAACAAGAACGTCGAGGTGCCGGCCTCACAGTTCGCCAAGGCCCTCGCCGGCGACATCCTCTTCGACGGCTCGAGCATCGAGGGTTTCGTGCGAGTGGAGGAGTCGGACATGCTGCTCCGGCCCGACTTCTCGACCTTCCGCGTCTTCCCGTGGGGCGATCCACAGCAGCGCGTTGCCCGCGTGATCTGCGATGTCACCACTCCCGAAGGGGCCGCATTCGCTGGCGATCCCCGGCAGGTCCTCAAGCGACAGGTGGCGCGCGCGGCGAAGATGGGATTCGTCATGAACGCCGGCATGGAGGCGGAGTTCTTTCTCTTTCGCCCCGCGCAGGACGGCGGGGCCGCCACCCTGACGCATGATGTCGGTGGCTACTTCGATCTCGCGCCGATGGATCGCGGCGAGGATGCCCGTCGCGCCATTGTCGCCACACTTGAGCAACTCGGCTTTGAAGTCGAGGCGGCGCATCACGAGGTCGCGCATGGTCAGCACGAGATTGATTTCCGCTACGCCGATGCCCTGACCACCGCCGATAACATCGCGACCTTCCGCTTCGTGGTGAAGCATGTCGCGCAGCAGTTCGGCCTCGTGGCGTCGTTCATGCCGAAGCCGGTCTTCGGACAGAACGGCAGCGGCATGCACACGCATCAATCGCTCTTCTCGAAGGGCGAGAACGCCTTCTTCGATGCCAAGGCGGAGTATCAGCTCTCGACGGTCGCGCATCACTACATTGGCGGCCTCTTGAAGCACGCGCGCGGCATGAGCGCGATCACGAACCCGCTGGTGAATTCGTACAAGCGACTCGTGCCGGGCTATGAGGCGCCGGTGAATGTCGCGTGGTCGTTGCACAACCGCTCGCCGCTCATTCGCGTGCCGGCGCGTCGCGGCACGGGCACACGCGTCGAGCTCCGCTCCCCCGATCCGTCGGCGAATCCCTACCTCGCGCTCGCCGTGATGCTCGCCGCGGGACTCGATGGCATCGAGACCGAGGCCACGAGCCGTGAGCCGGTGAACGAGAACATCTGGGAGATGAGCCACCGCGAACGGCGTCGCCTGCGCATTGACGATCTGCCGCGCGACCTCAATGAGGCCTGCGACGAGCTCGAGAAGGACACCGAGATCTGCGAGGCGCTTGGGCCGCACGTGACCGCACAGTTCCTCGCGGCGAAGCGAGAGGAATGGCGCGACTACATCTCCCAGGTCTCGGCGTGGGAGCTCGACCGCTACCTCGCGAAGTACTAAATGCGCATTGGGTCAGTGGTGCTCGGCGTGTTGCTCAGCGGAATGCTCGGCGGCTGTGCGCGCCCCCCAGAGCCCGCCTCCGAGCCCGTGCCCGAACTCTCCGCCGCGGCGGCCGTGGCGAGCAACGACATTCTGTTGCGCACGACCTATGGCCTCGAAGCGGAAGTGAACCTCAGCGAGATGACGCGCCATTCGCGGGGGTTTCTGTATCGCGTGATTGACGAGGGCAGCGGAACGCAGGCAGCCCCCGGCCGCCGCGTGGCGGTGTCGTACGTGGTGCGACTGGCCGATGGGCGCGAGGTGGATCGCGCAGAGCCCACGCGCCCGATGCGCTTTCGGATTGGCGATCAAAGCGTGATTCCTGCCTTTGATGCCGCCGTGCGCGAGATGCGGGCCGGTGGTTCGCGGCAGCTCGTGGTGCCGCCGCGACTGGGCTATGGCGCACGCGGCCGCGGTCCGGTGCCACCCAACGCCATTCTGGTGATGATCGTGAAGCTCGAGTCCGTGCAGTAGGGGCACGGCGCTCGTCGGCGGCAACGCCCGCGTCAGCGACTCCAGGCCACGCTGGCCGAGTACGTGCGCATCGTGTAGGGCCCGGGATAGCCATCGCGCCGTCCGACGGGCACCGGGACGCCGAGCCGCAGCACGAGCACTTTGTACAGCACGACGCCCATGCCGACTTCCAGGAGGGCATAGCTCCGCGTCTCGCGCGCCGTGCTCGGCTGCAGCGTCGCGAGGCTTTCAATCACGAGGGAACCGGACGCGAACGGGATCAGCGTGACGTCGGAACCGAGGGCGTGGATCCATCCAGCGGCGACGCCTGGGGCAAAGCGGGTCATTTTCCACTCCTGCGGAGTGCCCCAGTTGGCAACATTCGACCGCAGGCCGCTCACTTCCACCATGGGGCAGAGCCGATAGGGCGCAGATGCGTCCGTCGGTCCTTCAATGTTCAGTTGGAGCGACGGGCCCGCGGCTTCCCATGGCATGCCCTGCGTATCGAGGTATGTGGTGCGCACGGCACTCGCAGTCAGCGACATCGCGCGCGAGATAGCGACCATCAGCCGCGAGCGATCCACGGTGGCACTCCCACTGCGAGATGCCTCCTGCGTGAACGCCGCGCGTGTCTGTGCCGTCGCGGAGAGTCCGAGGCATTGCTGCGCCGCAACGGGGGTGGCGCAGAGGAGGAGTGCGCCGAGGAGCAGCGCGCGCTGGGCGGTGCGTCGTCGAGTGAGGGCGAAGGAAAAGAAAAAGAACATGCGGGGGAATGTGTCCTTCCGCGTCCAATCACGCTATCATTCTTCCGATGCTCTTCGTATTCCGGCGATGAGTTCGGCACTGCGGCCTGAGCCGCTGGTAGCCGCTCCGCACACGCGCGCTCCGCTCGTGTGCGTCTTGGTGCCCCATCTCGTCACTGACGATCCCAATCTCGCGTGGTACTGCGACTTCACGCAGAGTCGGGCGGAGTTCCGTCGCGCGTTTGAGCTGCTGGGGATGGATTGGCGCTGGCAGAAGGTGACGCTCGCCGATTACGAGCGCGTGATTGCGCGCCTGGCCCGCCTCGCGGAGCGGCGCTCGCTGACGGTGTTCAATCTCTGTGACGGTGATGAGAAGAACGGCGTCCCAGGCGTCTCGGTCATCCATGCGCTGGAGAAGTACGGTCTGCGCTATACGGGCTCCGACGCGGCGTTTTACGAGGGCACGACTTCGAAGATCGACATGAAGCGCGCCTTCGATCAGGCGCGTGTGCCGACCGCGGCCTGGGAGATCGTGCCGCGCGATGGGCGTGGTGCGGCGGGAATCCTCGAGCGACTGGGCGCGCCGCTGATTCTCAAGCCAGCCATTTCCGCCGGCAGCATGGGCGTCACCACCAAGTCGGTCGTGCGCAACGCCGCGGAGTTGCGGGCGCAGATGGCCCAGCTGCGCGAGGGCTATCACGGCTGGGATCTCACGACTGGAGGCGTGCTCGCGGAGCGCTTTGTCGTGGGGCGTGAGTTCACGACCTTCCTCGTGGGGCATCATGATGCTCCATCGAAGCGGGTGGTCTATCCGCCGGTGGAGCGTCAGTTCAATTCGCGACTGCCCGCCGAAGAACGGTTCCTCTCGTTTGATCGCCTGTGGGGGATGTACGAGGTGGAGACGCCGGTGAACGGCGAGGCGGATGAGGATCTGTGGAAGTACGCCCCGGTGCCGCGCAGCGAGGCGGCGCGGATTCGCGAGGTGAGCTGGGCGGCGTACGCGGCCTGCGGTGGTCGCGGCTACGGGCGCATTGACCTGCGTCAGGACGCGGTCACCGGCGAGCTCGTCGTGCTCGAGGTGAATGCGCAGTGCGGACTCTCGGAGGACGAACTCTTCACGTCGATTGGGGCGATTCTCCGATTCGCCAAGCGGCCGTACGCCCATGCGGTGGCCGCCATCCTCGCTGCCGCGCGTCAGCGCGTGCGGATTGCCGTGCGTCGCGCGGCGTGAGGGGTTTGTGAAGATCTGCGTGCTGCAACCGGACTACTCCACCTCGACGGTGGACTACCGTCACTATGATCCGCCGCGCGACCTCGCTCCGCTCGCCCCGGGGCACGTTGTGCATCACGAGGCCCTGCACAAGCTGACGGTCCATAAACAGCTCGCGCGCCTCGCCGCGGAAGGGTTCGACATTTACGTCAATCTCTGCGAAGGCTATCTCGACTGGGATGTGCCATCGATTGACGTCATTCATGCGCTGGAACGCCTCGGCCTTCCGTACACCGGCCCCTCAGTCCTGCTCTACGATCCGTCGAAGCCGCTGATGAAGTACGTCGCGCACGCTGGCGGCGTGACCACGCCACGGCATGTCGTCGTCACCCCGCGCGATGATGCGCCAGCGGCCGTCGCCCGCGCGGGGCTGTCGTATCCGCTCTTCGTGAAACCGGCGCATGCGGGGGATAGTCTCGGTGTGGACGACGGTGCGCGCGTCACCGATTCGGCAACGCTGCAGGCGCAGGTCCTGAAGATTCAGGCCGAGTATCCGCAGCTCCTGATTGAGGAATACATCGCGGGTCGGGAGTTCACGGTGCTCGTGGTGGGCGATTCGGCGGGCGATGGTCGTGGAACCGCACTGGAGCCGATTGAGTACCACTTCCCTGCCGGACGCGAGTACAAGAGCTATGCGCTCAAGACCTCCGAGTTGCACGCCGACGCAAATGTGCGGGTGAAGGAGCCTGCCGTTCGTGCGGCGCTGATGGAGGCGGCCGAAACGGTCTTTCGCGGGTTCGATGGCACGGGTTATGCACGTATGGATTTCCGTATGGATGCCGCGGGGAGGTTGTATTTCCTCGAGGTCAATTTTTCCTGTTCGGTGTTCTACCCAGAGGGCTGGCAGGGATCGGCGGACCACATCCTCGCTCTGGACGGGCTGGGACAAGCGGGCTTCTTGATGCGGATTATCGCGGAAGGGCGCACGCGGCACGCCAGAAAGCAGAAGGCCTATTCCCTGCGCGGCGATTCGATTGCGGGGTACGGCATCGTGGCGACGCGAGACTTGGCTCCGGGGGAAATCGTCTTTAGCGGCGAAGGGCGCCCGCAACGGATTATCACTCGCCGTCATGTCGAGGCGACGTGGGGGGCGGCGGACCGGGTGATGTTCGATCGCTACGCCTACCCGCTGAGCGAGGAAGTGTTTGTGCTGTGGGACCGCGATCCCTCCGAGTGGGCGCCGCAGAATCACTCGTGCGACCCGAACACGAAGTTCGACGGGCTGGACGTCGTCGCTATCCGCGCGATTCGCGTGGGGGACGAACTGACGGTTGATTATGCGCAGTTTCTCGACGCGTCGGCCGAGGCGTTCGAGTGTCGGTGCGGGGCCTCGACCTGCCGCGGGCGGGTGGCCGGGGTTGTAGGGAATTCGGTGACCGTGCGCGAACGCGCGGCCCGTGCCAGTTTATAGGCAGTCCATCCACCTACCCAGGAGCATCGCATGACCCGTCGTGGCACCATCCTGTCCACTCTCTTCGCCGTCGTGCTGATCGCCCTGCCCTCGATTGCGGGGGCGCAGACCCATGCCGAGGCCGTGTGGACGCAGCTCAACCGGGCCTACAACCAGGTGAATGGTGACGGGTTCGGCTCGCGCAATTATGTCATCGGCCGCATGTCCAATGGCGCGAGCGACAGCTGGTCGTTCACGCTGCCGGGCAGCACCTCGTACAAGATTGTCGGCGTCTGCGACAACGATTGCGAAGACCTCGACATCCGCGTCAGCATCGGTGACGAAGTCGTCGCCGAGGACGTGCTCGACGATGATGTCCCGATCGTGAACTTCACCGCCAAGAGTGAGACCCGCTACAGCGTTCGCGTGACGATGGCGACCTGCAAGGCCGATCCCTGCTTTTGGGGCATCGCGGTCTTCTACAAGTAGTCCATCGCGTCATCGCGGTACGAGGCGGCGCTCGGGATGTTCCCGAGCGCCGCTTTGCTTTCCGTTCGTCGCCGTGCGTGGTATCGTCAACGCATGGCCACTGACCCACTGCCTCGTCTTCGCGAGCTCTGCCTGGCGCTTCCCAGCGCCCATGAAGTCGAAGCGTGGGGCGCGCCGACCTTTCGCGTGAAGAAGATTTTCGCGATGTACTCGGCGGCGGCGGATGTGCAGCACAGTGGCGGCCGTCCCGGTGTCTGGCTGAAGGCCGCGCCGGGAAATCAACAACTCATGGTGCGTGATCGCCCCGATCGGTTTTTCGTACCGCCGTACGTCGGACCGAGCGGATGGATTGGCGTCCGGCTCGACAAGCGCCCATCGTGGACGGAGGTGGCCGAGTTGGTCGAGGAGAGTTGGCGACTCGTTGCGCCGGCGAAGTTGGTCAAGGCGTTCGCGAAGTAATCACCGGTCAGATGCAACGCGGGCGCCCCAAACTTTCGGAGCGCCCGCGTCTTTTCATCCTTCATCCTTCATCCGCCTCACACCGGGAACAGCATCTCGCGGTAGCGCGGAAGTGGCCAGTGGTTGTCACCAATCGTGACTTCGAGCTTGTCGGAGATCTCGCGGCAGGCGGCCATGGAGTTGGCGCCGGTGCTGGTGAGGAAGGTGGCGCACTTCACGACATCATTATGGAGCACGTGTGCGCGCTTGATCGCGGCATGCAGCGCCGCGGTCTTGGTCTGCAGAGCCACGACCAGTCGGCCCGTCGCTTCGGCCGCGGCCTTCTGCGGCACGATGCGAATGCCGGCCTGCTTCGACTTCGCCGCACCCTCGGCGAGCTGCCCGAGGTAGGCGTAGCCGGCCGGGAGAATCTGCGTGTCGAGCATCTCGACCATCGTCTCCATCTCGATGAGCAGGTCCTTCACGTAGCGCTCCACCCGGATGTGGTAGCGGCTCTCGAGTTCGGCGGCGGTGAGGATGTTGAGCTTGGTGAAGAGATCCTTCACCGGCTTCGTGTTCATCTGCGCGAGCGCCTCGGGGGCGCGGCGGAGGTTGAGCAGGCCGCGCTTCTTGGCCTCCTTCACCCACGCCTCGCTGTAGCCGTTGCCTTCGAAGCGAATCGCCGTGGTGTCCTTGAAGATCTTGCGCACGACCTTGAGTGCCGCGTCATCAACAGAGCCGCCCTTCGTCAGCTCGGCCTTGAGCGCGGCGTTGATCTCGACAATCGCTTCGGCGACGACGGTGTTGAGGGTCATCACCGGGAAGGCGATGCTCTGTGACGAGCCGACGGCGCGGAACTCGAACTTCGCGCCGGTGAAGGCAAGGGGCGAGGTGCGGTTGCGGTCGGTGTTGTCCTGCTCGATTTCGGGGAGCTTGGAGATGCCGAGCTGCAGCATCGCCTGCTCGGCCTTGGTGCCGGCGCGGCCCGCGATGATGTCCTCGATCATCTTCGTGAGCGCGTTTCCCATGAATACGGAGATGATGGCCGGCGGCGCCTCGTTGGCGCCGAGGCGATGTTCGTTGCCGCTAGTCCCGATGCCGGCTCGGAGCAGGCCCTGATGCTTGTGCACGCCCTTGAGGAAGGCGGCAAGGAACATGAGGAAGCGAAGGTTCTGGTGCGGCGTCTTGCCCGGCTTGAGCAGGTTGATGCCGTTGAGCGTGTTGTCCGAGGCAATCGAGAGCGACCAGTTGCAGTGCTTGCCCGAGCCGTTGATGCCGGCGAAGGGCTTCTCGTTGAGGAGGACCTGAAGGCCATGGCGGAGTGCCACGACCTTGAGGATCGACATCACGAGCTGGTTGTGGTCGGTGGCGATGTCGGTTTCTTCGAACATCGGCGCCATCTCGAACTGGCAGGGCGCGACTTCGTTGTGACGTGTGACGATCGGTACGCCGAGCTTGTAGAGCTCGAACTCGACTTCGGCGAGCATCGCCTGCACGCGCTCGGGAATACCACCGAAGTAGTGGTCCTCGAGCTGCTGGCCACGCGGCGGCGGCGCGCCGATGAGCGTGCGGCCACCCATGACGAGGTCGGGGCGCATCGCGAAGTGCGTGCGGTCAATGACGAAGAATTCCTGCTCGGTGCCCATCGTGGTGTAGACGCGCAGCGCACCGCTGTCGCCGATGGTGTCGAGAAGTTCCACTGCGGCCTTCGAGAGGACTTCGCTGGAGCGGAAGAGCGGGGTGACTTCGTCGAGCGCTTCGCCGTTGTAGCCGATGAAGACCGACGGGATGCACATCGTCTTGGTGCCGGCCGCTTCCATGATGAAGAGCGGCGAGGCGGGGTTCCACGCGGTGTAGCCACGCGCTTCCCAGGTCGCGCGGAGTCCGCCCGAGGGGAACGACGACGCGTCCGGCTCCGACTGGATCAACTGTTCGGCCGTGAACTTCTCAATCGCATTGCCCTGCGCATCAAGCGTGAGGAACGCGTCATGCTTTTCGGCGGTGAGGCCGGTCTGCGGCTGGAACCAGTGGCAGAAGTGCGTGACGCCCTGCGAGATGGCCCATTCCTTCACTGCCTTCGCGACGGCCGGTGCGATCTCGGGATCGAGCTTCTTTCCGAGGCGCACGGACTCGGTGAGCTTCTCATGCACGTTCGTCGGCAGCTTGTCGCGCATCTGGCGCGCGCCGAAAGTGTGCGAGCCGAAGTACGAGGAGGTCGGCTTGGGGTCGGGGCCCATGGAGGGCACATCCGGAATGATCTGCGCGCGCGTGGCGATGGCGCGGAGCGCGGCGACGCGCGGAGTGTCGGAGGCGGACATGAGGGGTCGGAGTCTGGCGTTGGTGTCGGGCGGTGCAGAATTCGCAAAATTTAGTCAGCATTTTGCAGAATTCAAAGGAAGAACACGCTGTTTTTCGGCGTCTCAGTGCAAAAACTGCACGCCACGAGAGGCACGGGGCGCTGTTAAAACAAGAAAGGGGACCGCGAACACGACCCCCGGGATCACCTATCCGCTTATATAGCAACGGGTTAGTGCGATTTTGTCACCTGAATCGTGCCGCGCATTCTCGAATGGATTGTGCACTGGTACCGCACCGTCCCGGTGTCCGCGGGAACCCAGGCAAACCGCTCGCCCGAGCGTAGCTCCCCCGTGTCGAAGAGGTCGCGGCGCACGGCATTATGACGGACGATGTCGCCGTTCACCCAGACCACGGTGTCGCCGACCGCGACGCGGACCTCGCGTGGCGCAAACGAATTGCCGCGCATTCGAATCTCACGACGACGCGGCGATTCCTCCGCCGATGGCCACCAGTTTCCGGCTCCCAACACCAGCAAGCACGCGACGCCCGGAATCGCCACGCGCCGGAGGAGGCGCATGGCGAGGGGGCGCAGGGCGCGCGGCGTTGCACTCACCGACGTTTCAACGAGGACACCAACGTGCGCGCATGCGCGAGGTGCGCGGCGACGGCTGGACGCACGGCAACCAGAAGGGCGCGAAGCTCGCTGTTGGTCGCGCTCGGAATCAATGCGGAGTCCATCGCGCCGAGCAATGTCGTGTGGTAGCTGACCTCATTCGCCGCGTACGCGCTGTCGAAGGCGAAGCCCTCGAAGTCGCGCAGCGTCAGCCGCTTCGTCTCGGCGTCATCTCGGAGGTCGAACGACAGTGCGTTGTCGACCGGGGTCACGCCGAGTCGCGTCACGAGCGCCACGGCGGCCTCGTTGACGGATTCGTGATCGCGCTTGGTCATCGTTGCAAACGCGCGTACGGCAGCGGTCTGACTCTTTGCCAAGGCGAGGTCGGCGTACAGGATGTCCGCTGTGTTGGCCTGCACCACGATTGCGGCAATGTTCGCATCGCTGAGTGCCGCGGCGGGAGACTCTGCCATACGCGAGCGACACGCACCAAGTACGAGTGTGAGGCCGAGCAGCGAGAACATGAGTCGTCGATTCATCGGGTTCTCCTCTAGTGGATGAACAACCAACGGACCGCTTCGTCCAATCGTGCCCCGACGACGAGCGTGTGTCCCCACCCATCGGCCTGGCGAAACTCCACGACGGCGCCGGCCGCCACCGCCGCCTCATATGAAGCACGCACGCGTGTAATGGGAATCACCAGGTCGGTCTCGGCACCGATGAACAGCAGGGGCGACATCTGTCCGTTCGTCGGTGGTACCCCGCCACCCGCGAGAAGCACCGCGGCGCGCACCACGCTGCGCCGCTCACTCGCGAGGCGCATCGTGGCCGCGGCGCCCATCGAATGGCCAATCACATAGATGCGAGCGCGATCAATCACATACTCGCGCTCCAGCATCGCGAGCGTGGAGTCAAAGCCGGCGATGTCGCGCATCATCGCGTTCGTCTCTGGCGACACGAGAATGAATTCCAGCGAATCCGCGAGGGCCTTCAATCGGCCCGCACCGTAGCCCTCAAAGAACATGTTCTCGTCCGCACCGGCGCCGTGCAGCGCAAACACCACCGGCATGCGTGCGCCCATGACCACCCCGCGGGGCGCGTAGATGCGCATGGGAATCGCACCGGCCGGCCCCGTGACGGTGCGCCACTGATCGCCCGCGCGGAGCGTGAACGGCTTCTCGCCGCGGGCCAGGCCGCGCACTTCGCGATCTACCGCCGCGGTGAGCGCGACCGGATCCGCAAGAAACTGCGCCGAGCTTGATGGGTCGGGGCGTTCGGTAATGAGCGCGGCACGCGCGCGCACGGCACCAAGACTCTGTGGATCAACCGTCGCCGGCAGCGCCGCAACCGCAGCTTGCAGTCGTGTGCGCGCCGACTCGGCGCTCTCCGGCATGATGAAGATATCGGTGGTACGCACGACCTTGGCGCCGGGAAGGGTGGCCTCGATTCGATACCGCCCCACGCCGCTGATGACGGCGCCGAGGTCGAGTCGCGTGGTGGCCGCCTGACCGGCGACGGCATCGGAGGGCACGGTGAGCGTGCCGCGCGCGAGCGCAGTTCCCGCGGAGTCGAGGACGCGAAGATTCAGTGTCCGCGCCTGCGTGAAGGACGAATCGATGTACATCACCGTGGCGGAGACCTCGAGCGCCCGGTCACGCCCGCTCACGAGGACGCGCTGTCCGGCCTCGAGACGGAGCGGGAGCAGTTGGCGCGTCGGGCTCGCGATGGCCGAGTCACCGGTCATGCGTGCGAGCAGATCGTGCATGTCCCGCAGGACCTTCGGGAAGTTGCCGCCAAAGAACGCGAGGGTCGTGCGGTCAAAGCTGCGATTCCACTCGGCGCGCCGATCCGCCGGGAGGCCGAAGGTCATCGCGACGCGATCAACCTGCAGATAGGCATCGGCGAGGTCGCGCCGAGTGACCACCATGCCTTGCGCGGCCAGTGGCGCGGCAAGTGGCACAACGAGCGAAGCCATGAACGCCGCGACGGCGAGAGCAGTTCGGATGAAAGGGCGCATGGTTTGAATATCGCGCACGGGGCGCAATCGCGACACATTTCCCGGGTCTCTAACCTGCATCAATTTATGACACCGCCCCTCCCTGAAGCACGGCGCGCCTTCCTGACTCACTGCAGCGCCCTCGGGCTCGGGGCTACGCTCTTCCCCGGCGTGCTCTGGGCCAAGGTCGCTGCCGGCGAGGAGATCACCGACGCCACGATTGTCGCCGCGGCGGAGATTGCCGGCGTCAGCTTCACCGAAGACGAACGCGCGCAGATGCTGGAAGGGGTCAAACGGCAGGCGGCGCAGGTCCAAGCCCTGCACGCGGTGCCCCTGGCCAACAGCGTCGCGCCGGCGATTCAGTTCAATCCACTTCCACGTCCGGAGGCGCTGCCGCGCGGCCCGCAACGCGCCATCGCGATGTCGCGTCAGGCGGTGCGCACGGCACCAACTGACAGCGCCGAACTCGCCTACGCCCCACTCACGACGCTGGCCGGGGTGGTGAAGCGCCGCGTGGTGACGAGTGAACAGCTGACGACGATGTACCTTGATCGCCTCGGACGCCTTGATGCACAGTTGTTCTGCGTGGTCTCGCTCCTGCGGGAGCGCGCGCTCACCAAGGCGCGCGCCGCGGATGCAGAGATTTCTCGTGGCCGGTATCGCGGACCGTTGCATGGCATTCCATGGGGGGCGAAGGACCTCCTCGCGGTGGCCGGTGCGCCGACCACGTGGGGCGCGGCACCGTATCGCGAGCAGCGTTTCGAGACCGATGCCACGGTCGTGCAGCGGCTCGATGCGGCCGGCGCTGTGCTGATTGCCAAGCTCACGCTCGGCGAGCTCGCGCTCGGTGATCGCTGGTTTGGCGGGATGACGCGCAATCCGTGGAAGCTCGATCAGGGGTCGAGTGGATCGTCCGCGGGTTCCGCCTCGGCGACGGCGGCGGGTGCGGTGGGCTTTGCGATTGGCTCCGAGACGCTGGGGTCAATCTCCTCGCCAAGCACGCGCTGCGGGGTGACGGGACTTCGTCCGACCTTTGGCCGCGTGCCGCGCACCGGTGCGATGGCCTTGAGTTGGTCGATGGACAAGCTGGGGCCGCTCGCACGCTCGGCAGAGGACTGTGCGTTGATCTTTTCGGCGCTGCACGGACCCGATGGCCAGGATCTCACCACCATGGCCGCGCCATTCAACTGGGACGGCAATGCACCCATCGCGGGGATTCGCGTCGGGTATGTGCAGAGCGCATTCGAGGCGCCAGGCGCACAGCGCTTCGCGTCGTTTGACACGGCGGCACTGAACGCGCTCCGCGGCCTCGGCGTCACGCTCACGCCAGTGACGTTGCCGGACTTGCCGTACGATGCGATGCGGTTGATTCTCGACGCCGAGGCCGGCGCGGCCTTCGATGAACTCACGCGCAGTGGACGCGTGCGCGAACTTGCGGGGCAGTCGCCGAATTCGTGGCCGACCACGTTCCGGCGTGCACATCTCATTCCCGCCGTGGATTACATCAATGCGAATCGTTTGCGCACGGTGGCAATCCAGGCCTGGGACCGACTGATGCAAACGGTGGACGTCATTGTCGCGCCGACCAGTTCGTCGCAGTTGTTGGCGACGAATCTCACGGGGCATCCGGCGCTCATCATGCCGCATGGATTTCGTCCGGAGGACGGCACGCCGATTTCCATCACCTTGCTTGGCCAACTCTTCGGTGAAGAAAAGCTGCTGAAGCTTGGGCAGGCATTCCAGCGCGTAACGACGCATCACCAGCGCCATCCTGCCTTGGGATGACGTGTGTCGTGGCGGCGCGAGCGATTCGCGCGCGCCATGGTCCGACGGACTACGGACGCGCGACGCGCTGCTGCACGATGCGGGCGAGCACGAGCATCGCGATGAGGCCGAGCGCGGTCACGCCAATCATGGTGCGAAAGTCGCGTTGCACGAAGCCCACGCTGATGAGCACGGTGCCGGCGGCGTAGGGCAACTGCGCCACCGCCAGTGCGGCGAGATAGCGCCCAAGTGGGCAGCGCGCGAGTCCAAGTCCGTAGCCCACGAGTTCGGAGGGGAGCGCCATCTGAAAGAGCAAAATCTCCGTGAAGCTCGTGTGACGGCGGAGGAGACGCTCGTACCGCTCCACCGATTCCGGCGGGGCCAACCATCGCAGCAGCGGGCGTCCGAAATAGAACGCGAGCGAGTGCGCGATGGCACCACCCAACGTCCAGCCCACCCAGAGCAACAGCATCGTGGGAAGCGGGCCCCAAGCATAGACGGCGGCGGGAATCAGCACCGCGCTCGAGACGAAGCTCATGAAGGCGGAGACCGCGGCAAGCACGATGAATATCACGGGCCCGGCAATCGGGTGCGCCGTAATCACGCCCCGCGAGGCTTCGAGCACGCTGAGGAGAGCGCCGTGAACCGTTGACGAAAGTCCGAGTGCCACGAGGGCGCTCACGACCAGCACCAGCACGATGGTGCGAGCGACGGGATGATGGTGTTCGGCGTGGTGCGTCATGGGTGCCGGAGTCGGGACCACGGAAAGATGGCGCTGCGCCGCGCGGGTGTCGTGCTTGACGTGGTGGCTGCCGTCCGTAATATAGGACACCCATTTCACGACTGAGGCACGATGACGGTCCCCGCGTTGGACGTTGGCCCTACGCAGGTAGAGGTCCGAATTGCCTCGTTGGATGTGGCGCGCGGCATCGCGCTCTGCGGCATCCTGCTGATGAACATCACGGTGTTCGGGTTGCCATACTCGTACGGCGATCCCACGGTGTACGGCGGGTCTACCGGTCCCGATCTCTGGGCTTGGATCACCACGTCCATGCTCTTTGAGGGGACGCAGCGTGGACTCTTTTCCATCCTGTTCGGCGCTGGCCTCATTATCATGACCGCGTCGCTGGATCGCTCCACGCGTCCGCATGCGGCGGATTTCTTCTTCCGTCGAAATCTGTGGCTTATCGTCTTCGGCGTCATTCACGGATTTCTGATTCTGTGGACGGGAGAAATCCTGTTCTACTACGGTGCGACCGCGCTCTTCGTGTACGGCTTTCGCAATGCCACGCCGCGCACGATGCTCAACGTGGCCGTGGGTGGCTTGCTCTTCAACGCCGCGTGGAACGGACTTGATACCTACAACGCGCTGGAGAAGCATCGCGCGTATGTGGTGGCGGACTCGGCGAAGACGGCCGGCGATTCGCTGACCCCTGCGCAGAGCGCGGCGATTGAGACCTGGCAGGGCCTCGTCAAGGAATTCAAGCCTGATACCGCGAAGATCAACAAGGAAATTCGCGTCAAGCGCGGCGGCTACGCCGGCATCGTGGTGTTGCAGGCGCCGCGTCTCACGCACTTTCAGTCCTGGTGGCTCTACCGCGGCTTCTTCGACATCTTCTCGATGATGCTGATCGGCATGGCGCTGTTCAAGCTGGGGGTCTTTGGGCCCGACGCCCCATCGCGGCGCTACTGGACGATGTCCCTGGTGGGCTACGCGATCGGTCTCACGACGAACTACTTCGAAGTCACTGAGCTGATTCGCTCGGAGTTCAGCGTTCTTGCCTTCTTCGAAACCGGCATCACGTATGATCTCGGACGCCTCGCGATGACAATGGGCCACCTTGGCCTCATTATGCTCTTTTGCCGATCAAGCGGATTCCAATGGCTCAAGACCAGTCTCGCCGCCATCGGGCGCATGGCCTTCACCAACTACATCAGCACCTCAATTATTTGCGCAATCGTCTTTTACGGCTTTGGATTCGGGCTCTACGCTGAGCTCCGTCGGCATGAGCTGTATTACGTCGTTGCGGCCATCTGGATCTTCCAACTGATCGCGAGTCCGCTCTGGCTCTCACGCTTCCGCTTCGGACCACTTGAATACGTGTGGCGGTGGCTCACCTACGGTGAGCGTCCTCGGATGAAGGGCGCGGCGGGCGCGACGGAGTAGCCCCCGCCCCCCGGGGCGCATTTCCCCCGGGGAGGCCCACGAGCGGTCCCGGTCTCCACGGGACGTCCCCCGGGAACGTTCAGGGGGCCAAGAAGGTCCCCATCGGTTGAGTCAGGGCCGCCACCCCGCTACCTTAGTGGACACGGCGCCGTGGCCAAGTGGTAAGGCGGGAGACTGCAAATCTCCTATTCGTCGGTTCGATTCCGACCGGCGCCTCTTTCGAACGACATGATGAAGGATGGAGGATGAAGGAAGGGGGGACGAGCCGTTGGCTCGTCCCCCCTTTCGCGCGCACAGATCTGCTCGACCGCGATTTCATCCTACATCCTCACACCTTCAGCCGCGTCAGTGCCGCCATCACTTCGCCAAGCACGGTGTCGTCGTGCTTGATGCTCGTGAAGGCCGCCTCGAACTGGCTCGGCGCGAGATACACGCCATTGGCGAGCATGCCGTGGAAGAAGCGCGCGTAGCGTGCGGTGTCGGCCGTCTTTGCGGTCTCGTAGTCCACCACCGGGGTGTCGGTGAAGAACGAACCCCACATCGAGCCGACGCTTGCGGCCTGGAAGGGATAGCCGTTTCCGCGGGCCCATGCAGTCAGCATCTTCACCGTCTGCGTCGCCGCGCGCTCGGCCTGCGCAAAGACGCCGGGGCGCGAGAGAATCTCCAGCGTCTTGAGGCCACTCACCATCGCAATCGGATTTCCGCTCAGCGTCCCCGCCTGATACATCGTCCCCGCGGGCGCGACATGCTGCATGAGATCCTTGCGGCCACCGTATGCACCCACGGGCATGCCCCCGCCAATCACCTTGCCGAGCGTGGTGATGTCGGGCATCACGCCAAAGCGCTCCTGCGCGCCGCCGAGCGAGACGCGGAATCCGGTCATCACCTCATCGAAGATCAGAATGGCGCCGATCTTCGTCGCAATCGCGCGCAGTCCCTCGAGGAAGCCGGGCTGCGGACGGATGAACCCCGCGTTGCCGACCACCGGCTCCACGATGATGGCGGCGATCTGTCCCTCGTGCGCGGAGGCGACCATCTCCACCGCGCTCAGGTTGTTGTACGGCGCGGTGAGCGTGTCGGCGACCGTTCCGGGCGTCACGCCTGGGGAATCGGGAAGCCCGAGCGTCGCAACGCCCGAACCAGCCTGCACCAGGAAGGAATCGCCGTGGCCATGATAGCAGCCGGAGAACTTGATGATCTTTGCGCGTCCGGTGGCGGCGCGCGCGAGACGCACCGCGCTCATCGTGGCTTCCGTGCCGCTGGAGACAAAGCGCACCATCTCGATGCTCGGCACCATCGCGATGATGCGTTCGGCAAGTTCGGCCTCGAGGGCGCAAGGCGCACCGAAGCTCATGCCGGTGCCCAACTGCTCGCGTACCGCCTCGACCACTTCAGGATGCACGTGCCCGAGGATCATCGGGCCCCACGAGAGGACGTAATCGACGTAACGATTACCGTCGGCATCCCACATGTACGGACCGTTCGCGCGCGCGATAAATCGCGGCGTGCCGCCCACGGAACGGAAGGCACGCACCGGCGAACTCACGCCGCCGGGCATCACTTCCTTGGCGCGCGCGAAGAGCGCCTCCGAGGCGGTGCTGGTGGAGGTCTCCATGATCAACCCGCCGTCGACAGCCATCGTGCGACTTCCTTTACATAGTAGGTGATGATGCGATCAGCGCCGGCGCGGCGGATGGCAATGAGGGATTCAATCGCGGCGCGCGGTTCGTCGAGCCAGCCACGTTCCGACGCGGCCTTGAGCATCGCGTACTCGCCGCTCACTTGGTAGGCGACCAACGGATGGGGAAAGTTCACGCGCACCTGGTAAATGATGTCGAGCGCGGTGCCGGCGGGCTTCACCATCAGCATGTCGGCTCCCTCGTCCACATCGAGTTGCACTTCGCGTAGCGCCTCGCGCGCGTTGGCCGAATCCATCTGATATGCGCGGCGATCGCCAAAGCTTGGCGTGCTCTCCGCCGCCCCGCGGAACGGACCATAGAACGCCGAGGCGTGCTTCGCGGCGTAACTGAGGATTGGCGTGTCGAGCAGGCCGGCTTCGTCAAGCGCATCGCGAATGGCGGCGACCTGGCCGTCCATCATCGCGCTCGGTGCAACGATATCCGCACCGGCTTCCGCGTAGCAGACCGCGCTGCGGCCGAGCAGCGGAATCGTTTCGTCGTTGATCACTACCCCTGATTCATCGCGTACCACGCCGCAGTGTCCGTGCGATGTGTATTCGCAGAGGCAGACGTCGGCGATGATCAACATGTCGGGCGCGAGCCGCTTGATCTCGCGAATGGCCGACGGCACGGGGCCGTTGGGATTCCAGGCACCGGTGCCGGTCATGTCCTTCTGCTTCGGAATGCCGAAGAGGAGAATGTTGCGCACGCCGAGCGTCGTGCATTCGGCGATTTCCCTGGCGAGTTGGTCCACCGAGAGCTGCGAGTGGCCCGGCATCGTCTCGATGGGCTTGTTCACCCCCGTGCCTTCAACGATGAAGAGCGGATGGATGAGATCGGCGACCGAGAGGGTCGTCTCGCGCACGAACGCACGAAGCGCGGCGGTGCGTCGCGTGCGACGCGGACGGTCGGGCGAGACGATGGTAGCGGGGGGCGTGGTGACGTCGTTGTACATGAATCCTCTCAAGCCGTCGCGATGCGGCCAGTGAACGAACGAATAAGTGCAGCGACGAGTCCATCGTCGTCACTCGGATCGGCAATGCCATCAACGGGGAGCCCGCACTCGCGTGCCGCCGCCGCGCTGACCGGACCAATGCACACAATCAATGGACGCGTGGCAGCTGGGAGCTTCTCGAGTCGAACGCCCGCCGCACCCAGCCCTTCGACGACATGCCGCACGGTCGAGGCACTCGTGAAGGTGATGGCGTCCACGCGTCCATCACGGAGGGCATCCACCACGCCGAGTAGGGCGATGTCCGCGACGGTGCGATAGGCCACGACGGCCTCAACATTCGCACCGCGAAGCGTGAGGGCGTCGACCAACTCCTGCTTGGCGAGATCGCCGTGCGGCCAGAGCACGCGGTCACCGGGCTCAAGCGGCAACTCGCGTGCGAGTGCCTCGGCCACGGCCGTGCTCGGCTGGAACTGTACGACGAGTCCCGCGTCAGTGAGGGCGTGTGCGGTGGCGTTGCCGACGGCGGCGATCCGTACGGTCGCGGGCCATGCCGCATCGCCACGTTCGGCGACGAGTGCGCGCACGGCATTGCTGCTCGTGAAGACGCACCACTGAAAGGTGCCGAGTCGCGCGGCGGCATCGTGCAACGGCGCAGGCTGCTCCGGCGACAGGATCTGAATGGCGGGGGTGGCAACGGGAAGCGCGCCAGCGGCCCGCAGTTTGTCCATCAACGCCGCACTCTGCGCGGCGGCGCGCGTCACGACAATCCGGCGGGCCGTGAGCGCGCTGCGATCAGGCATGCTGGGCCCGAAGGGCCACTTCGAGGAGCGGGGCACCGCCATCGGCCATCAAGGCGGTCGCCGCAGTCGCCCCAAGGGTCGCGGCGTCGCGGCGATGTGCTTCGCGCGTGATGCGCACATGCCGACCGTCCGGTGCGCCAATCAGCGCGGAGAGCGAGAGCGTGTCACCGGAGAGCGTCGCGAAGCCCGCGAGTGGCGCGTTGCATCCGGCGCCCATCGCCGCGAGGAAGGCGCGTTCGGCTTCCGCGCAGGCACGCGCATCGGCGTCATCAAGGGGCGCGCAGAGCCGAATGGCTTCTGCATCGCTGGCGCGCGCCTCAACAGCGAGAATTCCCTGCGCGACGGCCGGAAGCATCACGTCGGGTTCGAGCCATTCCGTGACCACGTGCGACCAGCCCAAGCGTTCGAGTCCGGCCGCTGCGAGCACAATCGCGTCATACTCGCCGCGATCGAGCTTGGCGAGACGCGTGTCCACGTTGCCGCGGATGTCGAGGCAAATGACGTCGGGGCGTGCGGCCTTCAGCTGACACGCGCGCCGCGGCGAACTCGTGCCGATCTTCGCGCCATGCGGAAGCTGGTCGAGCGTCCCGTGCTTGGAGACGAGCACGTCGCGCGGATCCACTCGAGTGGTGAAGGCCGCGATGGTGAACTCGGGAGGCAGGGTGGAGGGAAGATCCTTTGCGCTGTGCACGGCGAGTCGAATGCGCCCGGAACGAAGCGCGTCTTCGATTTCCGCGACAAAGAGCGAATTACGTCCGATGGCGGCCAAGGGACGGTCCTGGATTTCATCGCCCTTGGTGGAGATGCGCTCGAGGGAAATCTCGATCCCCGCGTGGAGCGCCAACAGGCGGTCCCGGATATGGTTGGACTGCCAGAGCGCGAGCTTGCTCGCGCGCGTCCCGATGACCATTTGCGTCGACTCCGCCAAGGCTCCTCCACGAGTGCATTCGGTGGGTCGGTTGTCCACGCCCCCGAGGGGCGCATTTCGCCCATCCGCCAAGATACGGATGCTACGCGCCCCTGTCACCTAGTGCTGTCCAGCGTTCCTGACAAACTCGGTGGGAACCCCCTAGTGCGTTATCGACCGAACACTGATACCATATACCAAGCTGTATCCCCCCGTGGCTGGACTCTGTCCAGCCCGCATCCAGAATTAGGAACGATGGCGTCACGATCCGAGACCCCCCGATTCGGAGAGGCGGACCTATCGAACTGTGAGCGCGAACTGATTCACCTTGCGGGCTCCATTCAGCCGCATGGTGTATTGCTCGTGCTTTCGGAACCTCGCTTGGTGATCGCGCAAATCAGCGCAAACACCGAGGCGACGTTGGGTCGCGCACCTGCCGAACTCCTCGGTGCCCCGCTCGAGGCACTGGGCATCGAGTTTGCCGCCGGTGTGCGCACGCTGGCGAGCGAGGCGCACCTGGCGAGCCCGCAGCCGCTTCGGCTCCCGCTCCAGACGCATCATGGCATGAGTTCTGCCACGGTGCTCGTGCATCGTCCGCCCGAGGGAGGGCTGATCGTCGAGCTTGAGGACATCATGCCGGGCAGCATTCGTCGCCGCACGCCCGACCTCGCGAGCCGACTTACCCGCACGGTCACGCAACTCTCCACCGCCCACTCGATCACGGCACTCGCTGATCTGGTGGTGCGTGAGATGCGCGAACTCATCGGATACGATCGCGTGATGGTCTATCGCTTCGACGAAGACGGCCATGGTGCCATCATCGCCGAGGCGAAGGAGAAATCCCTCGAGGCCTTCCTGCATCGCCACTATCCGGCGAGTGACATTCCGCAGCGCGCGCGCGAGCTCTACCTGCGCAACAAGGTGCGGCTCCTCGTGGATGTGCAGTACACCGCCGTACCAATCGAACCGCGCATGAGCCGCACCTTGTTGCGCAGGTAGAGCTCGCGCGCGCGCTGCGGAATGTCACTCGCCGGATAGTGGCGATGCAGGAAGGCCTCGAGGGATTTCTCCTTCGCCTCGGCGATGATGGCACCATGG
>JANLTT010000031.1:0-3277 GCA_031363115.1 Gemmatimonas sp.
GGAGCATGCCTTCCAGCGGCTGCGTGTCGAAGGCGCCTCGTGGACCGGCCCTGAACTGCGTGGCGCGGTCGTGCTGCTTCGTTCGGCGCGACTCACGCAGCAGTCGCTGCAGGATGCGTCGCGTCATCCCGCGGCACGCGCGCCGCTTGCCTCGCTGGCCGACCGACTGATCTCGCTCCCCGCGCTCGAGCAGCAGCTCGATCGCGTGCTCACGGAGGATGGCGAACTCAAGGACGATGCCTCGCCGGCGCTGCGTCGCATTCGCAAGGAGCTGCGCGCGTCGGAGGGGGAAATTGTCCGGTTGCTCGAGCGGCTGATGTCGAAGCTCGAGGATCATCATCGCGTGGACGATGCCTCGGTCACGCTGCGCAACGGACGCTGGGTGATTCCGGTGCGGCGCGAAGGGCGCGTGGTGGTGGGCGGCATCGTGCACGACTCGTCGCAGTCGGGGCAGACGATCTTTGTGGAGCCGCCGGCGGCCGTGGAAGCGGGGAATCGCATCCGTGAGCTGGAAGCCGATGAGCGCACGGAATGCGATCGCATCTTCCGTGAGTTGACGGACCTGCTGCGTCCGGAGCGCGACGCGCTGATGGATGCGTGGGACGCACTCGTCACGCTCGATTCACTGTACGGCCGCGCGCGCTATGCCTTGGCCGCCGCGTGCGCCGATGCCTCGCTCGCCGCCGCGCGCGATGGCTGGCATGTGCGCGAGGGACGCCACCCGCTGCTGCTCGCGCAGGGCATTGATGTGGTCTCGTTCGATTTGCAGATGCATCCGGATGAACGCACGCTGTTGGTGTCGGGTCCGAACACGGGCGGCAAGACGGTCCTGCTCAAGGCACTCGCGCTGATCGCCCTGATGATGCAGAGCGGGATTCCCGCGCCGGTGGGTGCGGAGTCGGTGGTGCCCTGCTTCGATGATGTCTTTGCCGACATCGGCGACGAACAATCGCTCGAAGCCTCGCTCTCCACCTTCTCGGCGCACCTCAAGCACCTCAAGGAGATCGTTGATTACGCGACCGCGGACTCACTGGTGCTTGTGGACGAGCTTGGCTCCGGCACAGACCCGCTCGAGGGCGCCGCACTGGGCGGCGCGATTCTCGAGGCGCTGACGCGTCGCGGCACCACAACGATTGCCACGACGCACTTGGGTGCGCTGAAGGAACTCGCGAGCGAAGTGCCTGGCGTCGTGAATGCCTCGCTGCAGTTCGACGCCGAACGACTCGCGCCGACGTACCGGTTGATCAAGGGGATTCCGGGGCGCTCGTATGGGTTGGCGATTGCGCGCCGACTGGCGATGAGTCCGGACGTGCTCGCGCGCGCCGAAGAGCGTGTCCCGCAGATGGAGCGCGATCTTTCGGCGCTGCTCGCGGACGTGGAGGGGCGCGCAGATGCGTTGGGGCGCCGTGAGCGGGAGACGGCCGCGTTGCAGGCCGAGCTGCAGGGCCGCGCCGAACGGGTGAGCGAACGTGAGCAGTCGGTGAAGATCAAGGAGCGGGATCAGGAGAAGGCGGCGCGTTCGGAATCCCGCCGCTACCTGTTGGAGGCGCGTCAGGAGGTCGAGCGCACGATTCGCGACTTGAAGGCCGCGGGCGCGTCGGGCATTGATGCCACGGCGCAGGCGGCGCGCCGCGGCATCGAGCAGCGCGCCGAGCAGGAGCGTGCCGCACTGGAGGCGATGGACGCGGCGGATCGCGCCGCGCAGGACGCGGTGCACGAGACGGTGGATTCGCGCGGTGTCGCGTTGAATCTTGGTGACGCCGTCGAGGTCTCGACCCTCGGCGGCAAGCTCGGCAAGCTGCTCGAGCGTCGCGGTGACGATGCCGTCGTCACGGTGGGCGCGCTCAAGCTCACGGTGCCGTTCAGGACGCTGCGGCGCGTGAGCCAGCGGCATCTGCGTGAGCCGTCCATTCCCGTGGCGATCATCGACGTGCCTGATGTTGTGGCCAAGACGGAAGTCGATGTCCGCGGCGTGCGCGTGCACGAAGTCGATGACCTCGTCATTCAGGCCCTCGATGGCGCCATTCGCGCCGACCTCGGCACGTTGCGCATCATCCACGGGAAGGGCACCGGCGCTCTGCGCGAGCGGGTGAACGCGCTGCTGAAGTCCGAGGCGCGCGTGAAGAGCTATCGGCTCGGTGCGTGGAACGAGGGCGGTGCGGGCGTGACCGTCGCGGAGCTCGCATGATTCCCGACGAACTCGTCGAGCAGATTTCGCAGCAGGCCGATATCGTCGCGATTATCGGCGAGCATGTGAAGCTCAAGAAGACGGGCTCGGTCTGGCGCGGTCCGTGCCCCTTTCACCAGGGGACCAACTCCAACTTCTCGGTAATGCCGCGCGGCGGCTACACCTGCTTCGTCTGCGGCGAGAAGGGAAGCGTCTTCACGTTCGTGCAGAAGCGGCTGGGGATGAGCTTCATCGAAGCGGTGAAGTACGTCGGCGCGAAGACGGGCATCGAAGTGCCGGAGTTCCAGAAGAAGCGCGAAGGGCCTGATCCGCGTGAGCCGATGTGGGAGCTGCACGCGACGGTCTCGGAGTTCTTTCAACACGCGCTATGGGAGACGCCGGCCGGCGCTGAGGCGCGCAGCTATCTCAAGGAGCGCGATGTGAGCCGCGCGACCGCCGAACGATTCGCGATGGGCTATGCGCCGCGCGATGTCGGGGCGATGCGCGCCCATCTCAACGGACTCGGCATTCCGGACGATCGCTTGCTGAGCGCTGGCCTCTTGGTGAAGCGCGATGAGCACGAGGAGCTGCGTCCACGCTTTCGTGACCGGTTGATCTTTCCAATCATTGACCCAAGCCAGCACACCGTGGGCTTTGGTGGGCGCCTCTTGGGCCCCGGCGAACCGAAGTATCTCAACTCGGGTGAGTCGGAGATCTTCTCGAAGGGCAAGCTGCTCTACAACATGAACGTGGCCCGCAACGCGATTCGCAAGGAAGATCGTGTGTTGATCGTCGAGGGCTACTTCGATGCGCTCCGCCTTGTGGAAGCGGGCTTTGAGCACGTGGTCGCGCCGATGGGCACCGCGCTCACCGAAGCGCAGGCGGAGTTGCTGGGGCGCTACACGAAGCAGGTCGTGCTCCTGTACGACTCTGATGCGCCGGGACAGAAGGCGACCTTTCGCGCCGCCGATGTACTGCTCGCGAAGGGGATGGAAGTGCGCGTCGTGACCCTGCCCGATGGCGAGGACCCGGACACCTTTGCGCGCTCCAAGGGGCGCGCTGGGCTTGAGCCGTTGGTTGATCAGGCAATGGACGTCTTTGACCGCAAGG
>JANLTT010000081.1:0-3856 GCA_031363115.1 Gemmatimonas sp.
CGGCTCGTATAGACTCGCAGCAAGTCTCGTCCTCATCGGCGTCATCTGGATCTCACTCGGCACTGACCTCGGGTACTGGTGGATTCCCACCACATGGCACGAATGGAACGCGATCTTTGGGGGATTGTTCATCTATCTTACCTCTCTTCCCAGTGCCATCCTGGCCTGGCGAGAGCCTGATCGTCACGACGAGCTGGAGTTCGCTGATGCGTAAGTGGTCCCTGATCGCGCTGGTATTTGCCGCATCATCGGTCGGCGCGCAGTCGAATGCGCCGCCGCTCGCCAGCTTCGACACGGCGTGGAGCGCCATCTCACGCACGTACTTCGATACCACGCTTATCCAAGGGCGCTGGAGCACCACGCGCGATTCCCTGCGCACCGGACTCGGTGACTCGCCGAGCCTAGATCAGGTGCGCGCTGCCATTCGTGCGCTGATGGCGGTGCCGGCACAATCGCACTTCGCACTCATTCCCGCCGAGGCGGTTCCGCTCCCGTCGGCGCCATCGCGTGGCGGCGCGCCCGGCACGGTGGGACTCGACCTGCGCATGATTGGCGATACGCTCGTCGTCTGGCGCGTCGAGACGGGGAGCGCGGCGGCGCAGGCCGGCATTCGCCCGGGCGATGTCATCACGCACGTGGACACGCAAAGCATCGTCGGGATGAACCAGCGTCTCGCGCTCGCCTTCCCGAGCAATCCCAAGCAGGCGCACGGATTGGTCTCACAGATGGCCATGTCGCGGGTGCGCGAGAGCACCGGCGACACCGCCGTGCTCACCGTGCAGGGTGAGCGCGGTGCGCCGCGCACGGTACGACTCGCGCACACGCCGATTGCCGGGCAGCTCACGCGCTATGGGAATCTCCCGCCGCTCGTCGTGCGCGTCACACACGATTCGGTGCGAGTCGGGCGCGGCCGTCGCGCCGCGATGATTCCCGTCATTCATTGGTCTGCCTGGTTCCCCGTCATCTCGGCCGATCTCGATCGCGCACTGTTCTCGGTGCGTGGCGCACCGGCCGTGATTCTTGACCTCCGCGGAAATCCGGGGGGAGTCGTCGGCATGATCGGTGGCGTGGCCGGACACTTCACCGACACCATCGTCAGCCTCGGCAACATGTATGGCCGCGGCTCGACGCTCTTCCTCCGCACGAATCCGCGCCTCGTCGATGCCTCGGGCACGCGTCGGCCCACGATCAAGGTCCCCGTGGCGATTCTCGTGGATGGCATGAGTGCGAGCGCCTCGGAGTTCTTCGCCGCGGGGATGCAGGGGACGGGACGCGCGCGCGTCTTCGGCGACGCGTCTGCCGGACAGGCGCTCCCCGCTGCGATGCTGCGTTTGCCCAGCGGTGACGTCATGATGTTCCCCATCGCCGACCACGAGGATTCGAACGGTCGGCGGGTGGAAGGGGTAGGAGTGCAACCGGACACACCGGCTCCCCTGACCCGTCGGGCCCTAAAGGCCGGCGGTGACCCTGCACTCGATGCCGCACGGGCCTGGCTCGCGCGAACACTGTACTGAACGCAAATTTCCACCACACCCTCACAGAGGCCATGATGATTCGCCGCTCGCTCCGTCCGTCCATGCTCGCCGTCGTCCTGCTCGCGATGGGCGCTCCTGCCCTCGCCGCGCAGACCCCGGCCGAGATTCTTGCGCGCTACAACAAGGTGATCGATCCGCAGGGCCGCATCGCTGCGGTGCAGGGCATGCGCTCGACCATCACGATGGAAATCCCGGCCGCTGGCATGTCCGCCAGCATCACCGCCGTGCAGGCGCGTCCGAACCAGATGGCGATGACCATCGAGATTCCCGGCCTCGGCCAGATGCGTCAGGGCTACGACGGCACCACCGCCTGGTCCAGCGATCCGATGCAGGGCCCCCGTCTCCTAGCCGGCGCCGAAGCCTCGGCGATCGTTGACGGCGCCGACATGAATGCGATGGCCCGCTCTGCCAACCTCTTCACGGCGATGGAACCGGCAGGCGAAGCCGATGTTGATGGCGACAAGGCGACCTGCCTCAAGCTCACCTGGAAGTCTGGCCGCATCACCACCGAGTGCTTCTCGAACGCCAGCGGCTTGCTCGTTGAGTCGCGTTCGAAGCAGCAGTCGCAGATGGGCGAGATCGAAGCGATCTCGCGCATGTCCGACTACCGCGCCGTGGAAGGCATCATGGTCCCGCACAAGCTGACGCAGTCGGCCATGGGGATGCAGCAGCTGATGACGACCACCTCGGTCACCTTCGGCCCGCAGGATCCGAAGCTCTTCGAGCTCCCGCCTGAGATCAAGGCGCTGCGCCCGTAAGTAGCGGTGTGGTAAGTATCCGCGACGATGGAACAGGGTCGGTGGTCCGCATGTACTGCGAATCACCGACCCTGATTTCTTTCTGGAGAGTGTGATGCGACTGTTTGGGAAACTGATTGTGGGTGGCCTGGTCGTGCTGCTCCTCGCGTGCGGCGCGGCCGCTGCCTGGCTCCTCCGCGACCCGACGCCCCGCTTCGATGCACGACGCAGTGCACTCGAAAGTGTGCGCGAGTACCCCGTCACGCAGGACGGCACCACGCGTGAGCAAGAGGTGCAGCTTGTCGCCACCAGCGGACTCGGCGTCGAAATGTCCATTCGTCGCCCCGCCGCCGCGGAGACCGTGACCGTGCGGCGCCCACTCTTCATCGTGCTCGGCGGTGCGGTGCGTGGCAAGGACGCCGGCAAGTTGATCGGCGACACGCGCGGCGCGATCTTCGCGTCGCTCAAGTACCCGTACGATGGAAATCTGCGCGCGACGGGTGCCATCGAGGTGCTCCAACAGGTCCCCGCGATTCGTCGCGCTTTCTACGACACGCCGCCCGCGGTGCAACTCGCGCTCGATTACCTCCTCTCGCGTCCTGACGTAGACAGCACGCGGATTGAGCTGGTGGGCGCGAGCTTCGGTGCGCCCTTTGCCACGATCGCCGCGGCGCGAGATACGCGCATCACGCGTTTGTGGCTCGCCCACGGCGGCGGTGACAGCTACGCACTCCTCGAGCACAACCTCACGCGAGACATTCCCAATGCGATGTTGTGCGCGCCGCTCGCGCACCTCGCCAACGTGCTCATCTCAGGCCCGCGTTTCACTCCCGAAGCATGGATTGGCCGGGTCGCGCCACGCCCGGTGATGATGCTCAACGCAGATCAAGACGAACAGATTCCCCGCCGCTCCGTGGACCTGCTCTACGCCGCGGCCGGCAATCCGAAGGAACTCATCTGGTTGCCGGGGAAGCATATGCAGGGCAATCGCCCGGAGGTGATTGAACAACTCATCACGACGATGGTCACGCGCATTCTCGCGTTGGATCCGAACTTCATCCCCGGGATGCGCGCGCCGCGTCGCCCGAATTGAGCCGCCGACGCGGCGCGCGCACTGACCCTGGCCACCGCACACGCCACGGACTATGCAACGCGGCCCGCCGCGCAAGCCGTGGTAATCGCCCGTCCGACCTCGTACGTTCCGCCCCCTATGGCTGACATGCTTTCCCCCGCGCTCATCGCCCGCGTCGCGACCGAGCTCTCGCTGAACCCGCAGCAGGTGCAGCGCACGCTCGCGCTCTTCGCCGAAGGCGCCACCCTTCCCTTCATCGCCCGCTACCGCAAGGAAGTGACGGGCGGCCTCGATGAAGTGCAGCTCCGCGATGTGCGCGAGCGCGCCGACTACATCAAGGAGATGGAGGAGCGGCGGGCGGCGATTCTCAAGAGCATTGACGAACAGGGAAAGCTCGACGACGCGCTCAAGGCGCTCATCCTCAGGGCCGACACCAAGCAGGCCCTCGAGGACCTCTACCTCCCCTTCAAGCCCAAGCGCCGCACCCGCGCCATGATCGCGCACGAACGGGG
>JANLTT010000105.1:0-31398 GCA_031363115.1 Gemmatimonas sp.
TCAATCTGATTGAGCGCAATCACCACAGGGATGCCAAGCTCGCAGACCTGGCTCGCCAAAAAAAGATTGCGCTCCGGGTGCGAGGCATCCATCACAACGAGCACGACCTGCGGACGCCAGTGAGCGTTGTCCCGCCCGAGAAGCACGTCGAGTGCGATCTGCTCGTCAGGGGATCCGGCAGAGAGCGAATACGAGCCCGGGAGATCGAGGACCAAGATTTCCCGGCCATCGGGCATCTTGTAGCTCCCCTCCACGCGCTCGACTGTCACCCCCGCGAAGTTGCCGACGCGCTGCCGGAGTCCGGTGAGGGCGTTGAAGAGCGTGGTCTTGCCCGTGTTGGGGTTGCCGATGAGGGCAACACGTAGCGGCGTCGTGGCAACGCGCCGCTCGGGACCAGCAGTCGCGGTCACGTCAGCTGACGATGCGCCCGTTCGGACGAACGGTGATCCCCTCGGCGAGGTCGGCGCCGAGTGCGAGGCGGGTGCCGCTGACGTCCACCACGAGGCAGTGCCGCTTGCCAATCACTGAGACTTGGGCCCCTTCGTAAAGCCCGAGGGCTCGGAGGCGACAGGCTTCACGCTCACCGCACTGAATCGCGACCACGGTCGCCTGCCTCCCCATCTCGGAGTCCACGAGAGGGCAGGTGCAGACGGGAAGTTCGCGGGAGGCGGGGGAGGTCATTGGGTTGAAGCTGGGTCGAGCTTGGTTTGTTGAGAATGGTTCTCAATTGCTCTCAACGTAGTGTACTGCATTCAGTAACGGGAACACAAGGGAAAGGCGACAGAAGGATTCAGGGATTGCGATGCTCGCTCGGCATCGGGTCCGTCCTCGGCTCAGCGCTACCCCAACTCCGCCAGAAGCTCCAGCAGCACCACCGCACTCGCCGGACGCTCCTTCGGCGACTTCGCCAGCAGCTGCAGCACCAGCGCCGAGAGCGCCGGCGGCACGTCGGGATTCCCTTCGATCGGCGGCGTCGGCGGGCTCGACAACACCTTCGCCATCAACGCCATCGGCGATGGTGCCTCGAACGGCGCGTGCCCCGTCAGACACTCATAGAAAACGCCCCCCAGCGCATACAGATCGGCGCGCGCGTCCACTTCCTCCCCCATCAATTGCTCCGGCGCCATGTAGCCGAGCGTGCCAACGGTCATCCCGGTCTGCGTCCGCGTCGTGGACGCCTCGGCGAGTCGCGCGATGCCGAAGTCCATCACCTTCAGCACGCCCTCGTGATCGATGAGCGCATTCTCCGGCTTCACGTCGCGATGGATCACCCCCGCCGCATGCGCGACGGCGAGTGCGTCGGCGAGCTGACGAATCAAGGCAATCGCGCTGGAGACGCCGAGTTTGCCACGCGTGCGCAGCAACTCTCGCACGGTGATTCCCTCCACGTACTCCATCGTCACGAACGCCGTCCCCTCGGACTCACCGAGGTCGTGCGTGCGCACGACGTTGCGATGCGAAATGCGGCGCGCGAGCCGGATTTCGGAACGGAACTGCTCGGCGACGATGGGGTCGTCGGCAAGGAGATCGGGGAGGATGGCCTTGATGGCAATCACTTCCTTGAGTTCGCGGTCGTGGGCGCGGTACACCACACCCATCCCACCGCGCCCGATCACGCGAATGATCTCATAGCGCCCGGCAAGCAACTTCCCGGGTGGGAAGAGATCGCTGTCGTCGGTGAAGGACTCCACCGAGCGAAACTCACTCGTGGCAATCGACACATCGGTGCGGAGTTCGTTCAGCTGCTCACGCAGGCGCTGCTCGCGTGCACGAATCCCCGCCGCCATCGAGTCGAAGACGCGCGCGAGGCGCCCGAGTTCGTCATCGCGCGACGTAATCGATGCGAGACTCCCGGGTGCATACGTGCCCACTTCGACCGCGCTCGCCGCTTCAATCACGTGCGTGACCTGCCGCATGTAATCGGCCTCGCGGTCGTGCCAGCGCTTCTTCTCGAGCGAGACCCCGATGCGCGCGCGCAGCAACACGGGGTCGAATGGCTTCGCGAGATAGTCCTCGGCGCCATGCTCGATGCAGCGCACCACGCTCGCCATGTCGTCGAGCGCCGAAATCATGATGACGGGAATCGCGCGGGTGGCGGGATCGGCCTTGATGCGTTCGAGCACGGCGAAGCCGTCGAGTCCAGGCATCAGGACATCGAGCAGTACCAGATCGAAACCGCCTTCGGCAATGCGCTCGAGGGCCTCTTCGCCGGAGGCCACACTGTCCACGCTGTAGCCCTCGCGGGCGAGGCGCCGCCCGAGCACCGTGCGATTCTCCTCGACGTCATCAACAATAAGGATGCGCCCCTTGGGACCGCCATCGGGGATGGGCGGCGGTGCGGGAGCCGATGGCGTCTCCCCAGGAAATGGCGTCGGAATCGCCAACCGCGGATTCGTCCGTCCACTCGGCGGCAACGGCCACGCCGTGAGCCGTCGTGCCGCCTGTGCGATGCGCTCGGCGTCGGCGACAACCTGCTCGTCGCTTGACGCGGCGCGTACCGCCTCCGCCGCCGCGAGAATCATCGACTGCGGGCCACGCAATGCGGTGAGGAGCGCCGTGAGATCGTCATACATCGCGATCCCAGTGGGCGGGAGCGCGGTGTTGATGCGCACCAAGACATCGCGCGCGACCGAGACAATGCGATCGAGCTGGACTGCGGAGGGCGAATCATCGTCGGCGTCCTCGCGCAACATCTCGGCGTAGCCGATGATGTGATTCACGGGGGTGCGCAACTCGTGGCGCAACTCACCTGCGGTTTCGCGGGGGATGGGAGAGGTCATTGACATACGAAGTGCGAGACAATCACCGATTCAGCTCGCCGCAGGAAGGAGCGCGTGAATCTTGCCGAGCAAACGCTCGAGGTCCACCGGCTTCGTGTCGTAGTCGTTGCAGCCTGCTTCGAGCGCTTTGTCACGGTCCCCGCTCATCGCGTGCGCCGTGAGCGCGATGATTGGCATCTTCCCCTTCTCACCGGACGCTCGAATCTGGCGCGTGGCCTCCCAGCCATCGACCTCGGGCAGGCTCATGTCCATGAGGATGAGGTCCCACCCTCCTTCAAGCGCGCGAAGCACTCCTTCGGCGCCATCGAGAGCAATCTCGATGGTGAACCCACGCCGCGCGAGCCGACGCGAGAGCATGTCGCGGTTCATCTCATTGTCTTCGACCAACAGGATACGTGGCATGGATGCGATTCAGGCGGTGGGCGAGGCAGCGCGGGTGCGGCGCATGAGCAAGCGAATATCGCGAACGAGATCGAGTTGCGAATACGATCCCTTGGTGAGCACTTCGCTCACGTGACCACTCAGGCGCGTGCGTTCCTCGACGGAGAGATCCTTCGCGGTGACGACGATGACGGGAATCTGGCGCCAGGCCTCAACGGCGCGGAGGCGCGTGATGAACTCGCCGCCATCCATCTCGGGCATGATCAAATCCAGGATGATCAGCGAGGGCGTACGCACGGCCATGAGCTCCAGCGCCACGCGCCCATTCTCGGCTTCCATCACGCTCCAGCCTTCGCGGGCGAAGCCGCGCGCGAAGGATTTGCGCATCGCCGTGTCGTCTTCCACCACGAGCACCGCCCCGGTGGGGTCACTGAACGGATGGCGGCTGAGTATGCGCCGTAGTTGCGAGCGGTCGATCGGCTTCGTGACATACTCGGTGGCCCCAAGCGCGAGGGCCAACTGCTGCTCGTGCAGCACCGAAAGCATGATGACCGGTGTATCGGCGAGCGCTGCGTCCGCGCGGATGCGTTGGAGCACTTCCCACCCATCCATTCCGGGCATCAGGATGTCTAGCGTGATGGCATCGGGGTGAATCTGCGACGCGAGTGCGAGGCCACTGTTGCCGTCGATGGCTTCCTCCACGTGGAAGCCGTCGGCGACGAGCACGGTGCGCAACAGCCGTCGCGCATCGGCATCGTCGTCGATGATCAGTACCGTGCCCGCCGAGCCATCGCCCTGTGGGGCAGGGACGCGACTCGCCGGATCGGCGGCACCACCGCGTCGTGCGGGATCCACCACGGTAGGGAGTCGCAGGGTGAAGGTGGATCCCTCACCGGGCGTGCTGTCCACGGTGACAGTGCCGCCGAGCATTTCGGAGAAGCGGCGCGTGAGGGCGAGTCCGAGCCCCGTGCCGCCATAGCGCCGCGACGTGGAGGACTCGGCCTGTGTGAATGACTCGAAGAGGTGCCCGAGTTGGTCCGGCGTCATGCCAATGCCGGAGTCGCGCACGGCAAAGGTGAGCTCGTCTGCCGAACGGCGCACGCTCACGGTGATGAGCCCCTCGTGCGTGAACTTGCAGGCGTTGGAGAGGAGGTTGAGCAGCATCTGCCGTACTTTCACGAGGTCGGCGTGCATGGTGCCCAACTGCGCGTCGCGGTCGAAGACGAGCCGGTTGCTGTTCTTGGCGACCATCGGAGAGATGGTCGTGAGTACTTCATCGAGCATGGCATCGACGTCAAAGGTCTCGAGGAAGACCTCCATCTTGCCCGCTTCAATCTTGGACAGGTCGAGGACGTCGTTGATGAGCGCGAGCAGATGCTTCCCGGCGGTGTTGATCTTCGCGAGGTCGGGGATGAAGGTATCGACCCCGATGTCCTGCGCTTCTTCCTGCAGCATCTCGCTGTAGCCGATGATGGCGTTGAGCGGGGTGCGCAGCTCGTGACTCATGTTGGCGAGGAACTGGCTCTTTGCGCGGTTCGCCCCTTCGGCTTCGCGACGCGCCTCGGAGAGTTCGCTGATGTCGTGATACATCCCCATCAACGCGACGCGCGATTCGTCGGCGATGACCGGGACACCGAGAATCTCCACGTCCACGAAGGTGCCGTCTTTGCGGCGCCGCTTGCCGATCCCCTTCACGGGGCGATCCACGGCGTCGCGACTGTACTGCGCCGCTTCGCCGAGGGTGAGTGTGTCGGTGATCAGCTCGTCGAGATTTCGCCCACGGGCTTCGTCTTCCGTATAGAGGAAGAGTTGCTCAAAGGCGGGATTACACGACGCGACCTTGTAATCGGTGTCGAGTTGGACAATCGCGACCGGACTGTTGTTGAGTAGGCTGCGAAAAAACTCGCGCTGGCGCGCGGCCTCTTCGTACAGCCGAGCACCTTCGATGGCGATGGCGGCCTGGGGCGTGAAGAGATTCAGCAGCCGCAGGTCATCCGCGCCGAAGACGCGCGTCGGGTTGGCATCGACAATGGCGATCGCCCCGACGAGGCGATTGTCGATGAGCAGCGGCGCCGCCACCACCGAGCGCACGGGGACATCGGAGTACTTGGAAGATTTCCCTAGCCACGCGTGATAGTCGGGGATGATCAACGGTTCCTTCGACTCGGCGACGAGGCCCATCGCCCCCTCGCCGATCTGCAACCGGATGCCCGTGGTGTCGCGCCCCACCTGATGGCTCGCGGCGACGACAAGCTCGCCGCGTGTGGCATCGAAAATGGCGAGTTCGCCTCCGGTGACGCCGAGCAGCGAGACGGCGCGCACGAGGGTTGCCTGCAACGTCTTCGGTAGCTCGCGCTGCGTGAGCAAGTCGGCCATTGAGGCAAGCACGGCCTGCTGTTCATCGGCACGGCGACGTTGCGAGACGATGAGCCGTGCGCGGGCAATCGCGATGCTCGCCTGATTTGCCGCGGCCGTGAGGATCTCGAAGTCACTGTCGTCGAAGGCGTTGGGTTTGGTGCTTTCCACGGCAAGGACGCCAATCGCGCGACCATCAATGATGAACGGCACATCGACTTCGGAGCCGCTGTTGAGCGTCGGCTCATAGTTCGACTCGCGGCGCACGGCGGGGGTGTAGTGCAGCTTGCCATCGAGCATGGCCCGTTCGGTGATGCCATGCCCCGGTGTGAGCCGGAATCCGGGGCGCGCGGCCGTCCATCCGACACTGGCGACCATCACGCGATCGCCGGTCGCTTCATCAAGGAGGAAGACGCCGAGAAAGGTGTAGCCGAGCGCTTCGTCGCGGAGGCCGTTGACGACGCTTTCGCAGATTTCCTGCTCGTTGGTGGCGGCCGCGATGGCGGAGCTCAGGCGGAGCAGGGCGGATTGGCGTCGCGAGGTTGCGGCGGTCGCGGTGGTTGCCGTCTTGGCTCTCGGCGACACCACACGCGACTTGGCCTTTGACTTGGCCTTTGACTTGGCCTTCGGCTTTGTCTTGCTCTTCTTTGCGCTCGCCATGCCGTCCCTCGCTGAGAGGGAGCAGAAGCTAGCGTCCGCGAACTGCCGCCGATAGCCGCGCGCGCACGCTCGGCCACTCCGTCGCGAGGATGCTGTACATCACGGTGTCTCGCGCCGATCCATCCCGCCGTGCCTGATGATGCCGGAGCACGCCATCGCGATGCGCCCCGAGCCGCTCGATCGCTTGTTGCGACCGGGTGTTCGCGAGGTCGGTCCGCAGCCCCACCACCGCGGCACCGAGTGTGTCGAAGGCGTGTGACATCAGCAGGAGCTTGCAGGCCGTGTTGACGTGGGTACGCTGCCAGCGCGCGGAGTACCAAGTGTAGCCAATCTCCACGCGGTCGATAACCGCCACGATGTCGTGATACCTGGTGGTGCCGATGATTGCCCCGTGATCGAGCTCCCGAACCACCCATGGGAGCATCGAGCCCTCGTCCTGGCCGCGCAGGGCCGCCGCGATGTACTCGTCCACTCCGGTGGGGGAGGGGACTGAGGTGAACCAGAGCTCCCAGAGCGCGCCATCGGTCGCCGCGGCAAGGAGGGCTGCCGTGTGCGAGGGGGCGAGGGGCTCGAGCCGGACGCCGTGGCCCTCGAGGGTGATGGGGAGCACCGGGTGCATGATGGGGAAGATGGGGAGATTCCAATGGACAGTCCATGTCCCAAGAGGGTAGGATTGAAGCATGTCTATGCGCCTCCGCTCCCTGCTCCTCCTTGCCCCGCTGGCAATCGCCGCCTGCAACGCCCTCAGCGAGCCCACGGATCAAGGGGCACGCGATCGGTCGCAGACGTCGCCCGTCGAGGTGTTCGGTGGCGGGACGTGGACCCAAGTCTCCTCAGGATTCCAGCACACCTGCGCCTTGGCGACGGACGGCAAGGCGTGGTGCTGGGGGGCGAATCAGTACGGACAACTCGGCGTGCTCACTGCCGGCTCCTGCTCGGAAGTCGGCACCTGCGCGCGTCGTCCGCTGCAGGTGAGTGGTGGACTGACCTTCGTGCGCATCGCCGCCGGCGTCACGCATAGCTGCGGACTCACCGCAGCCGGTGCTGCCTGGTGTTGGGGAGGCGGCAACGAAGGCGGCAACGCCGGATTCCTCGGCAACGGGACTATCCTGAAGAGCTTCGCGCCCGTGAAGGTGGTGTCCGACTCCGTCTTCAGGCAGATCTCGATTGGATTGAGCAATACCTGCGCGCTGACGGCGGCGGGTCAGGCCTGGTGCTGGGGTCGCAACGTGCGTGGTGAACTCGGTGACAGCTCACAGACGCCGCGCGCGACGCCGGTGCCGGTGCGGACCGACGTGCGCTACACCAAGATTTCGCTCGGCGTCGAGCACTCGTGTGGATTGACGACGGCGGGCACGGTGCAGTGCTGGGGGCATGATCGCTTTGGTCAGTTGGGGCGCGGTGCGGTGGCGTATAACAGCTTCGGACTCGTACGTACGGCACCAGGGCGTGTGGCGGGAGACTCGCCGTACTCGGACATCTCCTCGGGGGGCGAGCACACCTGCGCGCTGCGCACTGATGGCATCGTCGAGTGTTGGGGCATCAACATCAGCGCGGGGCAGCTCGGTGACCGCTCGGGGCTGACGCATCGCGGTGTGCCCGGTGCGATTCTCGATTCGCTGACCTACACGACGCTGAGTTCAGGAACGTCGACGATTTGTGGTCGCGCAGAGAATGGTGCGCCCCGCTGCTGGGGGGGCAACATCTACGGGGCGATTGGCAATGGGGATCGCTCGGTGTTGCCGGAGCAGTCGCCGGTGGCGAATCTCGGCTCGGGGTTTACGAGCTTTAGTGGCGGCGGGCAGCATATGTGCGCCATCAACGATGAGCAGCGGTTGTTTTGCTGGGGCGATAAGAAGTTTGGGCAGATTGGGAATTGAGGGCACGAGACGTTCGCTACCCGAGTAGCCGCCGCATCTCCTCGAGCAGCTGAATATCCGCGAGATCCTGAAGTCGACCGGTGCGCTTCGACTCAATCAGGTGCGGAATCGAAACCGTCGGGACCGAGACTCCCTCGACGGAGAAGACGGAGACATCGCGCTCCGCGACCGCCCACTCGAGATTCCACGCGCGAGTCAAGACATCAACATTGGGCGTGTCGCCAATCATCGTCACGCCGCGCGAAACAATCTCCGCAGGCGTAAATTCCGCGGCGATGCCAAAGGGAAGTCGAGCAAGCGCGGCGAGTACGCGCTTCGCATTCTCAAGCGTGGGCTCAATCAGAATGTCGATGTCGCGCGTCGCGCGCGTCGTGCCCCACAACTGCATCGCCGTTGCGCCGACGATGACATAGCGTGCCTCTTCGTCGTTCAGAAGACGACACACCTGCGCAACGCGAGTGGTTGACGGCGTCACTCCCGTGCCCCGGCCGCTCGTTGCCAATCCAAGAACGCCGCAAAGTTGGCAAACCGCCGCGGCTCGGAAACATGCGCCGAGAGCGCGAGCGTTTCCTCCGCCGCGCGTACGCGCTCCTCGGGCGCCAGCGCCAAGTCGCGCTGCAGCTGCGCGCGCCGAGCCGGGCCGATGTCTTCCTGCGCGCGAAGCTGTTCTACCGATGCAGCGTATCGCCGAACCGCCTCGGCCACGACCCAACTCCGTGAACGGTCCAGCTCCTTGGCGAGGCGATCGGCCGCGGCGAGGTCGGCCTCGGGGAGCGTAATGGCGATTCGGGCGTACGGGGCCTCTTTAGTCATACTGAATTATACCCAGTATTACTAAATGGGGCTAGGCGGCCCCCACCGGCTTCGCAAACCCCGGCGCCATCAGCCCCGCCAGCGACCGCCCATGCGGATCCTGATTCGCCCGCACCCGATTCACCATCTCCAGCGCCGTCTCCGTGAGCGGCGGCATCTCCATCGCGCTCTCGCCGAGCGGCGTCACGCGCTCCCCCCACTTCACGAGCAGCGAGCAATAGGTCAGCCCGCCACCAAAGGCCGGCATCAGCAACCAGCTCCCCGGCTTCACGCGCCCTTCCTCGAGCGCCTCCACCAGCGCCACTGGCACCGTCGCTGCGCTCATGTTGCCGTACTTCTGCACCGTGAGCATCACCTTCTCCATCGGCACGCCGGCGTACTTCGCCACGGCCTCGATGATGCGCAGGTTGGCCTGATGCGGCACCACGAGCCCGATGTCATCGGCCGTGACGCCATGTGCCTCCATCACCTGCTTCGACGCCGATGACATCGCCTGCACGGCGCGCTTGAAGATCACCTGGCCATCGAAATCCCACAGCGTGTCGCCGAAGGTGATGTCGAGCCCGGCGTACCCGCAGCCAAAACCGCGCACGCGCAGGGTGTCACGCGCCTCGGCGTCGCAGCCGAGCACGGCGCCGAGCATACCTTCTTCCTTGTCGGACGCTTGCAGCACGACGGCGGCTGCACCATCGCCAAAGAGCACGGCGACGCCGCGATTGCTCCAGTCCATGTAGCGGCTGATCAACTCGACGCCAATCACCACCGCATTCTTCACCATGCCGGTGCGGATCATTGCCGTTGCGGTGGCGAGGCCGTAGCAGAAGCTCGTGCAGGCGGTGTTGACGTCGATGCTCGCGGCCTTCTTGGCGCCAAGTGCGAGTTGCACGCCGGAGGAGCTGTTGGGGCAAAGCTCCTCATTGCTGACGCCGCCATAAATGATGAGGTCTACGTCAGCGGCATCGAGTCCGGCGCAAGCGAGCGCACGCGAGGCAGCGATCGTGCTCATCTCGACGGCACTGATGTGCGAAACGCGACGCTCCTTCATCCCGGTGCGCGAAGTGATCCATTCGTCGTTGGTCTCGAGGAAGGTCGAGAGGTCGTCGTTGGTGAGGACGGCGGGCGGCATGCACTTGCCCCAGCCGGTGATGGACGCGTAGGTCATGTGTTGGTTCGGTAGAATTCGAGTCGTTCAGAGCGGGACGATCGCGGTGGCCTCGATCTCCACCACGGCTTGCTTCTCCATCAACGCCGATACTTCAACGGCGGACATCGCCGGAAAGTGTCGGCCAATCACTTCGCGATAAACTGCACCGAGATCGGCACCTGCCGCGAGGTACTCAGCGCGATTCGTCACATACCAAGTGAGGCGAACGAGATGCTCGGGGCGCGCGTCATCCTCGGCGAGCACGGCGACGATGTTCGCCAACGCTTGCTTGGTCTGCGCGACGAGCCCGCCGGGGACGAGTTGCTGATCGGCGGTCCAGCCGATCTGTCCCGCCACGTGGATGGCGCGCCCCGTGGCGCTGATCCCGTTGGAGTAACCGCGCGGACGGGCCCACCCCTCGGGCTGCAGAATACGATGCATCAGGACGTCTCCTTAAGTCGGAAGCGCTGCAACTTCCCAGTGTCGGTCTTCGGCAACGACGCCACGAACTCGACGATGCGGGGATACTTGTACGGCGCGATGTTGGCTTTCACGAAATCCTGCAGTTCACGCACGAGCGCGTCGCTCCCCTCAAGGCCGGGCTTGAGCACGACGAAGGCCTTCACGGCCTGGCCGCGGTCTTCGTCCTTCACGCCAATCACGGCGCACTCGGCGACGGCCTCGTGCTGTAGCACGGCCGACTCCACCTCCGGCGCGCCGATGTTGTAGCCAGACGAGAGAATGAGATCGTCGGTGCGCGCCTTGAAGTACACATAGCCATCGGCGTCCATCATCGCGGCATCGCCGGTGATGTTCCACCCGCCTTGCACGTAGTCGCGCTGGCGTGGGTCGTTGAGGTAGCGGCAACCCGTGGGGCCGCGCACGGCGAGGCGACCGACCATGCCAATCGGCGCGGACTGCAGTTGATCGTCGAGAATCGCGACGTCGTAGCCGGGGACCGCGCGCCCAATGGCGCCAGGGCGCACATCTCGGTCGGCGGCGGCAATGAAGATGTGAATCAGCTCCGTCGCACCGATGCCATCGAGCATCTCGAGGTGCGTCTCTTGTCGCCAGAAGTTGCGCGTGGCATCGGGAAGTGCCTCGCCGGCGGAAACTGAGGTGCGCAGCGACTTCAGCGACCAGCGTCCGGCATTGCGCGACAGAGCGATTGCCATCTGTCGGTAGAACGTGGGCGCAGTGAAGCTGACGGTCGCGCCGGTTGCATCAATGGCGTCGAGCAATGTCTCAGGGGTCGCCTTCTCAATCAGCACCGCCGTGCCGCGAGCGGCGAGCGGGAAGCAGAGGAGCCCGCCGAGCCCAAAGGTGAAGGCCAGCGGTGGCGTGCCGATGCTGCGATCGGAGGGCCTCATGTGCAGCACCTGCGCCGAAAAGCCATCGCACATGGCGATGACATCGCGATGAAAGTGCATGCAGCCCTTGGGATGACCCGTCGTACCTGAGGTGAAGGCAATCAGGCAGACGTCATCGCGGCTCGTGGCGACCGCCGTGAACGGGGCGGGATATTTCGCCATGCGCGCTTCGAGGGCGTGCGGGGCGTCCTCGGGGTCGTTCCCCCACGTGACGAGTTCCTTCACCGTGCTCGGCGACTTCACCGCCTCGCGCAGTTCGTCCTCAAGCCGTGCGTCGCAGAGTGCGGCCTGGCACTGTGCGCGCTCGGCGATGACGCGCAGCTCTTTGGCGCGCAGCATTGGCATCGTGGTCACCGCCACGAGTCCGGCCTTCACCGTCGCGAGCCAGGCGGCGGCCATCCATCGCCCGTTGAAGCCGCGCAGCAACACACGATTCCCGGGCACGAGCCCGAGGTCATGGGACAGCACATGCGCGATGGCATCCACCTGCTTCTGTAGATCACCGTAGCTCGTCTCCGCCCACTCCCCCGCAGCGTTGCGCGTGATGAGGGCCGGGCGCGTCCGATGTCCATCGCGCACGGCGTCATCGAGCAAGCGCTCGGCGGCATTCAAACGCGCGGGATAATCGTAGCGTCCCTCGAGCTTGAAGAGGGGCCACTCCTCCGCGGGAGGCAATTGCTTCCGCGGCCAGTGGTCCAGATGTGCACTGGGCAGCAAGTCCTTCGGTGCGGAGGTTGGCATATGGTGTGCCTCCTACCGGGGTGTGGCGGATTTCAAGGTCTCGCGCCCAACGATCAGGCGCTGCACCTCGGTGGCGCCTTCGTAAATGCGAAGAGCGCGAATGTCGCGATACAACCGTTCAACAACGGTACCAACGCGCACGCCGTTGCCACCATGCAACTGCACGGCGCGATCAATAATCGTCTGCGCGTACTCCGTGGCGCCGAGCTTGGCCATCGCGGCGACGGCGGTCGTGCGCTCCGTGCTGGTGTCGCGCTTCCACGCGGCGCGATACGTCAGCAAGGCCGCCGCATCGAGGTCAGTCGCCATATCGCCGATGATGGCCTGCGCGAGCGGCTGTGCGCCGAGCGTGGTGCCGAACATCGCGCGGGAGTTGGCTTGGTGCACGGTCTCGGTCAGTGCGCGTCGTGCGAAACCCACGGCCGCCGCCGCAACGGAGACGCGGAAGATGTCGAGGGTGCGCATCGCGAGCTTAAAGCCCGCGCCAACGTTGCCAAGGCGATTCGCGTCAGGGATGAGGCAGCCGTTGAAGCGAATGGTTGCGAGCGGATGCGGCGAGATGGTCGGGATGCGCTCGACAATCTCGAGCCCCGGAGTATCCGCCGGCACGAGGAACGCCGAGATCCCCTTGGAGCCGGTGCTCGCCGCGTCGCTGCGCGCGAAGACGCAGTAGACATCAGCGATGCCGCCGTTGGAGATCCAGGTCTTCACTCCATCGAGTTGCCATTCATCGCCAGTGCGCGTGGCGCGCGTGGTGAGGTTCGCGGCATCGGAGCCCGCTTCGGGCTCGGAGAGTGCGAAGGCGGCGATCGCCTTGCCACTCGCGACCTTCGTGAGCCAACGCTCGCGGAGGGCATCGGTCCCCTCGAGCGTGAGGGCGCCAGTGCCGAGCCCTTGCATAGCGAATGCGAAGTCGGCGAGCGCATCGTGCGCGGCGAAGGTCTCGCGCAGGACGCAAAGCGCCCGCGAATCAATACTCGGCAACGCGCCGCCCTGTGCCGCGGGGACGGTGTAGCGGAGAAAACCAGCCTCGCCGAGCAGGCGCACCCACTCGCGGCACGCGGCGTCGGGGTCGCTATCGTCCACCCGCTGCTTGCTGACCCATGCCGCGGCGCGCGTCGCGAGTTCGCGGTGCACGTCATCGAAGAAGGGCCACTCGAAGTGTGTGCTCACCTAGTTGCCCTCGAAGACGGGACGTTGCTTGTTGGCGAAGGCGTCGTAGGCACGACGGAAGTCCTGCGTTCTCATGCAGATGGCTTGCGCCTGCGCTTCCATCTCGAGGGCCTGGTCAAGCGGAACGCTCCATTCCTGCAGGAGCATCTTCTTAGTCATCGCGTGGGCGAAGGCGGGGCCGTTGGCGAGTGCTGCGGCGCGCTCCTGTGCATCCTTGAGGAGCACGCTCGGCTCGACAATCGCGTTGAAGAAGCCCCAGCGGTCGCCCTCAGCGGCATCGAAGCTGCGCCCGGTGTAGAGCAACTCCGCCGCGCGCCCCTGACCAATGATGCGCGGCAGGATGGCGCAGGCCCCCATGTCGCAGCCAGCGAGACCGACACGCGTGAAGAGGAAGGCCGTCTTGGCGCGCGCCGTGGCGATGCGCATGTCGCTGGCCATCGCGAGGATTGCGCCGGCGCCGGCGCAGATGCCATCCACGGCAGCAATGATCGGCTGCGGGGCGCGGAGCATCGCGAGGACGGTGTCGCCGGTCATGCGGGTGAAGGCGAGCAGTTCCGGGTCGCTCATGCGCGTGAGCGGCCCGATGATCTCGTGCACGTCGCCACCGGAGCAGAAGTTCTCGCCCGCACCGGTGATGACAATGGCCCGCACATCGCTGGCGTGCTGGAGATCCCGAAAGAGATCGCGCAACTCGGCGTACGACTCAAAGGTCAGCGGGTTCTTCCGCTCTGGCCGATTGAGCGTGATGGTGGCCACGCGCGCGTCGGCGCTCACTTCCCAGAGGAAATGCGTGGCCTTGTATCCGGCGAAGGGGCGTCGCTGTGCGGTCATCGGATCAGGGGCGCTCATGGAAGCTCCGGAGTCGGCCGCACACGGTCCTTCAATGTGCCGAGCGCACTATGAAGCGCGCGTCGTTCCGTGGGGGACATGGTATCGAAGAGATCGGCGATCAACTGCTCGTGCATCTGTGCCATGGACTCAAAGTGTCGCTTACCGGCTGCGGTGAGTCGCACGACCGTGGCGCGGCCATCCTGCGCGTCGGGGCGGCGCTTGACCATTCCCTCGCGCTCGAGCGCGGCGACGAGCCACGTAACATTGCCATTCGTAGTGAGGGTTCGCTCAGAGAGTTCGCCCATGCGCATGCCATCGGGGGAGCGATGCAGCTGAGCGAGCAGGTCGAAGCGTGGCAGCGACGAGCCGAACTCCCGCTTCAGCGTGGAGTCCACCGTCCGTTGCACCATGGTGGTGGAGGTGAACAGCCGCAACCAGAGGCGCAGCGCCTCGTGGTCGTCGTGCGCGAGGCGCGACTCCGGATCATGCAGGGGAGTGGCGCTGGTGGTCACTAGTGGTCGAGCCCCATGAGCACGCGAGTCTCGCCGTTGCGCTTGCCCGCGCCAGGCAGGGTGAACGCGACAATGGCATCGGCGACTTCCTGCGTGGTCACGAGTCGTGGCTGTTGTGCATCCTTGAGGATGGCCGCCAGTGCCTGCTCCTCGGTGAGCCCGGTCTTCGCGGCAATCTTCGTGAGTGAGCCGGACACAAGCTCGGTATCCACGTACGCCGGGCAGACCGCGTTCACGGTGATGCCCTTGGCGGCGAACTCCACGGCGAGCGCGCGGGTGAGGCCCACGAGCGCATGCTTCACGGAGACGTAGTGCGTCACATACGGTGCGCCGGCGAGCCCCGCGACGCTCGCCACATTCACGATGCGCCCGCTGCCCTTGGCGAGCATCCCCGGAATCACCGCCTGCGCCGTGTGCACCGCGCCCATCACGTGCACGTTGAACATCTGCGCGAACAGCTCGGGCGTGGTCTTGAGAAAGGGGATGGTGTCCACGCTCCCCGCGTTGTTCACGAGGATGTCCACGGGGCCGAACGCGGCCACGGCGTCGGCACATCCTTTCATCACGGCATCGCGATCGCCGATGTCCGGCACAACCGCGATAAACGTCTTCGTCTTGACCTCAGCTGCGACTTTCTCCGCGCCCGCGCGATCGCGCACCATCAGCGTGACTTTCGCGCCCCGCTCGGCGAGGGAGCGCACGACAGCCGCGCCGATGCCGCGATTGGCACCGGTGACCAGCGCGTGCTGGCCGGCAAGAGACTGCGCCAGCGGATTCTCAATCGACATTAGGTCAGTTCTCCCTTCGGGGGTGCGGTCGTGGCGCCAGCGGCGAGGGTCGCGCGCTCACGCTCCATCAAACGGTCGAGCTGCTGTTTGGCGGCCAGGTACTGCGGCGGCCAGAAGTCGTCGGTGACAGCATATCCCACCCGGGACGACTCCGTGAGGGTCCATCCCGGGTTGACGAGATGCGGCCGCCCGATGGCCACGAGATCGGCGCGCCCCGAACTGATCACGCCATTCGCCTGATCGGCATCGGTGATGGCGCCCACGGCAATCGTCGCGATGCCCGCTTCCTGTCGCACGCGATCGGCAAAGGGAGTCTGCCACATGCGGCCAAAGACCGGGCGCTCACCCTTCACCACTTGGCCCGCGCTCACGTCAATCATGTCGGCGCCGGCCGCTTTGAAGAGTCGGGCGATCTCTACGGCGTCATCCGCCGTGTTGCCGCCCGGCGCCCAGTCGTGCGCGGAGATGCGCACCGAGATCGGCTTGTCGGCGGGCCACATGGCACGAATGGCGGCGAAGACCTCGAGCGGAAACTTCGCGCGCGCGGCGAGATCACCGCCGCAGTCATCGCTTCGCTGGTTTGTGAGCGGAGAAAGGAACGCCGAGAGGAGGTAGCCGTGCGCGCAATGCAGCTCGAGCCAATCAAAGCCGGCCTCGTTGCCGAGCACGGCGGCGTGCGCAAATTCATCGCGCACGCGGTCCATGTCGTTGCGCGTCATCTCGCGCGCTTCCTGCGAGACGCCGGCGAGATACTGCGTGCGTGACGGGGCAAGCAGCGGCCACGCACCATCGGGCAACGGCTGGTCAATGCCTTCCCACATCTTCTTGGTGGCACCCTTCGCGCCAGCATGGCCGAGTTGGAGGCCGATCTTCGCTTCCGAATGCTCGTGCACGAATCGCACGACGCGAGCCCAGGCGTCACGCTGCTCGGTGTTCCAGAGCCCGGGGCACCAAGGCGTGATGCGCGCATCGGGAGCTGGGCACGTCATCTCCGTCATCACGAGCCCAGCGCCGCCGACGGCGCGCGCACCGAGGTGCACAAGATGCCAGTCGGTGATCTTGCCATCACTCGTCGCGGAGTACTGCGCCATCGGCGAGACCACGACACGATTGCGCAGCGTGACGCCGCGCAACGTGTAGGGCGTGAGCAAGGCGGGCGGCGCGACACGGTCCGCCGAGAGCTTCAATCCAGCCTGTTGCGCAAACCATCGCTCGAAGTGGCCCACGTAGTCAGCATCGCGCACGCGCAGATTCTCGTGCGAAATGCGCTGCGAGCGCGTGAGCAGCGAATAGGCGAATTGCTCCGGCGCGAGCTTTGCGTAGCGGTCCACATGCTCGAACCACTCGGTCGAGTTGCGCGCGGCGTTCTGCAGCTTGAGCACTTCCACCGAGCGCTCGTTCTGGTAGCGCTTCAGTGCGCGTTCCATATCCGGCTCGGCGGCCAGCAGCTGATCGAGCGCAATCGCGTCTTCAAGGGCGAGCTTGCTGCCGGAGCCAATCGAGAAGTGCGCCGTGTGCGCGGCATCGCCGAGCAAGACAACGGGCACGCGCTTTGACGGCCCGGCCAGCCAATGCACCCAGGAGCGGCAGGTGACTCGCGGAAAACGAATCCACTGCGCGGAACCGCGCAGATGCTTCGCATTGCTCAAGAGTGGCGCGCCGTCTAGACGGTCCGCAAAAAGCTTCTCGCAATAGGCGATGCCATCCGCAGCGGACATCTCGCCCAGTCCCGCGCGATCCCACACCTCCTGCGGCGTCTCGACAATGAAGGTCGAGGTGGAATCATCGAACTGGTAGGCGTGCGCCTGGAACCAGCCGTGTTCCGTTTCCTTAAAGGCGAAGGTGAAGGCGTCGAAGCGCTTCGGAGTGCCAAGCCAGACGTAGCGGCATTGGCGGAGATCGGTATCGGGGCCGAAGGTCGCGGCGTATCGCTCGCGAATGCGCGAGTTGATGCCGTCGGCGGCGATGATCAGGTCCACATCACCGGAGGCGGCGAGGGATTCGAGATCGACCGGAAGTTCGTCCTCGAATCGCAACTCGACGTTGGCTTCGTGGCAGGCGTCCTGCAGGATGGTGAGGAGCCGCTGGCGGCCAATCCCGCTGAAGCCGTGCCCACCGGAACGAACAGTCTCCCCACGGAAGTGGACTTCGATATCGTCCCAGCGGTGGAGGCCGGCGGCGATCCGTTCGCCGGAGACGCGGTCGGCGGCGCGGAGGTTATCGACGGTTTGGTCGGAGAGGACGACGCCCCAGCCGAAGGTGTCGTCGGCGCGATTGCGCTCGTGGACGGTGATGCGGGCGCTCGGGTGGCGCTGCTTGAGGAGCAGGGCGGCGTAGAGGCCGCCAGGGCCGCCGCCAACGACAATCACGCGCACGGGTGCTCGGCTCCTTTGGGGACGGGGATAAAGTGGGGCGGGATGGTTTAAAGTTCAAGTAACTGGGGGGCTGACAACTTCCAACTGCCAACTTCTAACTGCCAACTTCTAACTGCAGGTGGTAGTTGGAAGTTGGTAGTTGGAAGAGGGGGCACTCGGGGCGGCTTGCGACTAGATTGCGTGGGTGGCCCAACCCCGACTTCTCTCTCCTTTTCTTCTCTTCTATAGATGACCGGTACTAGCAAAAGAGGGGGACGGGGGCGGCGAGGGGGGGCGGCGAAGACGGCGAGCAAGACGGTTGCCGCGCCAGCGCCGGCGCCGGCACCAAAGGTCGTGTCGCGGGCGGCCGCGACGGCCGCGCCGAGTGCCGGACCGGCCAAGCGGCGGAGTCGCCGCGGACGGGGCGGGGGGGGCACCGGGGTCTCGCGCCAGCCGGTCCTGACTTCGGTCCCGACTGGACGCGCGGCCTATGTTGAAACGCGCCGCTGGTTGCTTGAGCAGCACGGCCCGGTCTGCGCCTACTGCGAGCGCACGGTCGCCGAGCGCACCATCACGCTCGATCACGTCACGCCGCGTCGCGGGCTCACGGCCTATGACCGACGCGACAATCTCGTGCTCTGCTGCAAGACCTGTAACTCGGCGAAGGCCGACAAGGCGATTCTTGTCTTTCTGCTCGGGAATCGCGCCCGCGTGGTTGCGCTGTACAAGTACGGGCAGCATCTCTCGCACCAGCTCACCGAGATGGTGAAGGATCTGCTTCCGGAGAGCGAGCGTCCGGCGCTGCCGAAGGGTCCGGCGGGAGCGAAGGCGAAGGCGCGCGGACGTCGGATGAAGTGGAAGGAGATGCATCCGCACGACAACGATGGTGCGGATCCGTACCTCGACTGACCCTTCGCACCGACATCTCCAGATGACCACGATTCGCCGCATCCTCACGACAGACGCGCCCGTTCCCGCCGGCCACTATTCGCAGGCTACCGTGCACAACGGTGTCGTGTACGTCGCGGGGCAGCTCGCGATTGATCCCGCGACGGGCGAACGGAAGCTCGGGTCAATCGAAGAACAGACCGAGCGTACGCTCCGCAATGTGGAGGCGATTCTGCTCGCGGCGGGGAGCGATCTTGAGCATGTGCTCAAGATGACGGTCTATGTGGGCGACATCTCCCTCTGGGGCCAGGTCAACGAGACCTACGCGCGCATCATGGGACCGCACAAGCCAGCGCGCGCGATTGTCCCGACGAAGGATCTCCACCATGGCTTTCTGGTGGAGATCGATGCCGTGGCTGCGGTAAAGCACTGATCTCTTACCGGTAGCTCGACGTGTTAGCGGCGTCGAGCAGGGCCTTCGGTGTGTACGCGCGCCCGAGCCGCATCACCATGTGCACATTGCGCGCGTCACGAATGTTCTCGTGCGGCTTGCCGTCAATAATCACGAGATCGGCAATCTTCCCAACCGCGATGCTGCCGAAGTCGCGCTCGGCGCCCATGACACGCGCCGAGGTGATGGTGGCCATCTGGAGCACCGCGCTGGCCGGAATGCCCGCGCGCTCGTAGAGCTCCAATTCCATGTTGAAGCTCGAGAGGTCGGTGCCGGGGACGATCGTCACGCCGGCATCGTAGAGCCGCTTCAGCACGCGCAGGTACGCGCGATTGTTCGCGCGCGCGCCGACGGAATCCGCGGTGGTGGTGTCCTGCATCCACAGATTGAAGGTGCCATCCACGACCGTGTTGTGCGCCTTCATCACGTTGATGAGGTTCGTCATCGCCGGGCCGTCCACATCGGTATTCTTGGCGACGCCAGCCGCGACGAGCGAGTAGGCTCGCATCTCAGGCCAGTAGAGCGAGTCCTGGTAGAACGTTGAGAAGAGGAACGCCGCGTGATTCACTTCGTCGAAGCCGAGTCGAATGGCGGTCTCGAGGGTGAGGCCGCGCGGGATGTGCCCGCTGAGTCGCATGCCGCGCTTGTGGGCTTCCGCGGCCACTGTGGGGACGAGATCAGGATGGAAGACGTTGTAGATCTTGATCTGCTTGTAGCCGAGCGAGTCGTAGCGGGCGACCCATTCGCGGGCCTGCGCTTCCGTGCTGATGAGGACGTCAGAAGGGCCGGCCCAGAGGGTGGGGCCTTCCATGAAGCCGGCAAGAATCACGTTCTGCGCGACGATGCGACCGGCATTGGCGCGATCGCGAATGGAGACGCCGACATCGGTGTCGGCGGCCATGTCGCGATGCGTGGTGATGCCAGTGGAAAGATCCTGGAGCATCCGCGTGGTGGGGCTCGTCAGCTGGAAATGCATGTGCATGTCCCAGAGGCCGGGGATTACGGTCTTCCCGGTGGCATCAATCACCTTGGCGCCGCGTGGGGCACGCGTGGTGGCGGCGGGACCCATCGCGGTGATGCGGTCGCCTTGCACGATGATGGTTTGGCGCGGAACGATGACCCCGCGCTCGCTGTCGAAGACATCGGCATTGCGAATGGCAACGGTGCCCTGCGCTTCGACTGGGATGCGTGCGGCAATCGCGGTCGCGGCGGCATCACGGTACGCGGTTTCAATGGCGCGGAGCGCCGGAAGCGCCGGCACGAACTCTGGACGTACGGTGATGAACCAGGCGACTGAACTCGCCACCAGTTCGCCCTGTGCATCCACCCAGACGGCCTGCGGCGTCGCACTGCGATTGTGCAGCATCGCGAGTCGCACGCGTGCGGTGCCGCGCGTGGTGCGAACGGTGGTGTCGGCGGCGATCTCCAGCCGCGTGACGGTCGTGCCGGGTAGCGAAACCGCTGCGCGCGACGACTGCGCGAGCAGATGCCGCACCTGCAACGCGCGGTCCCAGTCCGTGGAGTTGGCGAGCGAGACGAATCCATCGCCGCGCGCCATCATACGCGTGAGGTCCCCGCGAGTGTTGCGCACGGAGTCGCCGACGATCTCGTAGCGATCGCTTGCCGGACTCACCGCACCGTCTCGCGTCATCGGGCGGCTCTCGCCGCTCACCACGCGGCCCGCTGCATCGAAGCCGTAGCGGTTCTGCACCCAGCGGCCGCGATTGCGATCAATGTGGCCGTAGGTGATCACCAGCGAGTCGGCATCGCGCGCGAGGGTCATCTCGCCGGCGGGGCGCCCGTGGTTGAGCACGACGTACGTCGTGGTGTCGGCCGCGAGGGCGAGGGAAAGCGCGAGGGTCAGGAACATCTGGCGGTCTGTAGGGGATGGAAGAGGCGCCGCGTGCGCCGAAATCACGGCGCGCGTTAACGCCTGAACTTGCTCGCTCCCGTGCTGGCGCGAAAGGCGTCCAATGCTTACGCTACTTTTTATGCGACTGCTGACTCGCTCTCTCCCATTCGGCACAGCACTGCTGCTCGCCGCTTGCCGCGGCTCTGACCCCTCCGAGTCCGCTGGCCTCTCCACTCCGTCACCGCAGCCGTCCTCAACGAGCGGTGTCCTGACGGCCGAAACCGTGGTCCGCGGACTGGAGAACCCCTGGGGACTCGACTTCCTCCCCGACGGTCGCATGATCATCACCGAGCGGCCGGGGCGACTGCGTATTGCCACTCCCGATGGCACACTCGGCGCACCAGTGTCCGGCGTGCCGGCCGTGTACGCAAACGGTCAGGGTGGGCTCCTCGATGTCGCGCTCGACCCCGACTTCGCGAACAATCAACTCGTCTACCTCACGTACGCCGAGCCGGGCGGTGATGACCTCGCCGGCACGAGTGCCGCGCGCGGACGTCTGCAGGGGAATGCGTTGGTGGATGTGCAGGTGATCTATCGGCAGCGCCCGAAGGTCAAAGAGGGCGGGCACTATGGCTCACGCCTTGTGTTCGCAAATGACGGGATGCTGTTCATCACGCAGGGCGATCGCATGAATCATCGCGAGAAGGCGCAGGATCTCGCGATGGGGATGGGGAAGGTGATTCGCATTCATCCCGATGGGCGCGTGCCCACCGACAATCCCTTTGTGGGGCGCGATGGTGCGCAGCCGGAGATTTGGTCGTACGGGCATCGCAACATGCAGGGGGCGACGCGACATCCGGTCACGGGTGCGCTGTGGACCATCGAGCATGGCGCGCGCGGCGGCGACGAACTCAATCATCCCGAGGCCGGAAAGAACTATGGCTGGCCCATCATCACGTATGGACGCGACTACTCTGGCTTCCGGATTGGCGAAGGGGTCGCGAAGGAGGGGATGGAGCAGCCCGTTTACTACTGGGACCCCGTGATTGCGCCGAGTGGGATGACGTTCTACACCGGCGACAAATACGAAGGGATGACGGGTGATCTCTTCATCGGCTCGCTGAGTCCTGGCGGGCTCGTGCGGCTCACCATGCAGGGCGCTGCCGTCACCCGCGAGACGCGCTACCTCGGAGAGCTGCGCGAGCGCATTCGGGATGTGGTGCAGGGGCCGGACGGCTTTCTGTACGTGTTGACGGATAGTCGCGATGGCCGCGTGCTCAGGCTCCTGCCGGCGAAGGCGCCATGAAGCGGCTCACTCAGGTGGTTGCGCTGCTCGGACTCGCCGTCGCCTCCGCGTTTCCAGTCGGTGCGCAGGTGCAGCTACCGGCGGGGAAGGATCCGAATGATTGGGAGGCCTATTTCGACTACGGAGTAGAGCAGTTGCGCGTGAACGGCGGCGTGGCGCTCAAGGCCTTTGAGTATGCGTCACAATTGGATCCGACCCGCGCAGAACCATTGCATGGGCGGTTCGTGGCGTTCTGGATGGCGAATCCCATTGAGGACTTCATCGCGTGGCTCGACGGGAACCGCGTGCAGCAGGTGCGGCGCGACGTACGGGCCGCTGACTCACTCTACACGCTCGCCGTGCAGCGAAATCCGTTCTTGCACCGTGGCATGGAGATCGTGCTGTTCGATCGCTTCTCGGGTAGTTTTCGGTCGGACCGCGCAACGCGGGCGAGGATCGCGTATTCGACGGGCAAGTTCTCGGACGCCGCCGCGCTGTACACGCAGATCATCGAGCGCAACGCGGAGGGGAGTGTCTGGCGCCGATACGACCGCGCCCTCTCGCGCGTCATGCTTTCCGATCTCAATGGAGCGCTCGCCGACGTGCAGGCAGTGCTGACGGAGCTGCGCCGGCAAGAGGATGCCGCGGACGAACTGTCGTACTACCGATCGAAGGAAGCGCTGTTGCACATGATTGGATTGATTCAGGTTCAGAAGGGCGATCTCGCGGCCGCGCGGGCCGCCTTCGGCGAGGCGCTCGTGGAGAACGCCGGATTCGCGTACGCGCAGGCCGCGTTGGCAAACGTCTCGCGGGTGGAACGAAAGCCTCGAGAGGCGGTGGAAGAGTTTGCGCTCGCGATCGAGCTCGCGCCCGCTGATCCGGTGGTTCGCTGGTGGTATGCCCAGGCATTGTCGGACGCGGGGCGCTATGACGAAGCGGTCGTCGAGGCGCGAAAAGTCATTGCGGCCGAACCGCTCTGGGCGGCACCGCACTTTGTGGTTGGGCGGGCGCGTGAGCGACAGGGGCGGACAACGGACATGACGAGCGCCTACGCCGCGTATCTAGCGCGCGCGCCGATGGCGGATCCGACGGCACGCGCACTCAGGCAGCGGTTTCCGGCGCTGGCGCGATAGTCCGCACCCGCGCCGCGCGGTTACATCAACAACAACGTCGCCAAACCCAGCAGCATCCCCATTGACGCCACATCCGTTGCCGTCGTGAGGAAGATGCTCGACGCCGTCGCGGGATCGAGTCCGACCCGCTTGAGCGTGAGCGGAATCAGCGCCCCCGCCACACCGCTGATGATGCACGACCCCATCATCGCGACCACCACGATGCCCGCAAGCGGAATCGCATTCGGGTTCCCCTGCGCGCGCGCGACCACAAACATGCCGCCGCCCGCGACGAGTCCCACGAGGAATCCGTTCATGGTGCCGAGCAGCGCTTCCTTCACGATCAATCGCTTGCCGATTCCCTTTTCCATTTCGCCGAGCGTCATGCCGCGCAAGGTGACCGCGAGCGCCTGACACCCGGTGTTGCCCGACTGTCCTGCGAGCACCGGCAGGAAGAGCGCAAGAATTACCATCTGGTCGAGCGTGCCCTGGAAGAATCCCACCACGCCAGCGGCAAGAAACGCCGTGACAAGATTCAGCTGCAGCCAGGGATGCCGGAACTTGAGACCACGCGGCCATGGCGTGAGCAGACGCTCCTCTTCATCAACACCGACCATTCGGCCGGGCTGCGCGGACATCTCAAAGGCCTGTTCCTGAAACATCGCGCTGCCCCGCACTTGGCCCAGCAGGCGTCCGGCATCGTCCACCACCGGATACACGGGGAAGTGCTTGAGCACCACCGCGCGCATCGCATCCTCGAGCGGCGTCGCCGGCTGCAGCGTGAAGACATCGCGAAGCATCACTTCCTGCAACTGCGCTGAGTCGTGCGCGGTAAGGAGGTCGCGCATCGTGACGAGGCCAATCAGCACGCGGTCGTTGTCCACCACGAACGCGTAGGTGAAGAACACGTTCTTCGCGAGCTCGCGCACGCGCTGCGTTGCGGCACCCACGGTGTCCGATGCCTTGAACACCGCCGGAGGCATTTCCATCAAGCGGCCGACGCTTTCATCCGGGAACGAAAGATTCAGCGACCACTGCGCCGTGACGCCCATGGGCGCCGAGCGGAACATCGATTCGCGACGCGAGTCCTTGAGTTCGCCGATGATATCGCCGGCGACCGCGGGATTGAGCGCTTGCAACACCGCGGCGGCGGTCGCGTCATCGAGCTTCTCGAGTTCGTCGGCCGCCTCAGCCTTGCCGAGCCCACTGAGGGATCGGGCAAGCTGATCGGTGGTGCGGCGAGGTGGCTTAGCGGGCTGGCCGTCAGACACGGCGGGCTCCAGGGGTGCGAGTGTGAATGCGGAAAGTTGTGCGGTCGGAGGCCGAGAGTCGAGGACTAGCGTACTTTATCTGCCGACCCAACGGCGGCGCGCCGAGGCGCGTTCTCCTATGGTCGTAGTTCAGGGTCCGTCGTTGCACCCACCACCAGCCCCTCCGCCGATGCGTGTCCCCTCCCGTTCCGCCCTCGCGATTTGCGCCGTGGCCTGCGCCCTCCTGCCGCTCTTCGCGGCCCTCCCGCTCGAGGCCCAGATGGGTCAGGTCGGCGGCGGTCGTGGCCAGCAGGCCCCGCGTGACACCGTGCGCCGCGTCCTCACGATCCCCGGGCAGCGCGACGGCAACTCGACCCTCCCGCTGACGAACTATCGCGAAGTCACGCCGAAAGTCTGGGGAGTGATGGACTTCCAGCACTACCACACCACGGCGGAGATGAACTACTGGATGGAGCGGTGGGCGCGCGAGAAGCCCGACCTCGTCCAGATGGTCGAAGTGGGGCGCTCGTTCGGCGGCCAGCCCATCTGGCAGCTGATCGTCACCAACACCAAGACGGGCAAGCACACCGATAAGCCGGCCGCGTATTACGAAGGCGGACGCCACTCGGGCGAGATCACCGCCAGTGCGAGCGTCATGTACCTCGCGTGGCATGTGATTGAGAACTACGGCACCGATCCCGCCATCACGCGACTGCTCGACACGAAGGCGCTCTACCTCCGGCCAAACAACAATCCGGATGGCGCCGACATGTACAAGCTCACCCCGCTCGCGAACCGCAGTTCGGTGCGCCCGGTGGACAGCGATGGCGACGGTCTCCTCGACGAAGACGATGGCGAGGACCTCGACGGCGATGGCTACATCCGCCAGATGCGCCAGCATGTGGGTCCCGGAAAGGGCACGCACGTGGTGGACACGCTCGACTCACGGGGTCGCCTGATGCGTTTCGTGGGCGCGGGACGTGGCGAGTACCTGATGTTCCCCGAAGGCGTGGATAACGATCGTGATGGCCGCTACAACGAAGACGGCATCGGCGGACTCGACCTTCACCGCAACTATCCGTACAACTGGCGCCCCATGACCGAGGCCACCGGTCGCGGCAACACTCAGTTCGGCGCGGGTGAGTATCCGCTCTCCGAGCCCGAGACGCGCGCCGTCTTCCTCTGGCAGTTGCATCACCCGAACATCAGCGTCACCAATTCGATGGACACGCAGGTGCCGATGCATCTTCGTGGCCCGAGCACCTGCCTCCAGACCGAGTGTGTCTTCCCGTCGGATCTCCGGCTGCTGCAGCACTTCGATTCGGTCGGTCTCTCGCTCACGAACTATCCGTGGGCCGGCGACGTCTACATCACCTACGCGAATCGCTTTGTGCCGGCGGGGCAGAAGCCGGTCGGCGAGCCGCTCTTCGGCCATGGCCCGGACTTCGGTTACTTCCAGATGGGTCAGGTCTGGTACGGCGATGAACTCTGGAACGGCGGACGCGAGCGCGATTACAACGGCGACGGGAACTGGGACCAGTACGAAGTGCTCCGCTACAACGACGAGCAGTTCGGCGGCGCCGGCTACCAGATGTGGACCAAGGTGATGCACCCGACACTCGGCGAAGTCGAAGTCGGTGGCGCGAACCCGAAGTTCTGGTCGCAGAACGGCCCGCCGGAAGTGCTCGAGAAGTGGGCGCGCAATCAGGCGATGTTCAACCTCGCGATGGCGATGGAGTTGCCGACCTTGAGCGTCACCAATGTGCAGGTCGTGAAGGTGCGCGTCTCGGCGGATTCCGCCACGCATGAAGTGCGCGTCAGCGTGCGCAACAGCGGGTTGATTCCGACCGCGCTCGAGCAGGCCAAGCGTGTGCACATCGTGCGTCCCGACTTCCTCACCATTGAGGGGGGAGGCGTGCGCAGCGTCGGGCGCGGCACGGAGTTCTATGTGGGCGGCCGCGAGACCAAGGTCGTCACGCTGCGCGTGCGTGTGCCGGCGGGTCAGGCGGTGGAAGCAAATGCACGAGTGACCAGCACACGTGGTGGCGTTGTGGATGCGCCGGTGCGCATCACACCGTAAGCCCTACGCAGGAAAGTGCGCATCGAGCCATTGCTCGATGCGGGCGAAGACAGGAGCGGCCAGCGCCTCCGTCTCGTTGAGGATTTCGTGGTATAGGCCATCGAATCTGGTGGACTCCACGACCTCACGGGGGGCACTGGCCGCGAATGCATCGCTCCCACTCGGCGCCACGAGGGCGTCGGCTCCTGCATAGACGAGCAGCGTGGGAACGGTCCACTGTGTGGCCTTCGCTCGCGCGACCTCGCCGGCATTAATAATCACGCGCGCGAGTCGCGCCGAGATTCGGTCATGCACCATCGGATCTTCCATGTACGCACGTACGACCGCCTGATTGTGCGAAATCATCTTGGGGTCGAGTCCATTGCCCTGTGCGATCATCGGCGCCAGCCGCTCACCGATGTAGAGCTGGATGCGCTGCATCGTCGAGAGATTGGCGTCGAGCGCGGGGGACGAAAGAATCAGTCCGTCAATCGACCGACGATGATCGGCCACAAAGCGCGCCGCAATGGCGCCGCCCATCGAGTGACCGAGGACGATAAGCTTTCCGTTGGGCGGACGCACCGCATCAATGACCAGCGCGAGATCGTCGTAGAGCGCATCGGCGGTCGGCGAGATGCCGCGCGGCCCCTGCGACTGTCCGTGCCCGCGCTGGTCGTAGCTGACGACGCGGAATCCGCGCGTCGAGAGCCACTGCGCGACGTGACCGTAGCGATCGCCGTGCTCCCCGAGCCCGTGCACGATGAGCACCGTGCCGCGCGCTCCCTCTGCCGCCCACTCCAAAAGATGGAGGGTGGTCCCATCCGTTGCGTTAATCGAAGCGGGGAGTGACACGACGGTACTCCTAAGGGGTTCCCTACCATAATGTTAACGGGAGCCCCTTCCCGCCATATGCGCCAGATTCTCTTCCTCGCCCTCCTGCTGCTGGCGGCGCCCATCCCGGGGCCCGCCGGGGCGCGGCTTTTGGAAGCCCAGGGGGTCGCGGCGGAACAGGAACTCGTGGTCCTTCTCCACGGCCTAGGGCGCACGTCGTATTCGATGGGTCCCATGAAGGAGGCGCTCGAGGCGGCCGGGTTTGACGTCCTGAACATCGGCTACTCCAGCTATTGCTGCGGCATCGCCGAATTGGGGGCGATTGTCAGCGAGCGGGTGGCGGCGGAGCGCGGAAACCACGCGCGCGTGCACTTCGTGGGGCACAGCCTGGGGGGCATCATCGCCCGCTGGATGCTCTCGCAGCCGGCACCTCCGCCGGGAGCGGGCCGTCTCGTGATGCTCGCGCCCCCGAATCAGGGATCGCACGCGGCGGATTTCTATGCCCCCGTCGCGGGGTGGCTGCTCGAGCCGATGGACGAACTGCGCACCGATGCGGGCTCGACGGTCTGTCGCCTGCCGGCCATCATGGGCGTTGAAGTCGGCATCATTGCCGCGCGCGATGACGGTAAGGTCGATGAGGCCGCGACACATGTGGCGGGGGAGCACGCGCATGTGGTGGTGGATGGCAATCACACGTTTATAATGCGACGTGATGACGTGCAGCGATTGACGATTCAATTTTTACGCGACGGGCGATTTGCATCGCCAACGCCAACCCCCCGTGCTCGATGACCTACGCGAATCCCGCCCCCCTGATGGTGTACGACGGCGACTGTGGCTTTTGCACGCGGTCGGTGCGCTTCGTGCTTGATCGCGATCGGAAGCGCCTGCTCTGCTTCGCCTCGCGCGATGGTGTGGCGGGGCAGGGGGTTCGCGCGCGGCATCCGGAGCTGCAGATGGTGGATTCACTGTTGTGGGTGGAACGCGTCGATGGCGTGGAGCGGGTAATGATTTACTCCGATGCGGCGCTTGCGGTCGCGCGGTATCTCGGCGGCTTCTACGGCGTGCTCGCGAGGATTGGGGCGGTGGTGCCGCGTGCGTTGCGCGATCCCGCATACAAGGCGGTGGCGAAGGTACGGCGGTCGCTGATGGGTGGCGCATCGAGCTGCATGTTGCCGAGTCCAGCGGAGCTGGGGCGGATGCTGCCGTAGGGCAGGCGGGAGCTGAGCGTTAATCGGGAAATTAACGGTATTGACGAGTTCGGTGCACCAGCGAATCTTTTCCTCTCGCGGCTTTTAGTCCAAACGATGAGGGATTCTCCCATGCGTGCATTGCTGGTGGCGTGTGCTCTTTTTGCTGCGGCCTCGGAGCCGTTGCTGGCCCAGCGCGACGCGCGCCTCCCGCGTCGTCCACGGCTTGCAGCGAGCGCAGACACCAACGACGCGATGGCGTATCTGCAGCATGCCCAGCGCGCGCTTGAGTCAGATGCCGGCGTCTCGGCCGATGCGTATTACTGGGCCTCGCGACTCGACCCGGCGAGTGCCGACGCCCTGTACGGTCGCCGGGTGGCCACCCTGATGAGGCGGCAATCGAGCTTCAAGTCGTACATGGAAGGCAATGCCCGTACCATCTTTTCTCCGGTCATGCGCGCGAACGACTCGCTCTACTTCCGGGCGTTGCAGATCGATCCGTTCGTGCACGAGCGGCACGAGCGTACGATGCTCTTCCAGTATTATCGCGCGGCCATCGGGAGCGGCATCAACGAAGGGGAAATTGATGACTACGCCCAGCGGCAGTTGAACACCGCCTCCGCATCGGTGCGCGCGCGCTATGCCGCCGCGGAGGGACGGATTCCGTACGCGATGGAGCTGTACACCGAAGCCATCACGGCGGCGAAGGACCCGATGTATCTCTACTTCGATCGCGGGCGACTCAGCGCGCTGCAGGGGCTAAATGACGCAGCCATCGGCGACTACACACTGGCCCTCGAAAAGCTGCGCACCCGCGACCTGAATCGCGACACCTTGGTGGTCTTTTACTCCTCCAAGGCGTTGTACGAACACGCGGTCGGCGTGCTCTACGCGCGCAAGGGCGATGCGGCGAAGGCACGTGAGGCCTTCGGCCGCGCGATGACGGAGGATCTCTCGTTCTATCCCGCGCATCTGGAACTCGCGGCGCTTGCCCTCGCCCAGAAGGACACCGCCACGGCCGTCAGCGAGATTTCCCTCGCCGCCGAACTCGCGCCGGCGGAGGGGCATGTGCATTACCGGCAGGGCGAAGTTTTGATTGCGCTTGGGCAACACGCAGACGCCATCGCGCCCTTGAAGAAGGCCATCGAGATTGAACCCTTCTTCGCCTCGCCGCACCACTTGCTCGGCGTGGCCCTCGAGAAGACGGGAGATCCCGCGGGGGCGAAGGCGAGTTACGAACGTTTCGTGGCGCTGGCGGCGCGCCGCCATCCGCAGCGTGCCACGGTCACTGAACGACTGCGGGCACTCGGCGGCACACAGTGAGGGGGCGCTCGGCACGAGTCGCCGCGCTCATCGCGCTCGTCGCGCTACCCACAGCGGAGCTCATCGCGCAGCAGCCGGCTCCTGCGCCTGCGGTGCGAGCGCGTACCTCCGCTGAGGACCTGCAGTTGTTCTCGCAGGTCTTCAATCAGATTCGCGTGAACCATCCGGACTCCGTTGACTCGCATCGCCTCTTCATGGCGGCAATCCAGGCGATGGTGCAAGCGACCGATCCGCACTCGTATGTCATTCCTGCGGTGCGTCTCGAGCCGGGTAAGGAGGAGCAGCTCCGTCTCGGACGACTGCACCCAGTGCCAATTGAATTCACCTTTGTGGGTGGCTCGGCGATGGTCGCCGCGGTCGCGGCCGGCACCGATGCGCGTCGTCGCGACATCCTCCCAGGTGACGAGCTCATTGAGGTTGAGGGAAAGCCGATGCGCGCGGAAAGCGCGCTGGAACTGGAGATTCAACTCGCGGGGCCTCGCGGTAGCACCGTGAAGCTGACCTTGGAGCGCCGTGGTGCCGATGGTCAGCCCGTCCGTCTTGAGCGTACGGTGAAGCGGGAGCGTTTCAGCGAAGAGACGGCCGTGCCAGCCGCGCTCTTTCTCGATGACACCACCGGCTACGTACGCATCACGACCTTCGTGGGTGAGAAGGTGGCGGCTGATTTGCGCGCCGCGCTTCAGCGGCTCGAGCGGGACGGCATGAAGCGGCTCGTGCTCGACCTCCGTGGCAATGGTGGCGGCAGTGTGGATGAATCGGCAACCATCGCTGGCGAGTTTCTCCCGACCAACACGGTGGTGTACACGTCGGAGGGACGGCGCCAGATGTCCGTGGACACCGGACGGGTGAAGCGTTCATTCTGGCGCAGCGAACGGCAGTACCCGATTGTCGTCCTGATTGATGAAGGCACGGCGAGCGCGTCGGAATTGGTGGCGGGGGCGCTGCAGGACCATGACCGCGCGCTGATTGTCGGGCAGCCGAGCTTTGGGAAATCGCTGATGATGCGCGGGTTCCCCCTGTCGGACGGATCGGTGCTGGTCCTGGTAATCGGCCACCTGCGCACGCCATGCGGTCGCGTGATTCAGCGCGAGTATCGAGGCATAAGCACGCGCAACTATCTCCGGATGGCGGCTGCTGAGCGCGATACGGTGGGGCGACCCTCGTGCAAGACGGACAATGGCCGCACGGTCTATGGCGGCGGCGGGATCTTCCCGGACGTTCGGACGGCGAAGCTCGCGGTTGCACCGAGCTGGGTGAGGCGCGTGAATGAGTTGGATCTGCCGACGACGTGGGCTGGCGGCTTCGTCTCGGCGAATGCAGCGGCATTTGCGTCCCTTGATGCTTTCGCGAAGGCGCCCGCGCTGCCCGCCGGAGC
>JANLTT010000119.1:0-4655 GCA_031363115.1 Gemmatimonas sp.
GGGCTCGGGCCAGACGCGCGGGGCGGGAAGGGCGGCCCCCGGGAGGGAATCGCGCCGCGTGAAGGCCGCGTCTCGGATCCGTTCCTTTGCCCGCAGCGCCACCACGCGCACCCGCGCCTGGCGGTGAGATGCACCGAGGGTCAGCGCCGCGTCCGCGGAATCGCGCCGGAGCTCGGCCCGGAGAATCCGAGCCACGAGCTGGGAGTCGGCGGCGGTGAATCCGGCGGGGGGCGTGCCGCGCCCTGGGCGCCCACCCTGGGCGCCGACCGACGAGCTTGCGAGGGTCAGGGCAAGCGCGATGCGCCCAAGTAGTTCGAAGCGCGCGACGGTTCGAGAAGAGGCCATCCGGCGAACCTACAACCCCCGCGGTCTCCCTGTCACCCCCGCGGCGCGACGAATAGAATTCGTCACTATGCTGTTTATCAAATTTCTGCAGACAATGTTCAAGGCGCTGAACTCGGATGGCACTCCCGGGCAGGTCGCCATGGGTATGGCCATTGGACTCGCCTTTGGGCTCACTCCCCTGATGTCGCTCCATAACGTGCTCGTGCTCGCCATCGCGATGCTGACCACGGTGTCGTTCCCAGGGGTCTTTCTCGGGTGGGCGGTTGCCACCCCGCTTGGCTTCATGTTCGACCCGATCTTTGATCGCGTCGGCATGGCGCTCCTCATGAATGATTCGCTCGCCCCCTTCTTCATCTGGGTGGTGAACACGCCGGTGGTGGCGCTCTCGCGACTCAACAATTCGATCGTGCTGGGGAGCCTGGTGGTGTGGATTGTCGCGCTGCTCCCGAGCTATTTCATCTTCAAGGTGTTGGTGGGTCGGTATCGCGCGCACATTTACGCGAAGATCCAGCAGTGGAAGATCGTGCAGGTGCTCAAGACGTCGAAGATCTACTCGGTGTACGAGCTCTTCCGGCCATGAAATTCATTCGCTGGAAGGCCCTGTTGCCGCTGAGCGTCACGCTCGCGTTCATCTTTGTACTCACGTTGTTGTTCAAGAATCGCGTGGTGGAGTGGGGCATCGAGTCGGCGGGCACCGCGGCCGTCGGGGCCCGCGTGGACCTGGCCTCCGCTGACATCTCGTTCGCCGACGGCGACGTCCGATTGCGCGGACTCGAGGTCACGAATCCCAACTCGCCCATGCGCAATATGGTGGAGGCGGAGGAGTTGGTCCTCGACATCAACGTGCTGCCGCTGCTGGAGCGGAAGGTCATAATCGACACCGTCGCGGCGCGAGGGATTCGCTTCAACACGCCGCGTCAGACGTCGGGGGCAATCCCGCAGAAGTCGCAGGAAGTTGAAGAGACGAGTCAGGTGATCGCGAACTTCAAGTCGCGCATCAAGGTGCCGCCCCTCGAACTCTCCACGCTGACGAAGTCCGTGAACGTGGACGCCATCTCCGCGGACTCGCTCGCCACGCTGCGTGCCGCGCGGTACGCCGTGGCGTTCGCCGACACGGCGCGCACCAAGATGCTGGCCGATCTGCAGGCCGCCGATCCTCGTCCCGCGATTGATTCCGCCGAAGCGCTGGTGACGCGGCTCCAGGGCACGAACCTGCGCTCGCTCGGCATTGCCGGTGCGCGGCAAGCCGTGACCGATGTCCGGCGCACGCTGCGCAACCTTGCGCAGATTGACGACCGGCTGAAGGCCTTCGAGACGGAGACGCGCGGCAGTGCCGCTGGGCTCCAGGCCAAAGTTGACGCCATCGGCGACGCGCGGGCCACGGACCTCGCCTACGCCAAGTCGCTCCTGCGTTTGCCGACCTTCGAGATTCCGAGCGTTGGGCCGCAGCTCTTCAGCGATCTGATTGCCGAGCAACTCGGAGACGTGCTGTACTGGGGCGAGCGGATTCAGCGATACATCCCGCCGGGGCTCGAGCGCCAGTTGAGGCCGGGGCCAAAGCGCATGCGCGCCTCCGGAACCGACGTGCTGTTCCCGAAGGAAACGGTGTACCCGACGTTCCTGCTTCGCATCGCGGAGCTCTCACTGGCGATTGCCGGTGATGGCGCGGCCGCGGGCGATTATCGCGCGCAGTTGGTTGGTGTGACGTCGCAGCCCGCCGTGTTCGGCGCCCCGACGAGCTTCCTGCTGCAACGCACGGGTGGCACCGTCGGCCCGCGCGAGGGCCGCGTGACCGGCATGTTCGATCACCGTCGTGCGCCGGCGCGCGATACGATTGGTGCGGCCTTCAGCGGAATCGCCCTGCCGACCTTTCCGATTGGCGGACTCGGCGGCGCGGTTGCGTTGGGGCAGGGAAACACCTCGCTTCGGATCCAGCGGAACGGTGAGCGCATCAACGGCGAATGGACGTGGCGTGCGCCCAGTGTGCGTTGGGTCCGTGACTCCCTCCGTCCCCCCAACGCCGACGCGCGGACGCAGTTCGTCGAGGACATGCTCTGGCGCGCGATGCAGCGCATTGATTCGGTGGAAATCGTCGCCTCGTTCGGCGGCACCATCAAGGATCCCACGCTCGCCGTGCGCACGAACGTCGCGAACGCCGTCGGCAATGCGTTGCGCGAGCAGCTTGGCGAGGAAGTGCGCAAGGCCGAAGCGCAGGTCCGCGCGAAGGTGAATTCGTTGGTGGACGCCGAGGTCGCGAAGGCGCGCGCCAAGGCGGATGAAGTCAAGGCACAGGCCACGCAGCGTGTGGTGGAGGAGCGGGCCAAGCTCGAGGCGCAGAAGCTGGCACTCGAGGCGCGGCTCCGCGAACTCACTCGCATCCCCGGCATCGGGTAAGGAGCTCGCAGATGGGAATCGGACGGTCATTGTTGCTCGCGGCTGCCAAGAGCGACTCGCTCAATCGCTTCGCCACGCAGAGCCGCGCGGTCCGGCGCGCGACGCGGGCCTTCATGCCTGGCGAGCGCATGGAGGATGGACTCGTGGCCGGTGAGGCGATCGCCCGCACCGGGCGCCAGGTGTTGTACACGCGTCTTGGTGAAGCGCTGACCTTGCCGCATGAGTCCATCGCCGTGCGCGATCACTACCTCGCGCTCTTCGATGCCATCAAGCAGCGCGGGTTGCCGGCGCAGGTGAGTGTGAAGCCCACGCAGCTCGGGCTCGATCTCTCAATGGACGAGTGCGCGCAGCACTGCGTGGCGTTGGCAGACAAAGCGGAGGCCACGGGATCGGCCCTCTGGCTCGACATGGAAGATGTGAGCTATGTGGATCGCACCCTGGAGCTGTATCGCACGATTCGGGCGAGGCACGGGCGCGCCGGCATCGCGTTGCAGGCGTACTTGTATCGGACGCCGAAGGATGTCGAGGCGCTGCTTCCAATCAATCCGACGATTCGTCTCGTGAAGGGGGCGTACGCGGAGCCGGCGGAGGTCGCCTTCCCGAGGAAGAGCGATACCGACGCCGCGTACGAGCAGATTGCGGTCCAGATGCTCGAAGGCGCGAAGCACAATTCGTGCACGCCGATTCTGGGCACGCATGACATGCCGCTGCTGCGCCGCATCATCGCGCATGCGCGCGCGAAGGGCGTGGCGCCGGGCCGGTACGAGATTCACATGCTGTACGGCATCCGCGACCGCGACCAAATGGAGCTCAAGAACGCGGGGGAGACCGTGGCCACGCTGATCAGCTATGGCGAGGCGTGGTATCGCTGGTATATGCGCCGCCTCGCGGAGCGGCCGGCGAACGTGGGGTTCGTCGTCCGCTCCATGTTTGGCTGAGGCGCTCGAGGCCGCCGCGATTTCGCCGCGGCGTGTGGCTACTTCGGAAAGACGAAGGTGCGGTACGAGAGCTTGCGGTCCGCCAACGCCTTCACCAAGTCCGTGGTCGAGATGATGCCGACCAGCTGGTTGTTGTCCAGCACGGGGAGTCGATGGATGCCCTCCGCCATCATCATCTCGGCGGCGGTGCTCGCCGGGGCATCGAGGGCAATCGTCTTGATGGGTCCGCGGGTCATCGCTTCCTCGACCGTGTGATCATCGAGAATGCCGTGGTCCATTCCGCCGCTCACGGCCTCGGGATCTGCGGGGAGCCCGGCGATGAACTCGAGGAGGTCCACGGAGCTGATCATGCCGATGACGGCACCGTGCCGCACGACCGGGGCGCCGCTCACATGCTCCGTCGACAGGATTTCGGCCGCTTCGCGGACGGTCGTGTTGGGGGCGAGGGTGAGCACCTCGCGCGTCATGAGATCCTTGACCTTGAGCATCGATCCTCCTTGTCGGCAATCCGGCGGTAGAGGAAATCTCGGAGGCGGGGCCTGGGCATGCCATAAGCGGGAGGCTGATTGGGTGTCAGGCGAACCCCGTCAGGGTGCTTGCCGAGATTGAACCAGCATATTACCGTATCGGAGTACGGAGAATCGCTTGGATGCTCCCCATTTCTACTTGAGAGGCTTCTGGATGCGCTCACGCCCCATGCGCACATCCGCGCTCGTCTCGGCGCTCGTCCTGACCGCTGGCGTCACCCTCACCGCCTGCGGTGGAGGTGAACCCGCTGTGGTCGCAGACGGCGCCAAGCCACCCGCCGTCGTCTTCACCGAGGCGAGTTGGGTGCCGAAGCGTGAGGCCGACATCCCCAACGACTCGATGGGTGCGTCCATCCGGCGCGGCCTCTACCTCCTGCGATTCACGCCCGAGTCACTCCCCGACTACGCCACCTCGGGACTCCGTTGCACCTCGTGCCATCAGGAAGACGGT
>JANLTT010000121.1:0-4376 GCA_031363115.1 Gemmatimonas sp.
CCGTTGTCGTACTTCTCCACCTGCGACGCCGTGGCCCGCGTCTCTTCGTGGTAGTACTTGCCGTGAATCAGCGAGGTGAAGCTGTCCTTTGCGTACGCCTCGACGCGCTTCCAGACATTGAGCACCGAGCCGCAGGTCGTATCGACCATCACGCAGCCCTTCGCGCGCAGGGTGTCGAAGTCGTGAATCGTCACGCCGAAGGCCGGCAGAATCACGACATCGGTGGGCTCCACTTCCGAGTAATCGAAGCCCTTGTCACTCGGCTTGAGGAAGACGATTCCCATCTCGCGGAGCTTCGCGTTCACGTGCGGATTGTGGATGATCTCGCCGGCCAGAAAGATCCGCTTGTCGGGGAACTTGGCGCGGGTCTGATACGCGTACTCAACCGCGCGCTCCACGCCGTAGCAAAAGCCGAATTCCTTGGCGAGGCGGATGGTGACATCGCTGACCACCAGCGTGTGCTCGCGGGCCAGGAGCAAATCAACGAGCTGGCCGTCGTAATCGGCCGTCAGGGTCTCCTGCACATCGGCCTTGAGGCCGAAACCCTTTCGGAAGTAGGTGGACTCGGGAGTCATAGAAGAAAGATAAGCCGCGAAGGGGTCCCCTGCAGGTGAAAACAGGGGTGAGAAATGGGGGGGAAACGCCGGGCAGAATGGGTCCGCTCGCGCCCCACCCCGAGTGGTCGTATGTTGGCCTGATGACCACCAGCCTAGGCGATCGATTCGACCTCTGCGTGATTGGGAGCGGGCCCGCCGGGGAGAAGGGGGCCGCGCAGGCCGCCTACTTCGGAAAGTCCGTCTGCCTTATTGAACGCGCGCCCAAGCCGGGTGGTGCCGCGGTCAATACGGGGACCATCCCCTCCAAGACGCTCCGCGAGACCGCCCTCTACCTCGGCGGCCTCCGCCAGCGGGGTCTCTACGGCGTGGACCTCCGCATGAAGTCCGACATCACCATCGGCGACTTCATGCACCGCGAGCGCGCCGTCGTGGAATCGGCCTGGCAGCTCATTGAGCACAATCTTGAGCGCCATCGCATTACGAGTGTGCAGGGGGCCGCCCACTTCGTGGACCCCCACACCATCGAAGTCGCCCGATACGGAAAGCCCCCGCAGCGCATCAGCGCCGAGGTCTTCCTCCTCGCCACCGGTTCCCGCCCCTCACATCCCGCTGAGATTCCCTTCGACGGACGCGTCGTCGTAGACAGCGACGACGTCCTCTCCCTGCCCGCCATCCCCGGCCGACTCGTGGTGATTGGCGGCGGCGTGATTGGCTGCGAGTACGCCGGCATCTTCGCCGCGCTGGGTGTCCGCGTCACACTCATCAACAGCCGCGATCGCCTGCTGATGCAGCTCGACACCGACATCTCCGATGCACTGCGCAACGAGATGACGCGCCGACTGGCTGTGCAGGTCGTGCTCGATGCCGCGGTCACCAGCGTCTCCGTCGTGGACGAGCTCGCCACCGTCACCCTCAGCGATGGCCGTTCGATTCCCGCGGACTGCGTGCTCTACTGCGCCGGTCGCGAGGGCAACACGCACGACCTGCAACTCGCGCACGCTGGCGTGCATCTCAATGCCCGCGGCTTCGTCACCGTGGATGATCACTTTCGGACGAGTGCGCCGCACATCTTTGCTGCCGGCGACATCGTCGGATTCCCTGCCCTCGCCTCGACTGCGATGGAACAGGCACGCGTCGCGATGTGCTATGCCTTTGATCTCAAGTACAAGTCGAAGGTGTCGGGCGTGTTGCCGTATGGCGTCTGGACGATTCCCGAGATTGCCACCGTCGGGCTTGGCGAGGACGAAGCGCGCGCGAAGGGCCTGCCCGTGGAGATCGGGAAGGCCAGCTTCCGACACAATCCGCGCGGACAGATCATCGGCGACACTGAGGGATTCGTGAAGCTCGTCTTCCGCGCCGACGATCACCTACTCCTCGGCGCGAGCGTGATTGGCGAGGGCGCGTGCGAGCTGATTCACATTCCGGCGACGGTGCTGCAGTTCCACGGGACGCTCGATCACTTCATCCAGAGCGTCTACAACTACCCGTCACTCAGCGACGCATTTAAGTACGCCGCGTACGATGGACTGCAGCGCCTACAGCGGCGCGTGAGTCGCGCGATGGAAGCGCACAGCCGCTCCTCCGTCGCGATGGACGCGGCGAGTCTCGCGCCGGGCGCTACCCCACCACGTACGGGCTGAGCGCGTCGCGCACCCAGTCGGGAATCACGCGCTTGGTGATGCTCGACTTCTCCACGCACACCACGGTGAGCTGCGCCGTCGCCCGCAGCGTGCGATCCGCCGCGCAGTACGCCTCAAAACGCATCGTCAGCGACGAGTTGCCGATCTTCGCCACGCCGACGTCAATGTCGAGCAGTTCGTCCATCTGCGCCGGCGAGACGAACTCCACCGTGAACGCCTTGCGCGGCAGCTGCACTTCCCGCTCCACCCGCAACACTTCGTAGGGGAGCCCGGCCGCCCGAAACATCTCGTGCTCCGCGGCCTCGAAATACTTGAGGTACGCGCCGTACCAGATGATGCCGAGCGGGTCGCAGTCGCTCCAGCGCACGCGCGACTGGATCCGGAAAGGGAGCGGTCTCTGTTCGGTCACGATTAATCCTGACACAGGTTCGGGGAAGGACCTACGTTGCGCACGCCATGCACAATGCTAGCATCTAGGGGAGGCCCGCGGTCGGGCCGAGCGTCCCCCTGCTGGAGGTCGGTATGCTACGTACAATTCTCGTTCCCGTCGATGGCTCGCCGCTCGCTGAGCGCGCCCTGGCCGTCGCACTTGATGTCGCCCGTCGCGCGGGTGGCACCGTCCACCTCGTGCGCGCCCACGTCCCCCTGGCAATCGTTGGTGCCACCGCGGAAGGGGTCTTCACGCAGGACATGCTCGCCGCGGACGATGGCCTGCGCGCCCGCGCCCTGAGCTACGTCACCGAGCTCGCCAAGCGACTCGGCGCGGAGTGGGGAGTGCGGGTCGAGCCCCGCGTGGCCGATGGCTCGCCGGCTGGGGTGATCACCGAGGCGGCCGAGGCCGTCGAGGCCGACCTGATTGTCATGACCACGCATGGGGCCGGTGGCTTCGCCCCCGATTGGCTCGGCTCCGTCTGCGATGCGGTGATTCGTCATTCGCATCGGCCGGTGCTCACCCTGCCGGAAAACGACACGCACGCGATGGAAGCGCTGGTGCCGAAGCGGCTCATGATGCCGCTCGACGGCAGTGCGCGCGCCGATGCGGCGATTCCCGTCGCCCGCGATCTCGCGCTCCTGTTTGGTGCCGAGATTGACGTCGTGCGCATGGTCGCGCCGTTCGTGCCCAACGATGTCGCCGACGCGCTCGCTGCCGGTCGCCCCGATCCCTACGGCATTGACGCCGAAGCCGCGGACGCCAAGGAAAGCATTGACCGCGTTGTCGCTGGACTCCTCGAGAAGGGCATCAAGGCACACGCCGTCGTGCGGATGGAGCTCAATCCCGTCCGCGCGCTGATGGACCACTGCAAGGAGACTGATCCCGACGTGATCGTGATTGCCACACAGGGGCGTGGTATCTCGCGCCTCTTCGTGGGCTCGGTGGCCGATAAGCTGATTCGCGGCGCCAAGCGCCCCGTGCTCGCCCTCCGCCCCATGAAGGACTGAGCGCGGCGGGAATTCAGCGCGCGTAGAGCGCTGGCGTCACGAAGGGCGCCAGCGCGTACGTCACGAGGACTTCGTAGGCCCCTTGGCGATCAATGCGCCCCGCGGTGAGGATCCCCACCGCACCCTTGCCATGCTTGGTGCCGCGTGTGGCCGCGAAGGCATCCATCGCATGCCCCAACTCCTCGCCCCCGCGGATCATCGCGGCCACGCCGTCGGGCAATGGCATGGCGAGTGAGCCCCCCACGCCCTCGCGCCCGTCGCGATGCACCACGACGCACCAAGCACAGGTGCGCATCCCCCCGGGGCCATCCACCACGCCGCCTTCGAGCCCGACCCCGAGATCGGCGTCCGCGGCCTCGCGCGCCCGCTGCGCCCTCGCGCGCGCGCCGGCAATCGTCTCGTCATCGCCGAAGGGCTGGTCCGGCACGCCACTCGGCACCACACAGGGTTCCACCGTGGCGTTGGGTGCGGCCCACGAGAGCACCGCGCGTGCGGCCGCGAGCTTCACCGGGTTTCCCGACCCCACTGCAATTGTCCGCACGTCGTTGACCATGCGACGAATCTACGAACGGCACGCTATCTTCGCCGTATGTCCTCGCGCGCCCACGATGCCGCTCCCCCCTTCGCCTTCGTGGGCGGACGGCTCTGGCTCGATTTCGTGAACACCGATGACGCGCGACTCGGCGTCCGCGTGGATACGATCGTGTCGTTTGAGCGATTCGTGCACTGGCTCGCGGCG
>JANLTT010000284.1:0-15402 GCA_031363115.1 Gemmatimonas sp.
CGAGGGGCGCGCCGCGAGGCGCGCCCCTCTCGTTTTTGCCCCTCGGCGGGGCCAGATTCCCCTCAGACGACACGCCGTGTCATTTGGCGCCGTAGGGAGCACTACGCCCTCGTTCGCGCCCCAGCACCCCTCTCCGCCTTACCGTGGCCTCCAAGAAGCGCGCCAGTACCGCTGGCAAGCCAGCCTCCGCCAAGAACGTCGTTGCCGCCGCTCGCTCGGGATCCCGCGCGGGCGGTGGCGGCGGTTTCGATGGCAAGAAGTTCTGGGAGGGGTTCAAGTCCCTCTCCGCAACCATCGCGATCTTCCTGCTCCTCCGCACCTTCCTCGTGGAGGCGTATCGGATTCCGTCGGGCTCGATGATTCCGTCGATGCTGATTGGCGATTGGCTCTTCGTGAACAAGCTGCGCTACGGGCCGCACATCCCGTTCACGCAGATCAATCTCCCGGGCTACGCCGAGCCGGAGCGCGGCGAGATCGTCGTGTTCATTTCGCCCCCGCAGATGGACCAGCCCTGGGACCCGACGCCGATTCTCGTGAAGCGGCTGATTGGCATGCCGGGTGACACGATCCACTCGCGTGAGGGCGTCGTGCACATCAACGGCGTCCCGCAGCGACAGGGCTATGGCGCGGGCTCCGCGACCGGCGCGCCTCCGAACGAGACGCACCCGCTCTTCCTCTGGCAGAAGCAGATTGCCGTGGACTCCTCGCGCTTCGGCCCCGTACCCGAGGCGCCGACCCTCGATGACTGGGGCCCGCTCCTGATTCCCGAGGGGTATCTCTGGATGATGGGCGACAATCGCTACAACTCGAAGGACTCGCGCTACTGGGGCGTCGTGCCGCGTGAGAATGTGCGCGGACGTCCGCTCTTCGTGTACTACTCCTGGAACGCGGACGACTCCGACCGGCCGCTGCCGTTCCTCACCGACATTCGCTGGTCGCGCATTGGGCACATGATCAAATGAATCTGAGTCGCGTTCTCGCCTCCGTCGGCTTGCTCGTGCTCGGCATCGTCGGTGCAACGTTTTACGTCGGCGGGCGCGCAGCCGACGCGGTGCCCGCGGTCGCGTCCAGCGCGGAAGCGAGTGGTGCTGACGTCGAGTACCTCACCCCCTTCGGCGCCCCCACGCGTCCCTTCTCCCCCGCCGTGCGCGTGGGCGATGTCATCTACCTCTCCGGCCAGATCGGCACCGATGCCGCCGCCAACGCAAACGCCGTCGTCCCCGGCGGCATCGAAGCCGAGACGCGTCAGACGCTGAACAACATCAAGCGAACCGTCGAGGCCGTCGGCTCGAGCATGGACAAGGTCGTGAAGTGCACCGTAATGATGGCCGACATGGCCGAGTGGGATCGCATGAACGTGGTGTATCGCGAGTTTTTCACGCCCGGGAAGCTCCCCGCCCGCAGCGCCTTCGGGACGAGCGGACTCGCGCTCAACGCGCGCGTGGAAATCGAATGCATCGCCACGCGGTGATCACCGGGACCCGCTGATGCCAATCCTGCGCCCGGCTCTGGCGATGCCGCAGCTCGAGGAACCGATGTTCCTCAAGCGGCTCTCGCTCTCGCTGCCGCTGATGGCGATCTTCACTGGGGCTGGGCTGCGGACGTATCGCTCGCTCGTGCTGCAGTTTGGCTGGAGCGAAAGCTGGCTCTGGATTGCCGGCACCTTCGTCGGCGGCGCGGTCTTTCTCTTCGTCATGACTACGCTCCACCTCGGCTACTACGCGCAGCGCGAGTGGTGGTGGCGCGCGCCGCTCTTTGCCGCCATTGAAGCCGGCACCGAAATCGCCGTGAGTCTCGCGCTCACCCTGCTCGGGCTCGAGGTCGTCGGCTCCATTCAGGCGACGCTCGAAGACTGGCAGACCACCTCGGTGCGCATCCTCTTTTTCCGCGTCGCCGGCATCACGCTGTTCAGTGTGGTGCTCGCCCTCGTCTCCACGCTCGTGCGCCTCCTGCTACTTAAGGGGCGCGAGATCCCGCACCAACGCCCCTGAGTCTCATGCTGATGAACTTCCGCCTGATGAGCATTCGCTTGATGAACATCCGCGCCTTCGCGCTCGCCGCCTCGTGTGTCGCGGCCGGGCTTCCCGCGCTCTCCGTGCGCGTAGAAGCGCAAACCCGCCCCTTCGGCACGCTGCGCGAGCAGGCCGTGTTGCAGCAGGGCTGGCTGCAGCAGCGTCTCACCACCGTGCTCCCCGGCCTCATGCGCAAGCATGGCGTGGACATGTGGGTGATCCCGATGCGCGAGTACAACGAGGATCCCACCTTCAGCTCCCTCGTTTCGCCCACGACCTTCGCGGCGCGCCGCCGCACGATCTACGTCTTCTTCGATCGCTGCGCCTCCGCCGGCCGCGTGGATCCGGGCGATGGTTCGTGCATCGAGCGTATCGCCCTCGGCGGGACCTCGCAGGGCGGGCTCTATGAAGCGTATCGCGCCGCTGCCGCCGTGGACGCCGGGGCGGAATCACGACGCGCCGAACTCGTCGGTGATGAACAGTGGAACACGCTCAAGAACCTCATTGAAGAGCGTAACCCGAAGGTCATTCAGATCAACGTCTCGCGCACCTTCGCCTTCACCGACGGTCTCACCGCTGGTGAGCGCGACGGCATGAGCGCCGCACTCGGCGACAAGTGGACCGCGCGCTTCCGTTCCGTTGATGCGCTCCCGCTGGAATTCATCGCCACGCGCGTCCCCGACGAAGCGGCCTACTACGGGCGCCTGCAGACGGTGGTGTGGGGCCTCACGCAGCGGATGTTCTCCAGCGAAGCCATCACTCCCGGCGTGACGCGCACGAGCGATCTCGTCTGGTGGTGGCGTCAGCAGGTCAATGATCTCGGACTCGGCACCTGGTTCCAGCCGAGCGTGGATGTGCAGCGTCGCGGCGCGACAGCGGCGCAGCTTGGGGACGATCCAATCATCCTCCGCGGCGATGTGCTGCATTGCGATGTCGGCATTGTCGCGCTCGGACTCGCGACCGACACGCAGCACAACGCGTATGTGCTCCTGCCGGGCGAAACCGCGCCGCCGGCCGGGCTCCAGCTCGCGTTGCGCAACGGTAATCGCCTGCAGAACCTCACGATGGAAGAGCTGCGTCCAGGGCGTACGGGAAATCAGATTCTCGCCTCGACGCTCGGGCGGATGCGCGCCGCGGGGATCAGCGGGACCCTCTACTCGCACCCGATTGGCAAGCATGGCCATGGCGCCGGCGCGCACGTGGGGCGCTGGGATGCGCAGGAGGGGGTCCCGGGGACGGGCGACGCCCTCGTGACGGCCAACATGTGGTACTCAATCGAGTTGCAGGCCACGACGGCGGTTCCCGAGTGGGGCGGCCAGCTCGTGCGGATGGCGCAGGAGGAGGACGCGATGATCGGCCCCGACGGAAAGATTCGCTGGGCAATCAGGCGTCAGTCGGAACTCTTCCTCGTCCGCTGAGTTAATTTCCTGTGATGAAGAAAGGGAAGAAGGAGCTGATTGTCGTCGGCGACCGGGTATTGATCAAGGTCGAGGAAGGAGAGGAGCGCACCAAGGTGGGGCTGTATCTTCCGGCGACGGCCATGGATTCGCAGGCGGTGCAGGGCGGGCGCATCGTCGCGAAGGGTCCGGGCACCCCGTTGCCGGAGGTCGTCGAGCATCTCGACGAGCCTTGGCGGATTGGTGGACAGAAGGAAACGAAGCATGTCCCGATGCAGGCGCGCGTGGGCGACTACGCGCTCTTCTTTCGTAAGGCGTCGGTGGAAATCACGTTCGAGAACGAGCGCTACCTGGTGGTTCCGCAGGCAGCATTGCTGGCACTGAGCCGCGAGTAGGTCGCGGCGACACAATACAGGAGAATGACGCGATGATGTATGACGAACGCTTTATTGGCCCGATGCGCGAAGAGATCACGCAGTTGGGCGTTGCCGAGTGCCGCTCCGCGGATTCCGTGGACCAGGCGCTGAAGGGCACGAAGGGCACGCAGCTGATGATCGTGAACTCGATGTGCGGCTGCGCCGCGCGCAACATGCGTCCGGCCGTTGGCATGGCGTTGCAGCATGCGGTGACGCCGGATCACAAGTTCACGGTCTTCGCAGGCAACGATGTGGATGCCACCCGTCAGGCGCGCTCGTTCTTCACTGGCTATGCGCCAAGCTCGCCTTCGATTGGCCTGCTGAAGGACGGCGTGCTGGTGCACATGATTGAGCGTTGGCAGATCGAGGGGCGCTCGGCTGAGGCGATTGCCGATGAGCTTAAGTCGGCGTTTGATAAGCATTGTGGTGCGGCCGTAACAGCGTAACGGCGGTTTACCACGGAGGCACGGAGGCACGGAGAACCGCAACTGATTGAAAAGGGGGTGTGGCGCGAGAGATCTCTCCGCCACACCCCCTTCAATCGCCCTTCTCCGAGCCTCCGTGCCTCCGTGGTAGAAGCAGTTGCAGTTAGGCCTGACGAATCCAGCGCACCAGCTCCCGCATCGACGGCCGCTTGCCATACATGAGCAAGCCCACGCGATAAATGCGCGCCGAGAGCCAAATCGCCACCACGCACGCCAGAGCCACGCCGAGGAGTGAACCAATGATCTCCATCGGCGGCACCGGCGTCGCCGTCATGCGCATCGGCATGATGATCGGCGCCGAGAACGGTAGATAGCTCATCGTGAGCGCCAACTGCCCCGTCGGGTTGGTCATCACCGGCTGCACGAAGATGATGCTGAACACCAACATCATCAGCACCGGCTGCGACGCCTGCTGCGCCTCTTCCTGCGTGCTCACCATCGCGCCGACCGCCGCGAAGAGCGAGGCGTAAAAGGTGTAGCCTAGAATGAAGAACAGGACGAGCGCCACCGCGACCAACGGCTCGATCGTTGGGAAGGTCATCTGCGGCATGTTGTTCACGCCCATCGCCTTGAAGACCTGCGCTCGCTTCTCCCAAAAGAGCACGCTGCTGCCCACCCAGACCGCCATCTGCGTGAGTCCCACCGCGCCTACGCCAATCACCTTGCCGGCAAGGAGGATGTCCGGGCTCACGCTCGACACCACCACTTCGGCCACGCGCGTCGTCTTTTCCTCGAGCACGCCGCGCAGGATGTTCTGGCCGTAGAGGATGATGCTCATGTAGAGCAGGAAGGCCACGCCGAACCCGAAGATCGTGCCGGCGAGTCCGTCGCCGCCCTTGCCCTGATCGGTGACTTTTTCGCCGGAGATGTTCACGCGCAGCTTCGCGAGCCCTTCTGCCGTTTCCGCCGAGATGCCAGCGGCCTCGGCGCGCGCCGCGAGGACGGCGAATCGCGTCGCCGACTCGAGCGCTTCGACCTGACCCACCGAACCCGCGTCGCGGCCGAGGTAGCGCGCACGACCGCTCGCGACCGTCGCCGAGTCGAGAATCAGTACGCCATTCTCCTCGCGCGCCTGGATCTTGGCGACGAGTGCGTCCTCGATCACCGAAACGCCGGATTGATCAACCGTGTCAACCTGCGCGAGTGCGGGAACGCCTCCCGCGGCCAACTGTGGGACCGCCAAGCGCCGCGCTACGCGCTCGCCCAGTCCGATGCCGGTGGCGTCCACGATGCGCAATGAAGTCACGCGCGCCTCGCGCATCCCCTTTACCGAGAGATAGCCCGGCAAAATCATGATGACCGCGAAAAACACCGGGCCGAACAGCGTGACGATAATGAACCACTTGGTGCGTACGCGCTCGATGTACTCGCGCTTGATAACCGCCCAGAGCTTAGCCATGTCCGCTCATCCCCTCTTCGATGCCGGTCGCGCCGACACGCTGCAGGAAAATCTGATGCAGCGAGGGCTGCACCTTCTCGAATCGATTGATCACTGCGCCGGCCGCCACGAGCCGCTGCAGCAGCGTCTGCGCAGTGGCCCCAGAGGCAAGCTCCACTTCGAAATACGTAGAGTTATCGTCCACGCGTTCGCACAGTGCGGTGTCGTGAAACACCGCACTCACCGCGGTGTTCGCCCCACCCTCCAGCGCCACCGCGACAGTGCGCCCGGCATTCTCCGCCTTCACCGAGGCCATTGTGCCGTCGAGCACCTTCTCGCCGCGCGCGATGATGCACACCGCATCGCAGAGGCGTTCGGCGTTGTCCATCAGGTGCGTCGAGAAGATCACCGTCTTCCCGCGACGGCGCAGGTCCACGACGGTGTCCTTGAGCGCCTGCGCGTTGATGGGATCGAGCCCGCTGAAGGGCTCGTCGAGAATCACCAGCTCCGGGTCGTGCAGCAGCGTGCCGATGAACTGCACCTTCTGCTGCATGCCGCGCGAAAGCTCGTCCACCTTCGACTTGCCCCAGTCCTTCTCGGCGGTTTTGAGCGTCAGGCGCTCCAGCCACTCGTCAATCCGTCGGTCGGCATCCTTGCGCCCCACGCCCTTCAACTCGGCGAGGAACCGCAGGACATCGCGCACCGACATCTTTTTATAGAGTCCGCGCTCTTCGGGGAGGTAGCCGAGTCGGTCGAGGATCGCGGGGTCGCGATTGGACTTCCCCAGCACCGTGATCGTGCCGGTGTCCGGCGCGATGATGTTGAGGATCATGCGGATGGTGGTCGTCTTGCCGGCACCGTTGGGGCCGAGGAGGCCGTAGACGGTCCCGCGCGGGACGACGAGGGAGAGCGAGCGAACCGCGACGTGTTCGGCGTACCGCTTGGAGACGTCGCGGATGTCGAGGGCGAGATCGACCATTTGAGAGGTCCGGGGGTGGGGTGGCTGACAATAAAGTAATGCTGCGGTCCGAGCGGGATGGAGGTTGAAGGATGGAGGATTGTTGGGGGGTCATCTTTCATCCTCCATCATTCAACCTCCATCCCTAGATTCAAGGCTGGTATATGTCCTTCCGATGAGCGACCCTACGGACGATGATTTTCCGCCGTTCCACTTGGACTCTGTTCTGTCTTTTCCTCCTCGGGCTCTCAGCCTGCGGCGGGGATAATCGCGGGCGTCTCGTGGTCTACAACGCGGGCTCGTTGGCGCGCCCGCTGAAGGCCGTGCTCGACACCTTCGCGCGGCGCGAGAATGTCCTGATTGACCAGGAGAGCGCGGGTTCGCTCGAGTCGGCCCGCAAGCTCACCGAACTCGGCAAAATTCCCGACCTTATTGCACTCGCTGACGCCGAAGTCTTTCCCCGCTATCTCGTCCCGGCGCATGTCGAGGGCTACGTCGAGTTCGCGCGCAATCGCATGGTGGTGGCCTACACCAACAAGTCGCGCGGCCGCGCCGACATCACCCCGCAGAACTGGTACGCCGTTATCACGCGCGACGATATCGAGGTGGGGCGCAGCGATCCCGATCTCGATCCCAACGGCTATCGCACGTTGATGGTCTGGCAGCTCGCTGAGCGTCTGTACGGTGCGCCCGGACTTGGTGAACGCATGGCGAGCCGCGCGCCGTCGCGGAATGTGCGTCCCAAGGAGGCTGACCTCATTGGCCTGCTCGAAGCCGGCGAACTCGACTACATCTGGTCGTACGAGTCCATCGCCAACGCGATGCAGTTCAACTACATCCTGCTTGGCGACTCGGTGGATCTCTCGAATCCCGACCTGGCGGAGTTCTACGCGAACGCCTCGGTGACCGTGCGTGGCGCAGCGGCGGGAACGCGCGAGACCTTTACGGGCAAGCCGATCGTCTACGCATTTGCGATACCGAAGGACGCACCACACGCGGAAATTGCGGGCCGCTTCGCGGCCTTCCTGGTGTCAGCGGAGGGGCAGGAGATCTTGCGGCGCGAAGGGCTGGATGCGCTGCCGACACCGCGCATGATTGGCCCGCGCGCATCGTGGATGCCGTGAGCACAACTAACCGTCTCACACATGCCGTGCTGAGCGTCGTTGCGGCGCTTGCGGCGTCGCTGCTGCTCCTCTTCCTCGCGGCGCCCATCGTTAAGCTGGTTGCGGACGCGGGGGGCGAGGGATTGCTCCGGCTCGGCAGCGATGCCGAACTGCGCAGCTCACTGTTTCTCACGGGCCTCACGGCAACCGCGGCCACGCTGATTGGCGTCCTGTGCGGCACCCCACTCGCCTGGTTGATGGCGCGCCGCGCCTTCCCCGGCCGCGCAGTTCTCTCGGCGCTACTCGACCTGCCGCTGCTCATTCCGCACCCGGTGGCGGGCATCGCGCTGCTGTTGCTACTTGGTCGCGACAGCGCGGTGGGAAGTCGCGCGCTGGAGATTGGTCTGCGGATTGTCGGCACGCCGCTCGGCATTATCGCGGCGATGCTGTTCGTGTCGGCCCCGCTCTTTGTGAGTGGCGCACGCGAGGCGTTTGCCAAGGTGGATGCACGCTTCGAGGGCGTTGCCCGCACCCTCGGCGACACGCCGTGGGTTGCCTTTCGGCGCGTGACGCTGCCCCTCGCTGGCCGCGGACTCCTCGCGAGTGCGGTGGTGATGTGGGCGCGCGCGGTGAGCGAGTTCGGCGCAATTGTCATTCTCACGTACAATCCGAAAGTCGCGAGCGTGCTCAGTTACGATCGCTTCACGAGCTTCGGACTCTCGGAAGCACTGCCCGTCGCCGCTGCACTCGCCATTCTTGCTCTCGTGCCGCTCACGTTGTTGCGCGCGCTGAAAACTGATCGGAGCGACGACCGATGAAGGCGAGCGAATCCAGCCTCCCTCCTTCACCCTCCATCCCGATGGAGGCGCGCCTCGCTGCCGTCACGCTCAGAAACGTGATCGCGACAAAAGGACGCTTCCTTCTCGACGATATCTCCTTCACGCTCAACGCCGGCGACTACGGCGTCGTCATCGGCCCCGCAGGCTCCGGCAAGACCACGCTGCTCGAAGTCGTTGCCGGCTTGCTCGCGCCGCAGAAGGGCACCATCGCCCTGCACGGCCAGGACGCGCGCCGTCTCCCCCCGGAGCACCGCGACCTCAGCCTCGTCTATCAACACGCATTTCTCTTTCCGCATCTCTCCGTAGAAGAGAACGTGGCCTACGGCGCAGCCGATGACGCCACACTACACGAAGTCGCCGAGCGCTTTGACATCATCCCGCTGTTCGCGCGCGACGTGCGCGGGCTCTCCGGAGGCGAACGCCAACTCGTCGCACTCGCGCGTGCTCTCGCCAAGCGTCCCAAGCTCCTTCTCCTCGACGAACCGTTCAGCGCGCTCGACCCGCGCCGTCGCACGCTCGTGCGCCGCGAAGTCCGCGCGCTGCATCGCGCCTGGGGACTCACCACCATCCAAGTGACGCACGACTTCGCCGAAGCCGGCATGCTCGGCGATCGCGCCGTCCTGCTCGATGCGGGGCGTGTGCTCCAAGAGGGCACCCCCGCCGAAGTCTTCCGCAAGCCGGCCTCGCCGTACGTGGCCGAGTTCCTTGGCGCCGAGAACGTGTTCGCCGGCACCGCGCGCGACCTGGGCGAGGCCAAGCCCGATTGGGTAGATGCCGAGCCGAGCATTTATGCACAGGGCCATCGCGCCTTCGCCTTCGAGACGGAGGGACTGACCTTCTACGCCGTCGGCGACTTCGCCCCCGGTGCTGGACACGCGGTGATTCGTGCGGAGGAAGTCACGATTGCCCGTGATCAAACCTTCGACTCGGCCCGCAATCGATTTGCCGGGCGAGTCACCGAGGTGGCGACCCTCGGCGCGTTGACGCGCGTGACCATTGAAGTGAGCGGGGTGCCGCTGGTGGCGGCGCTCACCACGCGCTCCGCGCTCGAACTCCAGCTCGCGCCCGGACTCGCGGTGGTCGCTAGCTTCAAGGCTATGGCGGTCCACCTGTGCTGAACGATACCGAGCTCGAGATCTCCGTCGTCCTTCCCTGTCTCAACGAAAGCGAGACGGTGGAGGCCTGCGTGCGGAAGGCGCTCGAAGGTATTGCCGCCTCTGGGACGACGGGTGAGGTGATCGTAGCCGACAATGGCAGCACCGATGGCTCGCAGGAATTGGCGCGTGCGGCCGGTGCGCGTGTGGTGGTTGCCGCCGAGCGCGGCTATGGCGCGGCACTGCTGGCGGGGATCGCCGCGGCGCGCGGCACGTACGTGATCATGGGCGACGCCGACGACTCTTACGATTTCCGCGAGATCCCGCGCTTTGTTGCCAAGCTGCGTGAGGGATACGAGCTCGTGCAGGGCTGCCGCCTCCCGAGCGGCGGCGGCATCATCAAGCCTGGTGCGATGCCCTTTCTGCATCGCTGGTGGGGCAACCCAATGTTCTCCGCGATGGCGCGGCGCTGGTTCCGCGCCCCCATTCACGATGTGAACTGCGGACTGCGCGGCTTCTCGCGGTCGTTTCACGCGCGCCTGCGGCAACGGTGCACGGGAATGGAATTTGCGAACGAAATGGTGATCAAGATGTCGCTCGCCGGCGCAAAGATTGGCGAAGTGCCAATCACGTTGCACAAGGACGGGCGCACCAATCATCCGCCGCATCTCCGGACCTGGCGCGATGGATGGCGCACGCTGCGCTTCTACCTCTTGCTCTCGCCGCGTTGGCTCTTCCTGCTGCCCGGCTTTGTGCTGATGTTCGTCGGGCTGGGTGCCTTCGCCGGTGGCTTTCTCAATCTGCAAGTCGGACGCGCGACGTTTGATGTGAGCACGATGCTATTCGGGAGTCTCTTCCTCTCGCTCGGTTTTCAACTCGCGCTCTTCGCGGTGTTCACCAAGGTCTTTGCTATCAATGAGGACCTGTTGCCCGCTGACCCGCGGCTGATTCGCGCCTTCCGGTCACTCAATCTCGAGACGGGTTTGATTCTCGGATTGGTGAGCGCACTCATTGGCGCGGTCTTTCTCGGACGCGCGGTGCTCGATTGGCGCGCGGTGGGCTTTGGCCCGCTCGACGTCTCGGCGTCGCTACGCTTGGTGATTCCCGGCGCGCTCTTTGTGTTGCTGGGTGCGCAGGCCTTCTTCGGCTCCTTCTTCCTTGGCATTCTCGGGATGCAGAAGCGCGTCGCAGCCACGCAGGGCATTGTCTCGCAAGAGGGGCTCGGCCGCGCCGATGACTGAGCGGCCCGCGCCATCTTCCGCCGAGTTTGACGAGTACGCCGCGGAGTACGATGCCGCGTTGCAGAAAGGACTCAAGCTCACCGGGGCGGGGAAGGAGCACTACGCCGAGCAGCGCGCGCTCTTCCTGCGCGACCGCTTGCACGCAATTGGCATCACGAAGGTCGCCCGTGTGCTCGACTTCGGCTGTGGCGATGGCGATGCTGCACCAATCCTGCGCGAGGTGCTCGGTGCCACCGAGGTGGTAGGCGTGGATGTCAGCGATGCGATGCTCACCCGCGCTCGAGAGCGTCACGGTTGGGCGCGCTTCGCGACGATCGCCGAGTTGCCGCAGTTGGGCGCGTTCGATGCTGCTTATTGCAATGGCGTCTTTCATCACATACCGCGCGCGGAGCGACTCGAGGCGGCGCGTGATGTGTTGCGCGCGCTCAAGCCCGGTGGCGCGTGGGGATTCTGGGAGAATCATCCTTGGAATCCCGGCACGCGCGTCGTGATGTCGCGCGTGAGCTTTGATCGCGATGCCGACATGCTCAGCCCGCCACGGTCGCGAGCGTTGTTGCGCGAGGCGGGCTTCGGTGTGGTGCGTACCGACCACCTCTTCATTCTTCCGGTCGGGAGCGCGGCCGTGCGGCGCATTGAGCGATTGATTTCACGGCTGCCGATTGGCGGACAGTACATGGTGCTCGCACGGAAGCCCCGCGCGTGACCGATCACCCAACTGGTCACCCCACAGGTCCGCACTTCGCCACCGCCGCCGAGCGCGCGGGTTTTAACGACGCATCGCTCCCGCTCATCGCGACCGAGCCGGTGGAACGTTGCGATCAGTGTGGCAGCGAGCTGCATCGCGAGTTTGCGCGCGGACGCGACTACGAGATTCGCACCTGTCGCAACGAGTGGGTCTTTGTGCAGTGCACCAAGTGCCAACTCGTGCGACTGCATCCGCGACCGGCGGTGAGCACGCTGCCGGTGATCTATCCGCCGACCTACTACGCGTATCAGTACGAGAGCATCCCGTGGATTGCCCGCACCGCCAAGGCAATCCTCGACCGCCGCAAGCTGAGTGGCATCGTGAAGGCGTTGGAGCGCCCCGTGCAACGCTACGCGGACATCGGTTGCGGTACAGGACGATACCTGCAGGCCATGCATGCGACGGGTGTCCCGAAGGATCACATCCATGGCCTCGAGCTCGATGCCGACGTGATTGCGAAGCTCAAGGCCGAGGGCTTTCAGGCGCACCATGAACGCGTCGAGACCTGCACGGCGATTGCCCCGGGTTCATTGGACTTGGCGACGATGTTCCACGTGATCGAACATGTGGATTCGCCTGCGGCCGTGATTGGGCGAATCGCCGAGTGGATGGCGCCAGGGGGTGTGCTGGCGATGGAGACGCCGAACCTCGACAGCATGGATGCGCGGCGCTTCAAGGACCGCTGGTGGGGCGGGTACCACATTCCGCGGCATTGGACCCTGTTCACCCCTGAGACGCTGCAGGCAATGCTCCGCGCGCAAGGCTTCGAGCCCTTCGCGGTGCGCTATCAGACCGGGCACTCGTTCTGGATGTACTCGTACCATCATCTCCTGCGGTACGGCCCCAAGCCGCGCCCCCAGTTGGCGCAGCGGTTCGACCCACTGCGAAACGTGCCGGCCTTGGCGGGATTCACCGCGTGGGACCTGCTCCGCGGGGCACTCGGCGCCCGAACCTCGGCGATGCTCGTGCTTGCACGCCGTCGCACGACGTAAATTGTGAGGATGGGTACCACGCACCCCGCCAACCACGCGGACGACTTCGATCCGTATCATCCGTATCGCTCCACGCTCCTGACCCCGGAGCGGGTGCGCGAGCTGAGCACGTTGCGCCCCGCCGTCGCGGTGATTGATGTCGTGCTCTGCTGGGCGATCATCGTTGGGGCATGGGCGCTGGCCGCCTGGAGCGGCGCGTGGTGGATGCATCTGATTGCCGCGGTGATTGTCGGCACTCGCTACTACGGGCTCTTTATCATTGGGCACGACGGGCTGCATCGTCGCGTCCTGCCGTCGCGCGCCGCCAATGATCTGTTCACCGATGTCGCGATTCTCGGCCCCATTGGCGCGATCACGCGACTGAATAACAAGAACCATCTCTCGCATCACCAGAATCTCGGGACCGACGAAGATCCTGACCGTTTCAAGCATGCCTGCTTCAACAAGACGGAACGCGTTGAGCTGCTCGCCTTTTTGACGGGATCGACGAGTGTGTTCAAGGCGGTGTATCACGTCTTCATTTTGCGGGGACGTCCGGCGAAGGGTGCGTTGCCGCCTGCACTGGCGACTTCCGCGTCGTCAGCCTCCGCGCCGCTGCCCACGGCACCGCGCGACGGCTACACCCTGCGCGACCTCGTGATTCTTGGCGGCTGGCAAGTGCTGCTGATTGGCGGACTCACCGCCACGTTTGGCTGGTGGGGCTATCCGGTGATGTGGTTGATGCCCGTGTACGTCTTTACGTATCTCGCTGATCTCTTCCGCAGCTTTGTGGAGCACTCGCACCCCGAAGCCGACGACAAGGCCGATGAGCATCGCCTCATCACCTTCGAGAGCAACGTCATCGAACGGTGGTTCATCGCGCCGATGCACATGAACTACCATGTCGCGCACCATCTCTGGGTGGGGATTCCGTACTACAATCTCCCGCGGGCTGACGCGGAGATGAATCGGCATCCGCTGGCGGCGCAGTTGGAGCGACGCGGGAGCTATCTCGGGTATCTCGTGCGCTACTGGCTCGCGTTGCCGTTGGATGAGTGCAAGCGTGATGGCGCGGGCGGCGCGACAGGCGGCGCAACGAACGCCACCGCGCGCGCGTGAGCACTCGCGAGCGCGTCGAGTCGTTTCTCGCGGGTCGCTACGCGCCAGTCGTCGCCGGCATCATCACGGCGATGCTCGTCGCCTATGTGTGGGGCGGACTTAACGGCGTCGCCTCGTATCACGATGAGCGCGCCTACCTCGTGCAGGCGCGTCTCCTCTCGCACCTCACCTGGACCGCCCCGGCCCCTCCGCTCTCGATCTTTTTCGAGATGCCGCATCTCTTCGTGGATCCGCGCATCTTCGCGCGCTATCCACCCGGGCATTCGTTGCTGCTCGTGCCGGGCCTCTGGCTGGGACTCACCGGACTCATCCCCGTGTTGCTCTCCGGCATCACCGGCGCGCTCACCTATGTAATTGCGCGGCGGCTCGCCGGCGTCTGGATTGCCCTTGCAGCGTGGGGTGTCTGGACCGTCGCGCCCGAAACGCTCGACTGGCATTCGTCCTACTTCTCCGAAACCGCGACGTCCGCGCTTTGGCTCTGCGTGCTGCTCGCTCTCATGTCGTGGCGTGCGCGCGAACGCGGCTGGCTCCTCGCGCTGATTGTTGGCGGTGTCGCGTGGATGGGCATTACGCGCCCCGTGACTGGTATCGCGCTCGGCATTCCCATTGCGGTCGTCGTGATTGCCACGGCCTGGAACCGACGCTCGTTGCTAGGCTGGAAGCGCAGCGCCGCGATTGGCGCGGTGATTTGCGCCATCGTCCCGTACTGGTCTTGGACAACGATGGGCAGCCCGACGCGACTGCCCTACGCCGAGTACTCGCAGTGGTATTTCCCATTCGACATGCCCGGCTTCGTACGCGATTCCTCCCCGCCGCTGCGCGAGTTGCCGCCGGACTTCGAAGCGCTCGCGAATTCCACTCGACGGGCGTATGAAGGGCATGTGCCGAGTGCGATGCCCGGCAACTTTGTCACGCGCGCATATTTTGTTGCGCGCACGAGCCTGGGGCCGGTTGCCGAACCCCTCATCGCGATGGTACCGCTCGGCATGATTGTGCTCGGCGGCGGCGTCTCGCTGTTCGCGGGCGTCTCGTTTGCGCTCCTCGTGGCGGCGTATCTGGTGATGCCGCACGCGAATGGCTGGACGATCTACTATCTCGAGATCTTCCCCGTTGTCCCCCTCTTTGCGATGGCGGGGTTCTCGTGGTTCGCGCAACGGCTGTGCGCGAACGCCGAGGCGCGGCGCTGGAGCCTCTTCACGCCGAGGCTGCTGCATGCGGCGAGCTTTGCAGTTCCGGCGCTCCTCATTGCGCTCACAGCGACGCGCATTCCGGAGCGCCAGCGGCACGACACACTGCGCAGCGCGCGTCAACAACTGGCGCGGGTGTTGATCTCTGAGCTCCCCGATGCGCGCGCCGTGATCTTCGTGCGCCGCACCGGGCCGATGAGCCCGCACTTCACGCTTTGGGACGTGCTCGGGGATCCCGCGACGACGCCCACGTGGATTGTCCGCGACTTAGGCGATGTGCGCAACGCCGAGCTGGTTGCGCTGGCCAGTGAGAGAAAGCCGTATCTGCTTGATGAAGCGCGGATGACTCTGGTGGCGTACAACCCTTAGAACTGCTCTACCACAGAGGCAAAGAGGGCACAGAGAAATACAATACAGATTTGCGGGCGTGTGCCATTGGGGCCATGCCAGTAAAAGA
>JANLTT010000200.1:0-5005 GCA_031363115.1 Gemmatimonas sp.
AAAGGGGGTGTGGCGAGAGAGACTTCTCCGCCACACCCCCTTCAAAATGCAGTCCTCTGTGCCTCTGTGCCTCTGTGGTGAAAAGCAGTTAAAACGCTTCGTTAAACGCCACATACAGCCCACCCTGCCCACTCGCGCCAAACGCAAAGTCCACGCGAATCGCCGAGCGCGTCACGGGATCCATCCGAAACCGCACCCCGGCCCCAACCGACGGCAGCATTCGCGCGTCCCCCAACCCCGCGAGGTCGCGCGCCAGGAACGTTGCGCCACCAAAGACCGCGCTCCCCCACCGACCGCGAAAGCCCGAGCGATACTCCATCTGCGCCGTCGCCGTGCGCCGACCCCGAAAACGCCCCATGGTGTAGCCGCGCATCGAGCTGTTGTTGCCCACGAGCGCAATCTGATCGATCGGCGCATCCCCTTCGACGGACTGCAACAGAAACTGTCCCGCGAGCACTCCCGCGCGGAGTGGCCGGTATGTGCGGGCATCGACGCGGACCCGTGTGTACCCATACTCCGATCCAATCAGCGAGCCAGACCTCCCCATCGTCGCCTCAACAAAGTGCCCGCCGCTCGGCGCAAAGATCTGATCGCGAGTGTCGCTCACCAGTCCCACGGTCGCCACCACATGCCGCCCCTGTACTGGGGGGAGGAGGTCATAGATACTGAAGTAGGTCTGCGGATCTCCCGGTAGCGGCAGTACGTCGGAGGTGACGGAATCGGACGAGACCAACTGCGTCTCGATGCGGCGAACCGACGCCATCAACCAGCGCGCCTTCGCGATGCGTCGCTGCACCGTCACCGCGAGTTCGAGTGTGCGCGGCGTGTAGTTGATCTGGTCAACCTGGGTCGTCTGATCGCCCTCGCCATGATAGCCAATCGGAAACTCCTGCCAGATGCTATTGGTAGTCAGCCGCCATTGGTTGCCCGGCGTCCACCAATCGGTGTCGAGAAAGAGGCGCGTCTGCCCCTTCGTCGTGCGCACCGCATTCCCAATCACCGTCGAGGGGCGTGTGCCGAGCGAATCCATTGGTTGCCGCGTGCGCATTAACGCGATGCCGTACTGGAATCCTGTCTCCGGCGCGGAGGCGAGTACCGGGAGAACGGAGTTCCTCCACTCCTGTGCGCGCAGCGGCAGTGCCGCGCTGAGAAGGAGCGCAATGGCAACGAGACGACGCATCAACCAATCGCCCGCGCTTCGGAAATCGCCAGCACATTCCCTTCCGGGTCACGCATGAACGCCATCCACATCTCGTGCGTCGCGGTCTTGCCCACCAAGTGCGGCGGCCCATCAAACGGCACGCCGCGCCCCTGCAACTCGGCGTATGCCTGCTCGCAGTTCGCCACCTCGAAGTAGAGCACCGAGTTCTTGTGATCGAACTCCGGTGACGATGGCTTCGTCAGCATCAGTCGAACGCCCGCGGCATCAAAGAACGCCATGCCGGCCATCGCAAACTGCAGCGTCAGTCCCAGGGCATCGCGGTAGAACGCCGTCGCGCGTTCCACATCATGCTGGACGAGCCCGATCTGCTGGACCTTCCCGAGGGGAGCGGTGTTTGTCATGACCATATAGTGCGCCCCATCGAGGGCGCGGTCAAATGGCGGGCCCTGCTGGACTGCACTCTGACCGGCGCGCATTGTTCAGGGAGACCTTGGAGGGTCCCGTGTCCGTTCCGTTCGGCCAATCGCTTCGCTCGTCAGCTCCCGCGCTGCTATTAACGCTCATCCTCGGAACGGCCTGCGCCGACTCCCTGGCTCCCGACGTCACCATCAATCGCGTGACCCTCACCCCGGTCACCGCCAGCGTTGGCGTCGGCAGCACCCAGCAGCTCACCGCGACCGCGAGGAATCGGAAGAGCGACCCAATTCCCGACATTCCCTTCACCTTCGAAAGCCTGCAGCCCGCCATCGCCACCGTGGACGGCAACGGACTTGTGACTGCAGTAGGAGCCGGCGTCGCCACCATGCGCGCCACCACCGGCACCTTCGTCGCAACATCAACAATCACGGTGACCATCCCGGTGTGCTCGAACGCGGCCGTCACCAGCACCATCAACTCGCCGCAGGTCATCAACACTACGCTGACCTCCAACGATTGCCTCTTTACCGGCGTCGGTAACTCGGACGGCTATCGCTTCGTGGCCGCCGCGCCGACCACCGTGCTCTTCACCCTCACGGGCGCGACCATCCGGCCCAAGCTCACTCTCACCGGCTCGCTCACCACCACCATCATCGCGGAGTCGTGGAGCTCCACACTCGGCGACACCGCGCGACTCATCGCCACGGTCGCCGCCGGCACCTACACCCTCTGGGTGTTGAGTAGTACCGCCGACTACGGTCCGTACGTGTTGAAGGCGGAGAGCGCCGTACCCTGCACCGCCGCACTCGCCACCACACCAATCGCGCTCGGCCAAACCGTGAACGGCGCCCTCACCGCGACGAGTTGCTTCCTCCCCAATAACGCCGAGGGCATGGGCTGGTCCCTCAACCTCGCAGTGGAAACCCCGGTCCGATTCGATGTCGGCACTAATGGATTCTTGCCCCGGGTCGTCATCACGGACGCAACACTCGGCATCTACAGTGCTTCCATTGCCGTCGGCACCGACTCCGCGGTGCTCAACGATCTCATCCCCGCGGGCAATTACTCGGTCTGGGTGACCACCGAAGAAGGTGGGCAGGGAACCTTCACCTTGGCGCGTAGCACTGCGACCTTCACCTACTGCGAAGCGCCGGGCGACACCATTAGCGTACCGGGAAGCATTGCCGGCTCGCTCTCGCTCGACGACTGCGTCCTGGAACCCGGCTTCGCCTCCGATCCCATCTTCATGGAAGTCCTCGCGCCCACCACCCTGCGCATTGACCTCACCAGCACCGCCTTCGACGCATTCCTCGCCGTCGCGGACTCCACCGATACCATCATCGTCACCGACGACGATGGCGGACTCGCCACCAACTCGCGGATACTCGGCAACTTCTCGGCGGGTCGGTACACGATCCTGCCGCAAGCCTACGGTCCAAATTCGTCCGGCGCGTACACCCTCAGCGTCAGCCTCGCCGCCGGCATCAATCAAGGCAATATTCGACTGACACCGAAGCCGAGAACGCGGGTACGCGGGTGGCCCGCGCCAGCGGACGTCCCCGCACCGCGCTAGCCTTCACTCATGACTGACCGCCGCTACTCCGACGAAGAAGTCGCCGCCATCTTCGCGCGCGCGACCGAGGTGCAGCAGAACCCACAGGCTCGTCTCTCCGCCAGCGAGGGAATGAGTCTCACGGAACTGCAGGCGATTGGTCGCGAAGCCGGCATCGCTCCCGACCTTGTCGCGCAGGCCGCGCGCGAACTCGAGCAGCCCCGCGCCCCCGTCATGCCATCCTTCCTCGGCATGCCACTCGGCGTCGCGCGCACGGTGGAGTTGGGTCGCCTGATGACCGACGCCGAGTGGGAGCGCTTGGTTGTGCGACTCCGCGAAACCTTCGATGCCCGCGGCACCCTCTCCGCGCAGGGCTCGCTCCGTCAGTGGACCAACGGCAACCTGCAGGTCTTTCTCGAACCGAGCGGCGAAGGCCATCGCGTGCGCTTTCGCACCGTGAAGGGCGATGCACGCGGCTTGATGACGATCGGCATCTCGATGCTCGCGACCTCAGGCCTCCTCGTCTTCATCGCCTCGTTGACCGGCTCCGCCGAAGTAGCGCGCGCCATCTCGGCCACTGGCGGCGCCGCGATGGTCGGCGCCGCACTTGCTGGAGCCGGCGCCATGCGACTCCCTGGCTGGCTCAAGAAGCGCCGCACCCAAATGGATCAGCTCGCATCCGAACTTTTGCGAATTACCGACAACAAGTAAAGTGATTCACCACGGAGACACAGAGGCACAGAGAACAGCATCGCAGTTCTCTGTGCCTCTGTGTCTCCGTGGTAAACGCAGTTCAAGACTTCGAGACCGCGCCCCCCATCTCTCCGAGTAAACGCACCGCATCACCCAGCCGCGCAAACCGCTCGTCGGTCGTGAGCCCGCGCCGATACCTCGCGAAGATCTGCTGTCCAATCACCGCGATCTTGAACACCCCAAACGCATGGTACCACCCCGCCGAGCGCATCGAGCGTCCACTCTTCTTGAGATATCGCTCCCACAGCTGCGCGCGCGTGAGATTTCCCGGCAGCGCCGTGATCCCCAGCCCGAGTGACTTGAACGCCGGATCATCCCCCGCCTCAACCCAATACCCGAGCGAGGTCCCCACATCGAGCAGCGGATCCCCCACCGTCGCCATCTCCCAATCAAGCACCGCAATGATTCGCCCCGGCTTCGCCGGATCGAGCACGAGATTGTCGTACTTGAAGTCATTGTGCACCAAGCACGCCCCGCTCTCACTCGGCTGATGCTCGTGCAACCACTTCGCGAGCTGCTCCACTGACGGCACGTCATCCGTCTTCGCCTTCTCGTAGCGCGCCGTCCATCCTTCCACCTGGCGCTGCACATACCCGAGCGGCTTGCCGAGCCCGCCGATCACCGGATCACTCGGCGTCGCGCCATGAATGGCAACGAGCGTATCGAGAAAATTCTCGCTGAGCGAAGCAAAGGCCGCCGCATCATAGGCCGCCGGCGCTTTCGTCCCGCGCAGAATCACACCGGAGACCCGCTCCATCACATAGAACGGCGCCCCCAGCACGGATGCATCCTCGCACGTCGCAATCGCCCGCGGCGACGGAATCCCGCGCAGTTCACAGACCGAAAGAATCCGCGCCTCACGCGGCATATCATGCGCCGAGCCGGGCCCAACGCCTGCAGGCGGCCGCCGCAGCACAAACTCACCAGTGGTAGTCGCCAACAGGTAGGTAAGATTCGAAAACCCACCCGGGAACTGCGAGACGCCCGTGACTCGCCCAACAGTTGGCGCGGCCGAAGCCAGCCAACCATTCAGCTATTAAAGCGGAAGCTCTTCGCCCGCGCTTACATTGGTGGTGTCAGCCTTAAGCCCAGTTGCAGAATGAAAAACAACAGCAGTTTGA
>JANLTT010000217.1:0-7984 GCA_031363115.1 Gemmatimonas sp.
CGTCGAGTGTCGTCGCGCCCACGACGCGCAGTTCCCCGCGTGCGAGCATCGGCTTGAGCATGTTGCCGGCGTCCATTGAGCCTTCGGCCTTGCCCGCACCAACCAGCGTATGCAGTTCGTCAATGAACACGACGAACTTGCCTTCGCTCGAGATGATTTCCTTGAGCACGGCCTTGAGGCGCTCCTCGAACTCGCCGCGAAACTTGGCACCGGCAATGAGGGCGCCGAGGTCGAGCGAGACGAGGCGCTTGTTGCGGAGCGACTCCGGCACATCGCCGTTCACGATGCGTTGCGCGAGGCCTTCGTCGATTGCGGTCTTGCCCACGCCGGGCTCGCCGATGAGCACGGGGTTGTTCTTGGTACGGCGCGAGAGCACCTGCATCACGCGACGGACCTCTTCATCGCGGCCAATCACGGGATCGAGCTTGCCCTTGCGCGCATCCTCGGTGAGATCGCGCGTGTACTTCTGCAGCGCCTGATACTGGTTCTCCGGCGTCTGGTCGGTCACACGATGCGAGCCACGCACGGCCTGCAGCGCGTCGAGCAGCGCTTCCTTCGTGACGCGTTGTGCCTTGAGGAGATTCGCGCTCTCGGATCCCTTGGTGGTTGCGAGCCCCACCAACAGATGCTCCACCGAGACATACTCGTCGCCGAGCTTCTTGGCCTCGGCCTCGGCGGTATCGAGCACCGCGCTGACCTCGCGCGCGAGCGACGGCTGCGCATCACTCTGCTTGGGGTAACGCGCGATCTCGCGTTCGACCGCTTCGGTGAGTGCGGGAATCTGCACGCCGAGCTTCTGGAGGATTGGCACCACGATCCCCTCATCCTGTTGCAGCAACGCGAGGAGGAGATGGCTGTCATGCACTTGCGGATTGCCAGCCTGACGCGCGCGCGTGACGGCGTCCGTGATGGCTTCGCTGGTTTTGACGGTCAGACGGTCTGGATTCAACAAGGCGGATGGAGGCTGGAGTGTGGCCCTATCTCTCGCAATCCCTACGCCTCTCAAGCTACGCCGTTTCGGCGGACTGCGCGGTAATTCGGGCGGATTGCCCCGCCACTTCGGCCTGTCGGGCCTGGGCTGTCAGGGATTCTCGGGAACGGACGGGAAGGTGCGGCCGTCATCCGTGCGGCGAGAGATGCCGCGCCGATCACACCACTCCAGGAACGGAATCAGGTATTTCCGGCTGATCCCGAGCAGCTCGCGCAGTTCGCTTGGGGAGTACCGATGCGCTGGCGTCGTCCCGTTCCGAAGCGTGGCCAGCAACGCGCGCAGCGCAGAGGTCGCAAACCACCGATCAAGCGACACGGGGACGGCGGTACCCTCCTTCTCCAGCAGCTTCAGCAGGCCCGGCACGTCCTGTCCCTGTGCGCTCTGCAGTTCGGCGACACTCGGCGGCTCAGCACCAGCCGCCTCGAGGGTCGCCAGCAAGTTCGCGCGTCGATCCCCCGCTCCACCGGCGGCCGCGGGGTCCCAACCCGGAATGCGGAGCGCACTGCCGACCACTTGGAGGAGGCCGGCGCGTTCGGCGCGACGAATCACTTCGTCGGCGAGGGCGGCGCTTGGCGTCAGCGCGGTCCGCGCCGTTTGCAGATCGAGCCCCGGAGCGAGTGGCGCGTCCAGATGGGTGCGGGTGATGTGCGCGAGGAGTTGGGTGCGCATCGCGTCGAGTACGGCGCTTTCCACCAAGCGGTCGCCGACGCGCGCGGTGCCCTTCGTGGTCTTCAGCAGCTTCTCGACTTCGTTTGGGCGGATGCCGAGCCGCATCGCGAGGGGCGCCACCTCGATGCCCGCCGCCCCGGCCTCAGTGAGCATCCACTGCAGCCGTTCGCGCGGCTCCGCACTGGTCGTGGGCCACGGCCGTGCGCGCGGCGTGATGGGAAGTGGATCGGTGACTACGCCGCCGCCAATGGTGGTGTGCGGCGACCCACCACGCAGCACGAAGCGATCACCCGCGCGCACCACGAGCGACGCATCGAGCACGATGCGCGCGGCCTCCGTTCGTCCCGGCGCGAGTGCGCCTCCCGTGACCACGATGCGCGCGCCGCACTCCGCGGTGCCGAGGTGAAAACGCAACCGACTCCGCACGCCGATGGGCGCCGCCTCGGGCACGAGCGCGACATCAGCGCGCAGCACACTCGTGGGATGCCACGGATCGCGTTCGCTGACGAGTACGCTTCCCGGATGAATCTCGTCGCGATCGATACCGGCGAGCGCCACGGCGAGTCGCGCGCCGGGAATCGACCGCGCGCTCGCCAGCCCGTGCGACTCCAAGCCACGCACGCGCGCGGTTCGCGCGCCCGGCATCACCCGAACGGTCTCGCCAACCGCGACGGCGCCGCTCCATGCGGTGCCGGTCACCACCGTTCCGGCGCCCGCCACGGAGAAGACGCGATCCACGGGGAGTCGCCAGACATCGTCGGCATCGCGAGCCGGCGCAGCGCGCAGCGCCTGCACCAATGCCGCGCGTAGCGCGTCGAGCCCTTCGCCCGTCGTGGCGGACACGGTGATGATGGGCGCCCCAGCGAGTGCGCTCCCACTGAGCAGCTCCTCGACGTCCATCGTCACGAGCGTGCGGAGATCGGTGTCGGCGAGGTCGGCTTTGGTGAGCGCGACGACGGCACGCGGGACATGGAGGAGTCGCAGAATCTCCACGTGCTCACGCGTCTGCGGCATCACCCCTTCATCGGCGGCAATGACAATCAACGCGCACTCGATTCCCGATGCGCCGGCGAGCATCGTGCGCACAAAGGCCTCGTGCCCGGGGACATCCACGACCCCGACCGTACCAAGCCCCGGGAGTTCAAGCGGTGCAAAGCCCAGCGCGATGGTGATGCCGCGACGCTTCTCTTCCGGCAGCCGATCGGTGTCCACGCCGGTGAGCGCACGCACGAGCGAGGTCTTGCCGTGATCAATGTGGCCAGCGGTGCCGATGATCATGCGTGCGTGCTGCCGTGAGAATCACGCATCGAGCTTCTCCCACGCCTGAAAGGCCCGCATCGCTCGGCCGTCGGCGAGATGCTCCTCGAGGAACTCGCGGAGCAACCGCTGGTGCGCTCGGGCAATCTGGCGATCGGCGATGGTGGCATCCCCATCGCTGAGCCACGAGAGCAAGGTCGCGCGCGCCGACGCGGGGAGATTGCGCGCTCCCGGGACCAACGCGCGGCATGAGTTGCAGACCGCGCCGCCGGAGCGATGCGCGAACCGCACCTCCTCCTCCGGCGCGATGATGCGCTGGCAGAGCGCGCAAGCATCGAGTTCCGGAGCGAAGCCAAGTTCCGCGACAATGCGCCACCCCGCGGAGAGGGCGATTGCCGGGACATCGTCGTCCACGCTCGTCTCGAGCGCGTCGAGGCCGCGCACGAGGGCATCGTGGACCCCGGCCCCTGCCTCGGTGCCAAACCGCAGGCAGAGTTCACCCAACGCGGCGGCGGCACCGAAGCGACGCAATGAACCCGCGAGCGCCGGTCGCGCCCGCGTGGCATCGAAGGCGGTGAGGGTGTGCAGATCCTTCGTGGGGTTGAGCACCAACTGCGCGGCACCGCTGGTGAAGAGATCGAGTGCTTGTCCAAAGCGACTCTTGGGGCGCCGCGCCCCGCGCGCGATCACCGACACCACTCCGGCCTCGCGCGTGGCGAGCCGCACGATGCGGCTCGTCTCGCGGTACTCGAAGGAATGCAGGACAATCGCGACAGTTTCGGTCACCGCTCCAATCTAAGTCCGGCGTACAGGATGCGGCCCGGGCTCGCGAAGCCGGCAATCTGTTGGTAGCGCACGTTCCCCACGTTCTCGGCTCGGATGATCAGCCGCGCGCCGGTGGCAAGGTTTGAGGGAAGGCGGAGATCAGCGGCAAGATCCACCGTCGTGAAGGGATCCAGCACCACGATAGTCGCCGGAAAAGTGGCGAAGTCGCGATCCTCTCGGTCCCCCGTGCGGACGACGGCGGCCGTGAAGGTGCCCACACCGCTGAAGGTGCGGCGCAGTTGCATGGTGGTCACGTGCTCTGGACGGCGAAGCAAGCGCCCGCCAGCGACGAAGTTGGCAGTCGCAGAGGAGTCGAATCCGGCAGCGGCCACGCGCGTGTCGGTCCAGGTGTAGCCGACGACCGCTACGATGCCCAGCAGGGACGGCAGCGTGGCTTCCACTTCAACGCCGCCGGCATTGGCCGCGGCGATGTTCTCGTAGTTCGGGTCGCCGAATGGCACGGCCCCGTTGTACTGAATGAGATTCTTGAAGCGTTGCGTGAAGCCGGTCAGTTGCAGCGCGGCACCGCGCGGCAAGGTGAACTCGAGCCCGAGATCCGCCGAGCGCGAGGTCTCCGGACGAAGGTCGCGATTGCCGACCGTGAAGCCACCGGCAAAGTTCTCGAAGAAGTTCGGCGCCTTGAATGCACTTCCTGCCGATCCGCGGAGCCGCACCGCCGAGGAGAGCCGCCAGCCCGCACCGAGTCGCATCGTCTGGAACGAGCCAAAGGCGGAGTTCTCATCCAACCGGCCGCCGAGCGTGTAGGTCAGTGCCCCGCGCTCACCATGCGCCTGCGCGTAGAGCGCGCGATTCTCACGCGCCGCGCGCAACTCATCCGGGAAGTCGCCGAACGAACTGAGGCTCACCGAGGTCGTGCGCTCCTGGTCGCGCGACCATTCGGCGCCCACCGTGATGAACTGCGCTTCGCCGAGGCGCGCCGTCGTGCGCGTGTCGAGCAGGCGACGCTTCACCGCACCGCTCGCGTAGTACCCAAAGAAGCCGAGCGTATCCCCCGGCGTGTCCGGTCCGTCGCTCGTGCGCGGGAGGAGATCCATTGCCGCGTACTGCGCGCGCGTCTCGAGGCGCGAGGTCCACTTCCGCCCCAGATCCACCCCAGCCATCAGGCGATGCTCGGTGCGCTCCGCGTTGCGATCATCGAGCGAGCCCGCGGAGCCCGTGGGATACTGGTACATCGAGCTGTTGTACCGCGTGGTGAGGCGCACATCGGACTTGGCATCGAGCGCATAGGTGAGCGCGCCACTCACGCCGTCGTTCCGATACGCGTTGTTGAAGGCGAGCACGCCATCGGTGGTGTGGCGGTCAGCCTGCAGGGACCATCCGAGCGATCCGGCACTGCCGCTCGCCCCCAGCGAACCACGGAGGGCGTTGAACGAGCCGGCACCCAACTCGCTGCGAATGCGCGTCGGACCACCGCCACTGCGGGTGAAGATCTGAATGACGCCCGTCACGGCCTCGCTGCCGTACAGCACGCTGGCCGGGCCGCGCACGACTTCGATGCGCTCGACGTCATCGAGGGTGAGACGGCCAAGGTCGAGGGTGCCACCCGGCTCGTTGAGCGGGACGCCATCGACAAGCACGCGAACATAGTTGCCCTGTCCGCCGCGCATGAACACGGTGTGCTGCGAGCCGAACGACGAGGTACGCGCCATCGCGATGCCGGGCACGCGACGGAGGGCATCGCCCACATGCGTGATCCCCTCGGAGCGGAGTGCCGCGCCCTCAAGCACGGTGACCGTCGCGGTCTGCGCGTCGGCAGCCGTCGGGATGCGAGTGGCGGTGATAATGGTGGCGGGCAGGACCGTCGAATCGGACGGAGCCTGCTGGGCGTCAAGCGTCGCGCCCGCAGGCGCAACGAGTATGGCAAACAGAATGAGCGAACGCATTGATGTCATAGGTAACGGGAGATGAAAGAACCAGCAGTGAATAGTCATCGCGTTCCTCGGCCGCGTAGCGGCACGAGGACTGGTGCACCGACGGCAGGATCGCGCGAGACCACGAGTGGCCACTCGTAGACGCGTTCGAGGATCTCCCCGCGCATCACATCGACCGGCGCGCCGTCCGCGGCGACGCGTCCCTTATGGAGCAGGACGATGTGGTCGGCAAAACGGGCCACCAGGTTCAACTGGTGGCTGACGAGCAGAATCGCCTGCCCTTCCCGGGCAAGGGCGTCGAGCAACTCGAAGACCGCCATTTCATGCGCGACATCGAGAAAGGTCGTGGGTTCATCGAGGACCAGCGCGGCGCCCCCCTGCGCGAGGGCGCGGGCGATGCGCACGCGCTGCCACTCGCCGCCGGAGAGCGCGTCCGTAGGACGGTCCAGGAAGATGCCGACATCGGTCCGCGCGATGGCCTTGGCGATGGCGTCACGATCCTCCGCGCTACGCCCCGCAAAGGGCCCACCATGCGGATGCCGTCCAAGCGCGACGTAGTCACGCACGGAGATCGGGAACACCGGCTCCTCGCGCTGCGGCACCACGGCCATCCGACGGGCAATCGCGCGTCGATCGAGCGAGACGAGTGGCGTGTCGTCGAGTTCAAGCGTGCCTGCTTCCAGCGGCATGCGGCCGAGCAACGCACGCACCAGCGTGCTCTTGCCGCTGCCATTCGGCCCCACGACGGCGGTGATGCGGCCCGCCATGGCCTCCAGCGAAACGCCATCCACCGCGAGCGCGGGAGTCGACGGATACCGCAGGCGCACCTCCGTGAATCGAATCACTTCATCCCCCGCAGACGCCAGAGGAAGAAGGGCACACCGATCAACGCGGTGACCGCTCCGAGCGGCAGCTCGGCGGGACGCCGCACGGTGCGCGCCGCGAGATCGGCAAACACCACGAGTGCCGCACCGGCGAGCGCCGACGCGAGAATGGCCTGACGCGTGTTGCGCGCACCGAGCGCACGCGCAATCGCGGGGACAATCAATCCCACGAACCCAATGAGCCCCGCACCGGCGACCGTCGCGGCGGCGAGCAACGACGCGGCAAAGTAGATGCGTCGCGTCACCTTCTCCACTGGGAGCCCGAGGGAAGCCGCGGCGTCCTCACCGAGCGCGAGCACGTCCACATCGCGCGACCACAACACCAAGAGCAGCACACCGAACGCCACGTACGCGGCCACCCACCGCACCGAGCGCCACTGCGCATCGCCGAGCGAACCCATCATCCACCAGAGTGCGCCCCGTACGGTGTTCTCCGGCGCCGTTGCGAGGGCCACCATGATTGCCGCCGTGCAGAAGGCACCAACCACGACGCCGGCCATCAAGAGCACGCGTGGATCGGCGTGTCCGCTCACGGCGCGCGCCACGAGCAGCACGACCAGCACAGCGACGGCCGCGCCCGCGAACGCCGCGAGCGGGAGCAGCAATGGCGACGCGATGCCCATCGTGACCGCCAGCACCGCGCCCGCCGCCGCACCACCGGACACGCCGAGCAGGTATGGCTCGGCGAGCGGATTGCGCAGCGTTGCCTGCAATGCGGTGCCGCTGACCGCGAGGCCCGCACCCACGGCGATGCCAAGCGCTACGCGAGGAAGTCGCAGATCACGCACGATGGCAACCTGTGTTGCGTCGCCGATGCCGAACAATGCCGCCCATACGTCGCCAAGCGGCATTGACACCGCGCCACCGGCCACGCCAACAAGCACCGCCACAAGGAGGGTGCCCGCCAACAGGAGCCAGTGCCGCAGCGTCATGAATTAGCGCTTCGGAACAGACAACGAGTCCACCAACACCCGCCGGAGAAAGCGCGCCGCTTCACCCATGCGCACGCCCGGACGCCCCACAATCGTCGTGTCAATCACAATCACACGCCCCTCGCGCACCGCACGCACACTCTGCCAGGTCGGCGACGTACGAATGCGCTCGGCCGCGTTCGGCCCCGCCAGCACGACATCGGGATCGCGTCGCGCGATCTCTTCCATCGACACCTGTGGCGACGGCTGCGCGAGATCATTGAAAACGTTGTGCGCACCTGCCACGGCGAGCAGTTCGCTCAGGTAGCTGCCGCCACCAATCGTCATGAGCGGTGCGTCCCAGATGTGCCAATACGCGCTGAGCGTATCGGCGGGGCGCGGCAGGGCGCGCACCGACTCCACCGAACGCTTCACGCTGTCCGCCACCAGCCGCCCGAGCGAATCGGCGCCGAGCGCACCCGCGATGATGGGAATCACGCGCTGCAGGTCGGCAATCTTGTCGGTGCGATGCGTCAGGGTCATCACGCCAGCGGC
>JANLTT010000292.1:0-15563 GCA_031363115.1 Gemmatimonas sp.
CCGCGCGGCCCGGCACTTCGCTTGGGGCCTGGGACCACCCCCGCCCTTTTTGGGTAACGGGGGGGTACTAACCGGAAAAAAAAACGGGGGGGGTTGTTTTTAAAAACTTAAACACCCCCCCCGCCAGTATCGTCACTTCGCCGCGGCGAGTTGAGCCACCTTCTCCATCTCGAGTCGGTTCACCACGACGTGATCGATGATGCCATACGCCTTCGCTTCTTCCGCGCTCATGAACCGGTCGCGGTCCACGTCGCGTTCCACCTGCTCCAGCGGACGTCCCGTGTGCTTGGACATCAGCTCATTCATCTTGGAGCGCAGGTAAATGATCTCGCGCGCCTGAATCTCGATGTCCGAGGCCGTGCCCGACGCACCACCAGAAGGCTGGTGAATCATGATGCGGGAGTTCGGGAGCGCCGAGCGCTTGCCAGTGGTGCCGGCGCCAAGCAGGAACGCGCCCATCGAAGCGGCGAGCCCCATGCAGATGGTGTTCACGGGAGACTTCAGGAACTGCATCGTGTCGTAAATCGCGAGCCCCGCCGACACGCTGCCGCCCGGCGAGTTGATATACAGGTGAATGTCGCGCCCCGGGTTATCCGCCTCGAGGAACAACAGTTGCGCGATGATCATGTTCGCGACGTCATCGTTCACCGGCGTGCCGAGGAAGATGATGCGATCCATCAGCAGACGGCTGTAGACGTCATAGCTGCGTTCGCCGCGGGAAGACCGCTCGATCACATACGGGTTCGGAATGATGGCCATCTGAGTCTGGTCCTTGTGGGGAGTCTGGGGCACGACGCCGAAAAAGGTGCTTAGGCCTGTTCGATGGTGTTGCGCTCGAGGAGCCACGAGAACACGCGCTCCTCGGTGATGCTCCGTTCAAGCTCGCGGAGGCGACCGGCCTTCTGCAAGGAGGCGTACATCTTGCCCGCGTCCTCGCCACGCTTCACGGCCATCTCCGCGACCTTCGCGTCCACATCGCTCTCGCTCGCCGTCAGCTTCTCGCGCTCGGCCAGCGTGTCAATAATCAGATCACGACGCACCTGACGCTCGGCCATGCCCTTCATTTCATCGCCGAAGTTCAGGATCTCTTCCTGCGGAATGCGATACGCCTCGGCGTACGCCTGCACCATCTGCTTCACCCAGCTGGGCGGGAGGTCGAACGGGTTCGCCGTCACGATCTCATCGAGGAGCTGCGTGCGTGCGGCCGCGTCGGCTTCACGGGTCAGGTTGGCGGCGAGGTCAATGCGGATGGCATCCTGAAGCGCCGACACGGTAGCAAAATCGCCCATCTCGGCGGCAAAGGCGTCGTCGAGCGGCGGCAGCGACTTGTGCTTCACTTCGGTCAGCGTGGCGCGCACGGGCTTGGACTTGCCAGCCTGAGCCGCATCCGGGAAGTCATCGGGCCACTTCACATTCTGCTCGACCGTCTGCCCCGGGGTGAGGCCGAGGACGAGTTCTTCGATGGCGGCAATCGCCTGACCGCTGCCAAGCACGAGGCGGTACTCCTTGTCCTCGGGCATCGTGCCGGTGTCGTCGGCGGTCGAGAGCATCACCGTGACGAGGTCACCCTCGCTCGGCTTGCCTTCCACCGGCGTCCACGTCGCACGCTGTTCGCGCACGCGGTCAATCTGCTCCTGCACCGCTTCATCCGTCACGGCGTCGGTCGGACGCATCACGCGGAAGCCGTCGAGCTTCTCGAGCCCGATGGTCGGGCGTACTTCGCAATGCAGTTCGAAACTCAGCGAGGAATCCTCGCCGAACTTCACATCGTGCGCGTGTGGCTGCGTTGCGAGGTCGAGCTTCTCCTGCAGTAGCACGGCCTCGAAGGCCTCACGCAGCAGCTGATCGACCGCTTCCTGGTCGATGGCCTGCGCGTACTGCTTGCGGATCATCGCCGCCGGCGCCTTGCCCGGACGGAAGCCGGGGATGCGAACCTGCTTGGAGACGCGCGCGGCGGCCTTGTCGCGGGCTTCGGCAACACGAGCGGGAGGAACGGCCACCTGGAGGCGGCGCTCGGCGCCCTCGCTCTTCGTGGCAGTGATCTGGATGTCCATGGGATCGGTCATTGGGGACTGCGGCCCGAACGGGCACGAAGCCCCGCCGCCGAACGAGGGTCGCCGGGGCGGGGCGGGGGACTACCTACATAGGGAAAACTAAGCAGTAGAGGGGGTCGCACCAAGGGCAGAAGCGGAGCGCTTTGCGCGCATCGCCAGCCACAGCGGAATACCCATCGCCAGCAACCCGCCAATTGACGCCCACCAGTACCCGTGCCGGGCCGTCACGGCAATCGGCATGATGCCGTTGGTCGCGTAAATCACCAGTGGGAAGGCGTACGGCGCCACGGACTTCTGCCAAAGTGACGGCGGCACCAACCAGAGCATCAGCCGGGCAATCAGGACGCCCGTTACGTACCAGCCGATCCAGTTGGAGAGGGGCATGCCATAGAAAAACGGGGTCTTGATGAACGCCGGCACCCAGTCGCCATACTTGACCAAGTCCCACGCCCAATGGACGGGGAGCACGTTGGTCATCTGGACCTCCATGGCGACGTCCCACGCCGTCAGGAAGGCACCGCCGGCGAGGGCCCACCGCCACTTGGTGGCATTGGAGTCATCGGCAGTCATGAGGCGCGCGCAGATCGCCAGCGAGCCGTACAGCATGTAGTACCACGAAATCGGAATGGGGTACGGCACATCGCCCATGATCCGATACCCAAGCATCTCGGTGTAGTGATACGGCCCGAACGGGAGCCCGAGGTTCGTGCCCCCCAACTCCGACGCGAGCGCGACTCCAGAGGACATCACAGCCAGCGCAATCGCCCGTCCCGTGCCAAAGCGCGGGGCCGAGTGCAGCAACGCCGCGAAGGTGCCCAAAAGGATGTAGACCTGCCCCGAGTACTTCCAGCCGAGTTGATACACCTGCTGCGTGTATGGCCCCTGCATGTACGAGGGGAAATCGCCCGCGAGAATGGTCACCATCGCCGCAGTCGAAAACAGAATCAGCGCGAGATGCCCGCCCAGCAGGCCATTGGCAGCGCGGTCGAGCGGGTAGCTCGGCGCGGTCGAATCGGTCAAGCGCACAGAATCATCTCCTCAGGACGGGAGAGCGTCCGCTCTCCCCACTCGATGGTCGGACCGTCTTCCCCAGCGGGAGGACGCTCGGCGCCGGAACGCCACACGCTCCATAGCAGTCCGGCGCGCGCGAAGTTCCCCACACGCGCCCGGGTGGAGAACGAATCGTAATGGTTTGCCTCGATGGCGCCGAGAATGGCAGCGTAGCCATCGGCGCAGGCGCGCGCGCACCGCTGGGCGTCCGGCGCGAGTAAGGCGATGCCCGGCGACGCCGCGCGATACAGCGCCCGCGCCCGCGCGATTTCATCCTTCATCAGCTGATGCCAGCGCGGGTCGTCTTTGAGCGTCGGATCATGCAGGACGCGGTCGGCCGTGATGCCGTACGTCGCGAGATCGGCATCGGGGAGATAGCAGCGCCCGCGCGTGGCGTCCTCGCCCACGTCGCGCAGGATGTTCGTCAACTGCATCGCCACGCCCAGCGTGCGGGCGTACTTCACGGCGCGCTCGCGCACCGCGTCATCGCCATTCACGCCGAAGATGTACGTGCACATCGAGCCCACCGACGATGCGACCCCCTCGCAGTACGAGATGAGGTCGCCCCACGTCTCGTAGTGCGTCGGGTGCAGGTCGCAGGCGACGCCGTTGAGCAGTTCATCGAGCACGTCCGTCGGCACTGCGAAATCGCGATGGCAACGCCAGAGCTCGCGGAAGATCGGTCCTTCGGGGCGCCCTTCAAGCGCCGCCGCCACACCGAGGCGGTACTGGCTCAGCTCCTCCGCGAGAATCGCCTTGTCGCGTCCCTCGGTGCCGCGATCCACGATGTCGTCCGCGAGGCGGCAAAAGGCATACACCGCAAAGGCGCCACGCTTTTTCCGCGCCGGAAGGAAGCCGCTGGCCAACGCGAAGGTGCGCGCGTACTTGCGCGTGATCGACTCGCAATGCTGCGCGTCGGCCTTCGCCAGCGTCTCGTCCGACTCTCGGAGGATGCCCGGCAACACCATGTTAGTTCTTGCTCCGCCCGATCAGGTCGGCCACAATCTTCCCCGAGCTGATGACGCCCGGGAGTCCTGCTCCAGGATGCGTCCCCGCGCCGGCAAAGTACAGGTTCGGAATGTCCTCGCTGCGGTTGTGCGGCCGGAACCAGGCCGACTGGAACAGCGTCGGCTGCACCGAGAACGCCGCGCCCTTCTCGCTCGAGAGCACGTCGCGGAAGTGCACCGGATCAATCATGAGCTCGGTCACGATGTGCTTGGAGAGCTCGGGCATGTACCGGTCCTCCAAGTACTTGATGATGGCGTCGCGATACGGCTTCCCCGCCTTCGACCAATCGGTCGGCCCGCCCAAGTGCGGCACGGGGGAGAGCACGTAGAAGGCATCGCCCCCCTCCGGCGCCAGCGACGGATCGGTGGCCGTCGGACGATGCAGGTAGAGCGAGAAGTCCTTCGCCAGAATCTTCTTGTCGAAGACGTCGGTGAGCAACTCCTTGTAGCGTGGGCCCATGATGATCTCATGGTGCGCGATGTTCTCATACTTCTTGTTCGTGCCGAAGTAAATCACCACGAGCGACATCGAGTAGTTGATGTTGTCGATGCGTTCGTCCGTGTACTTCTTGCGGAACTGCGGCTTGATGAGACGCTTGTACGTCGCCGGGAGGTCGCCGTTGCTCACCACGATGTCGGCGGTCAGCATCTCGCCCCCCTTGAGGCGTACCCCCGTCGTCCGCCCCGTGCGCTCGTCCACCACGATCTCTTCCGCGGGCGACGAATAGCGAATGGTGCCGCCGATGTCCTTGAAGAGCTTCACGAAGGCCTCCACCAGCGCGCCCGTGCCACCCATCGCAAACCACACCCCCCACTTTTGCTCGAGATGGTGGATCAGTCCGTAAATCGATGTCGTCTGGAACGGATTCCCACCCACCAGCAACGGGTGGAACGAAAACACCTGACGAAGCCGCGGATCCTGTATGGCCGAGTTCACGACGCTGGCGACCGAACGATCGGCGCGCAACCGAATGAGGTCCGGGAGCACCTTGATCATGTCAATCAGTCGCGTGAACGGCTTGTCGATCAGGCTCATGCCCGCGTCGAACACCGACTCGCTGGACTTGAGGAACTTGAAGTAGCCCTTCTCGTCCGCCGGATTAAAGGCGCGGATCTGCTTGAGCAACGCGTCGCGGTCGGCGTTGTAGTTGAAGACCGTGCCGTCCTCGAAACGAATCCGGTAGAATGGATCGATCGGGACGATCTTCACGTAGTCGGCCGTCTTCTTCCCGGCGAGGGCAAAGAGATCGTCAATCAGCCACGGGGCGGTGATGATCGTCGGGCCACCATCAAAGGTGAAGCCATCCTGCCGATACACATACGCACGACCGCCGGCCTGGTCGCGCTGCTCCACGACCGTGACCTGGTGGCCCTGTGCCTGCAAACGAATTGCCGCGGCGAGTCCGCCGAACCCACTGCCAATGACGATGATACGCATTTGCTCTCAACGCTGGTGCCGGACCGATGGTTCGCGCCCGACGGAAATGCGAAAGGTGGGACTCGAACCCACACGCCTTGCGGCACGGGATCCTAAGTCCCGCGCGTCTACCAATTCCGCCACATTCGCCTGCCTCAAACATCGCGGAGCGGAGGGCAAAAGGAAACGGGCGGCGCGCTCCGATCAGCGCGCCGCCCGCACATCCCTTCAGCGATGAACTAGTTCGTCCGGATATTCACCACACGGGTGCCGCCGGTCTGTCCCGCCCCGGGGGCGTACACCAGCAGACTGATGATCTGTCCCGGCTCGACTCGCTCCAGTGCCCGCGCGAGATCCTCGGTGGACTCCACCTTCGTCTTGGGCTGCGGATACAGCACCTCAACGATGATGTCGTTCGGCACCAAACGGTCCGCCGACGGCCCGCCCGGCACGATGTTGCTGATCAACACGCCACGATACTCCGACGGAATGCGCCCGGCGCGCACCAACTCCGCAGGCACCGGCGACACACTGACGCCGAGGCGCGATGTAGACGGCGCGGCCGGCGGCTGCTTCTCCGCCTCGGCCACGCGCGGCTCGGCAGCGGGCGCTGCCGCCAACCGCACGCGGAAGGTCTTGCGGGTGCCATAACGCCACGCCTCCAGCTCCACGGTGTCGCCAGGGCGCTTGCCGCGCACCGCGCGCTGCAGCGCACTCACGCGATCCACCGCACGGCCATCAATGCGCGTGATGATGTCGCCGGGCTCAAGCCCCGCGCGACGCGCTGGCGAATCATCGCCGGTATAGCCACCAACCTTCACGCCGGCGATGTCGCGGAGCCCCGCCACCTGCGCGTCTTCCGGCGTCACCTCATTGATGCCAACGCCGAGCACCGCGCGACGCACTTCGCCGTGCGCGATCAGGTCATCCATGACTTGCTTGGCCAGCGTGATCGGAATCGCGAAGCCGTAGCCCGAGTAGAAGCCGGTCTGCGAGGCAATCGCCGAGTTGATGCCGATCACTTCACCCTTGCTGTTCACGAGCGGACCACCCGAGTTGCCCGGATTGATGGCCGCGTCCGTCTGGATGAAATCCGTGATGGCGTACGCATCGGGATTGAGCCCCGGCAGTCCGCGCCCCTTCGCGCTCACGATGCCCGCCGTCACGGTGAAGTCGAGACCGAGCGGATTGCCAATCGCCAACACCCACTCGCCAATGCGCAGCGTTTCGTCGTTGCCGAAGGCGAGTGCGGTGAAGTTGCGGCCCTCAATCTTCAGCACTGCCACGTCGGTGGATGGATCGCGGCCAATGATGCGTGCATCAAAGACGCGACGGTCCTGCATCGTCACCCGCACGCGGTCCGCTCCCTCGACCACGTGATTGTTCGTGAGCACGTAGCCATCGCGCGTGACGATGAAGCCGGACCCACTCGACTCCTGCGTGCGCGGCTGCTGCTGTTGCGGCTGCTGCTGCTCGTACTGCTTGAAGAACTCTTCAAAGCCCGGGGGTAGCTGCCGGCGATTGCCGCCGCTGCCGCGACGCTGATCGCGCTCGGCGGAAATCGATACGACCGCCGGCGTGATGGCCTCGCTGATGGACACAAAGGCGTTGCTCGCCTCGGCGATCGTGCGCACCTCGTCGGAGCGCGGGCGCGTGGCCGGGGCACCGGCCGCTCCACCCTGCGCCAAGATGCGATCCGTCCAGTCCATGGAGGACGCGAAGAGAACGCCGCCGGCGAATGCGAAGACGGCGGCAACGATGACCTTGGTCCGTGTCACTCGAAATTCCATGTGTTGAAGGTAGCGAAGGGGGCCGCCGAGGGGCGGCCCCCTCCCGGCGGCAACGGTCCCTCGCCTCCCGTATAAGTACCGGAAGGCGAGGCGTTGGTTTCCTTAGGCCTTCTTGTCGTCCACGATCTCGAAGTCGGCTTCGACCACGTCGTCGGCCTTGGCCTCGGGCGCCGCCTCGGGGGCAGGCTGGCCCTCGGACGGTGTGGCTGCAGCGTAGACCGCCTGACCGGCTGCCTGGAACGCCGTCGTGAGTTCCTCGAGCGCCGCCTTGATCTCGGCCATGTCCTCGCCGCGGTGCGCCTTGCGAGCACGCTCCACCGCCGCGTCCAGACGCGCCTTCACGTCCGCCGGGACCTTGTCCGCCCACTCCTTCGACTCCTTCTCCACCTGATACGCGAGGGTGTCGAGACGGTTGCGTGTGTCAATCTCCTCCCGCTTCCGCTTGTCCTCGGCGGCGTTGGACTCGGCGTCCTTGACCATGCGATCGACTTCCGCGTCCGAGAGGCCGCTCGAGGCCTCAATGCGGATCTTCGTCTCCTTGCCCGACGCCTTGTCGCGCGCCGTCACGTGGAGGATGCCGTTGGCGTCGATGTCAAAGGTGACTTCGACCTGCGGCATGCCGCGCGGGGCGGGCGGGATGCCCGTCAGCTGGAACTTGCCGATCGTCTTGTTGTGCAGCGCGAGCTCGCGCTCGCCCTGTAGCACGTGGATCTCGACCGTCGTCTGGTTGTCGTCGGCCGTGGAGAAGGTCTCCGACTTCTTCGTCGGGATGGTCGTGTTGCGCGGGATGAGCACCGTGGTCACGCCACCGAGCGTCTCGATGCCGAGCGACAGCGGCGTCACGTCGAGCAGGAGGACGTCCTTTTGCTCGCCGGTAAGGACCGCGCCCTGAATCGCCGCGCCAACCGCCACGACTTCGTCCGGGTTCACGCCCTTGTTGGGCTCCTTCTTGAAGAAGTCCTTTACCACTTCCTGGATCTTCGGAATGCGCGTCGAGCCGCCGACGAGGATGATCTCGTCGATCGTGGAGGGGTCGAGCCCGGCGTCCTTGAGCGCCTTCTGCATTGGCGGAATCGTGCGCTGCACGAGGTCGTCCACCAGCTGCTCGAACTTGGCGCGCGTGAGCTGATACTGGAGATGCTTCGGCCCCGCCTGGTCGGCGGTGATGAACGGCAGGTTGATGTCCGTGCTCATCGTGCCCGAGAGTTCGATCTTTGCCTTCTCCGCGGCTTCCTTCAGGCGCTGCAACGCCATCGGGTCCTTGGAGAGGTCGATCGCCTGATCCTTCTTGAATTCCGCGACGAGCCAGTCAATCACCTTCTGGTCGAAATCGTCGCCACCGAGATGCGTGTCGCCGTTGGTGGACTTCACCTCGAACTGACGGGTGCCGTCCACTTCGTACAACTCGAGCACGGAGATGTCGTAGGTGCCGCCACCGAGGTCGAACACGGCGACCTTTTCATCCTTCTGCTTGGACTTGTCGAGGCCGTAGGCGAGGGCGGCAGCCGTGGGCTCGTTCACAATGCGCAGCACTTCGAGGCCGGCGATCTTGCCGGCATCCTTGGTGGCCTGGCGCTGCGAGTCATTGAAGTAGGCCGGGACCGTGATGACCGCCTTCGTCACCGCGTGACCGAGGTAATCCTCGGCGGTCTGCTTCATCTTCTGCAGGATCATCGCCGAGATCTCGGGCGGGGTGAAGGTCTTCCCCTGGACTTCGACGGCAGCGAGGTCATTCTGGCCGCGGACAATCTTGTATGGTACGCGCCCCGTCTCGGTCTGCGTCTCCGAGAGCTTGCCGCCCATGAAGCGCTTGATCGAGAAGATCGTGTTGGTGGGGTTGGTCACCGCCTGACGCTTGGCGATCTGGCCGACGAGTCGCTCGCCGTCCTTGCTGAAGGCCACGACCGACGGGGTGGTGCGCCCACCTTCGGCGTTCGGGATGACGACCGGGTCGCCTCCCTCCATGACGGCGACGACCGAGTTGGTCGTGCCTAGGTCGATGCCGATCACTTTATCTGCCATTGATTCCTCGATGGGATACTATTGCGTATGTTCGACCCGCGACCGTTCGGTCCGGGCAGACCTTCTGCCATAGTGAACGGCAAGCGTGGGGCCAGAGATTCGTGCCGTTTTGGCGGCTTTTTCGATCATTTCCCGACCCGTTTGACAGGTATCCGCCCTGATTCCTCTTAGCGACGACAATCCGACGGTGCGGGTCCCGGTCATGACCATCCTGCTTCTGGCAGCGATGCTCTCGGCGTGGTTGATCGTGCAGGGCGGGGGATTCAACCTCACGAACCTGGCGTTCAGCATCTGCAACCTCGGTCTCGTGCCAGCGGAACTCACGGGGGCGTTGCCACTGGGGTCGAGCATCCCGCTGACGCGGGATTTTGTCTGCGTCGTAGACTCGGAGCCGACGAACTGGCTCACGCCCGTGCTTTCGATTTTCCTGCACGGGAGCTGGGCGCACCTGCTCGGAAACGCGCTTTTCTTTTGGGTCTTTGGCAACAACATCGAGGACGTGATGGGGCGAGCGCGTTTCCTCGTGTTCTTTCTTCTTTGCGGCATTGCCGCGGCGGCGGTGCACGTGGTGCTGCAGCCCGATTCGGCCATCCCCACCGTGGGGGCTTCCGGCGCGGTCTCCGGGGTCATGGGGGCCTACTTGGTGCTCTTCCCGAAGGTCCGGGTTCGGATGCTGTTCATCTTCGTGATTCTGTTCCGCGTGATCCCGCTGCCGGCCTGGTTGGTGTTGATTTGGTGGTTCGCGCTGCAACTGGTGCTGGGGCTCGCCGATGCTGCCTCGGGCGCTCCAAACACCGGGGGAGTCGCGGTCTGGGCGCATGTTGGTGGCTTCGCCGCGGGCGTTCTGCTTATCAGGCTCTTTGAGCGGCGGGACTTGGTGGAGCGTCGACGCGCTATGTTGTTGCACCGTGGACTCTTGGCCTGAATCGCGGACAGACGTGTAACGGGGCAGTCACGAACCCCGAGTTTGTGTTTGCCGTCACCTCTGGTTCGGGCGTAAATTCATAGGCATCTGGCGCTCCGTTTCGTCTCGGCGCGTCGGGCACCTCCCACCTACAGCAAGTCCGCGGATATCCCCTGTGAGATTCCTGCCCAAAGACGAAGGCTTTTTCGGGCTCTTCGATCAGCTCGCCGAACGCTTGATCACCTCCTCCGCGCTGCTGCGCGAGCTCTTCGACGATCCCGCGCGTCTTGAAGACCTCACCAGGAAGATCAAGGCCGAGGAGCACGCGGCCGATGTGCTGACCTACGAAGTGATGCAACGCATTGACCGCAGCTTCGTGACGCCGCTTGACCGCGAGGACATCCATCTGCTCGCGAACCGGCTCGACACGGTGGTGGACCTGATTGACGGCACCGCCCGACGCGCGCGGATGTTCCGGATTGCCGAACGCCGCGAGCCGGCGCTGCTGTTGATCGGGGTGCTCGAGGAATGCGCGAAGGTGATTGCCGAGGGAGTGAAGGGCATTCGGTCTCCGGCGATCGTGCACAAGTCCGCGCGCCGCATCAAGGAACTTGAGGAGAAGGCCGATGCGATTTACGGCGAGGCGATCCACGGCCTATTCGAGGGCACTCCGGACGCGCTCGTCGTGATCAAGTGGAAGGAGATCTACGATAACCTCGAGCACGCCGTCGATGAGTGCGAGGACGTCGCGAACGTGCTCGAGAGCGTCTCCCTCAAGAACTCCTGAGCGTCTAAGTGGTCTGGTATATCCTCGCCATCGTCTTGGTGGCGTTCATCTTCGACTACATCAACGGCTTCCACGACTCCGCGAATTCCATCGCGACAATCGTGGGGACGCGCGTGCTCAGCCCCTTCACCGCCGTGGTGTGGGCCGCGACCTTCAACTTCATCGCCCTCTTCATCTTCGAGACGAAGGTCGCCAAGACCATCGGCACGGGGATGATCGACATGGCGATCGTGAATCCCGACGTGATTCTCGCCGGCCTCCTCGGCGCCATCACCTGGAACCTCATCACCTGGTGGAAGGGCATTCCGTCGAGCTCGTCGCACGCGCTGATCGGCGGTTACGGCGGTGCGGCGATTGCCAAGGGCGGCTTTGCCGCCCTCATGCTTCCGGGGTGGGTGAAGCCGGTGCTCTTCATCTTTCTCTCTCCGCTGATTGGCATGTTCGCAGGCTGGGCGCTCATGGTGGCCAGCACCTGGATCTTCCGAAAGTCGCGACCGGCCGCCGTCGAGCCGCTCTTCCGCGGCATGCAGATCACCAGCTCGGCGCTCTTCTCGCTCTCGCACGGCGCCAATGACGCGCAGAAGACGATGGGCATCATCGTTTCGCTGCTCGTAGCAGGACAGGCCTACTTCATCAACGAGACGGGTTTCCTCCGCCATTTCTACATCGAAAATGGCGACGGTGGCATTCCGTTCTGGATCAAGTTTGGCGCGCACTTCTCCATCGCCATGGGCACCCTGATGGGTGGCTGGCGCATCGTGCATACGCTCGGGTCGCGCGTCACGAAGCTGCGACCGATCGGTGGCTTCTGCGCCGAGACCGGCGGGGCCACGGCAATCTTCATCGCCACGGCGATGGGCATCCCGGTGAGCACCACGCACACGATCTCCGGTGCAATCGTCGGCGTCGGCGCCACGCATCGCCTGTCGGCGGTCCGCTGGGGTGTCGCCAGCCAAATGGTCTGGGCGTGGGTCCTCACGATTCCGGCGTCGGCGTTTGTGTCGATTGTCTGCTACTGGATCGTCGTCGCCGTCCGCGGCTGACCGTCCATGAACGCCCTCGCCTCGAAGGACCCCGCGTATCTGAACCGCGAACTCTCGTGGCTGGAGTTCAACGCACGCGTCCTGCACGAGGCCGAAGACCCGCGCACCCCGCTGCTGGAGCGCATCAAGTTCCTCGCGATCTACAGCTCGAATCTTGACGAGTTCTTCATGGTGCGCGTCGCTGGGTTGCGGCGACAGGTGTCGGCCGGTGTCGTACAGACCCCCAACGACGGACTCACCGCGGCCGAGCAGTTGGAGTACATCAATGACCGGGTGCGCGAACTCAATGCCCGCGCCCGCACCCTGTTGCTCGACACGCTCCTCCCCGCGCTCGCGGCCATCGGCGTCCATCTGCGGACCGACGATGCCCTCGACGCCGACGAGCGCGCGACCGTGGATCGCTTCTTCGAGGAGCAGGTGTTCCCGGTGCTCACGCCGCTGGCGGTGGACCCCGGGCACCCCTTCCCGTACATCTCCAATCTGTCGCTCTCGCTGGCCGTCGAACTGCGAGATCCCGATCGCGGGGACGTGCGATTCGCACGCGTGAAGGTCCCGAAGAGTCTGCCGCGCTGGGTGCCGACCGGGCGGATGCACTGCTTCATCCCGCTCGAGCGCGTGATCTCGTCGCGGTTGAGTGCGCTCTTCCCGGGAATGGAAGTGCTCGGCTGCTACACGTTCCGCCTGACGCGCTACTCCGATCTCGAGATCTCGCACACCGAAGAGCCGGAAGATCTCCTCGCGATGATCGAGGAGCAGCTCTTTCAGCGTCGCTTCGGTGAGGTCGTGCGCCTCGAAGTGCAGGAGGAGACGCCGACACACCTGCGTGATCTTCTTCTCGATGAACTGCGCGGCAGCGAAGCACCGGAGATGGTTCCACTCACAAAGCGCGAGGTCCACGCCTCGGGGCCGTTGCTCGATCTCTCCGACTTCATGTCGCTCTCGGGACTCGAATTTCCCGAGCACAAGGAGCCGCCGCTCATTCCCGCAGTGCCGCCCGAGCTGCGCGACACGACGCGTTCGATCTTCGACGTGGTGCGCGAGAACGAGATCCTCGTCCATCACCCGTTTGATTCGTTTGGGGCCTCGGTCGAGACGTTCATTGAGAGTGCCGCGCGCGACGAGCACGTGCTCGCGATCAAAATGACGCTCTACCGCACCTCCGGCGACGGCGCGATCGTGCAGGCGCTCACCGAGGCGGCACAGCGCGGCAAGCAGGTGGCGGTGTTGGTGGAGCTCCAGGCGCGCTTCGATGAAGTGAACAACATCGCGTGGGCGCGCACGCTGGAATCGTTCGGCGTGCACGTCGTCTACGGATTGCCGGGTCTCAAGACGCACACCAAGACCGCGCTCGTCGTGCGCCGCGAAGCCGATGGCATTCGACGCTATGTCCACATTGGGACGGGGAACTACAACACCCGCACCGCGCGGCTCTATACCGATCTCGGCATCATCACCTGCGATGAGGCCCTCGCCGCCGACATCAGCGACCTCTTCAACGCGCTCACTGGCTACTCACGCCAGCGTGACTATCGGCGACTCGTCGTCGCGCCCGTGAACATGCGCCCCCGGCTTCTTGGCATGATCGAGCGTGAGACGGCGCACGCCGAGGCCGGTCGCCCGGCCAAGATCACCGCAAAGATGAACGCGATTGTTGATGGCGAGATCATTCGCGCGCTCTACGCGGCGTCGCAGGCCGGCGTGCAGGTCGATCTGATCATCCGCGGGGTCTGCTGCCTGCGTCCCGGGGTCGAGGGACTCTCGGACAACATCCGCGTCATCAGCATCATCGGACGATTCCTCGAGCACTCGCGCATCTGGATGTTCGCCAATAATGGCGCCCCGGAGTACTACTTCGGCTCCGCGGACTGGATGCCGCGCAATCTCGATCGCCGCGTCGAAGTCGTGACGCCGATCGGGAATCCGCTCTTCCAGCGCCGTCTCCAGACGGTGCTCGAGATCTGCCTCGCCGACAATCGGCAGGCGTGGGACCTGCAGTCGGACGGAAGCTACGTGCAGCGGCACCCCGGAACGCAGGGGGAGCGCGCGACCCATCGCATGCTGCTTCGCGATTCGTGGGGCGCGAGCCGCGAGAGCGGGGCCTTCACTTTCCAGGTGAGCCCGTTGCACCGCGAGAAGGGCGCGGGACGTCCGCCCTCGTCTACGGCCGAGTTCCGGGCTTTTACGAGTGGCTGAGCGCGGTCAACGGCGCCGCGCCGAGTCAGTCCGTTGCGCTTTCGCCGACGTCCGCGGTGAAGACCTCACCGTTCGGCCCGATGATCTCCACGGGTAGCCCCGCGACCTCAACGAGGAGTCCGGACTTCCGGCTTCCGCCCCACAGTTCAAGTCGCAACGGAGCCGCGGCGCGCTTCGGCACCGGCGTGACGCGAATGGCTCGCTCAAGCCACCGCACGCGCACGCGATCAACCGCGCCGACATGCCCGCGGTCAAGCCCATCGGCGAGTCGCAGCAACGCGCTCAGGCGACGCACCTTCTCGCGGGCGTCGCGGTCCAGCGCCCAGTACAGCAAATGCTTTCGCTTGGGCTCGCTCCCGCGGTGATAGCGCGCGATGTGCGCAATCATGATCTGCTCATCCGGCGGAATGCCCAGCAACTCGGCGTGCTGGATCAGGTGAAACGAATGCTTGTGGTGTCCCTGATAATTGATGTGATAGCCAACGTCATGGAGCAACGCTGCATCACTCAACGTGCGGCGCTCCGTGGGCTCGCACCCGATACGCGCGCCAAGCGCATCAAAGAGTTGGAGGGCGAGCTTCTGCACCTGCTTCGAGTGCGGCGCCTCGTAGTGACACTTCTCGGCGAAGGCATTCACCGAGCGATCGCGCGCCTCGCCCGGATCGGCGATGACCGGCACGACCTTCGCCGTCTCCAAGAGCAGGCCTTCGCGAATCCCGTAGCCCGATGCCGTGAGTTCACGCGGCTCCACGCGCGCGAGCACCTCCGCGGCGACGGCGAGTCCGGCAACAATGATGTCGGCGCGACCAGCGTTGAGCCCTTCGACCTGCAGCCGCTCCTGCGGCGTCATCGAGGCGAGCTGCTCGAGGATGTGCTCGACTTCATGTCGCGGAATCTGCGTGCCGTGCACGCTCCGTACGCGAATGCCCTGCCGCGCGAGAAACATGCCCGCGAGATTCGTGAAGGTGCCGCCCGATCCGATTACCGCGGCACCACGCCAGTCGCGCACGGGGAGGACCTTCCGGATGGCCGCGCGCACATGCTTGCGGAGTTTCTTGACGCCCTTGTGTCCGTCGCGGTCGGTAAGGAAGCGCTCCGTCATGCGAATCGCGCCAAAGGGGAACGAAAGCAGCCGTTCCACCAGGCCTTCGGCGGCGAGCGCGAGTTCGAGCGAGCCGCCACCGATGTCCATCACGACGCTGCGGCCGACGCCGAGCTCGAAATGCGCGAGGGCGGAGCGGAAGGCGAGACGCGCCTCTTCCTCGCCGATGAGCACGCGGGGCTTGAGCCCTGACT
>JANLTT010000245.1:0-2779 GCA_031363115.1 Gemmatimonas sp.
AGACCGAGACCATTGCGCGCGACCTCGACGGCGCCCTGCGGGGCGCCGTCATTCGTTCAGCGACGGTGCTGCGTGGCGATGTCCTGCGTGAGCCCTCGCTCGGCGGACGCGCGCTGAAGGGCGTCGCGCTGCAGCGGACGCAACGCGACGTTGAGGCGCGACTCGGCGAGGCGGCTTTTCATGCCGTCACAAGACGCGCGAAGAGCATTGTGCTCGACTTGGGCCCAAGCGGCAGAATTGTGGTGACACCAAGATTCACGGGTGCGCTGCTCATCGGGGCGCGCCGAGCCGAGGATGCATCGGCCCCCACGGAGGCCGCACCGAACCCCTACGATTGCGTGCTCCTGCACCTCACCGACGGCCGCACGCTGACCTACCGCGACATCCGGCGGCTCGGGACCTTCGCGCTCATGGACGACGCCCAGTTCGCACACTGGGAATCCGCCCTCGGCCCCGAGCCGCTTGACCCGGAGCTCACCTCCGAGCGATTTTCGGGGATTCTTCGGGGGTCGGGGCGCGCGGTGAAAACGGTGCTGATGGACCAGCGGAAGCTGGCGGGAGTGGGCAACATCTACGCGAACGAGGCCTGTTGGCGCGCCGGGATCCGTCCGGCGCGGCGCGGCATCTCAATCACGCGCGCGCAAGCGGCGACGCTGCTGCGAGTGCTGCAGGACGTCCTGCGCGAGAGCATCGCGTTGCGAGGGACGACCTTCCGTGATTTTCAGGACGCTTACGGTGGCAAGGGGGGCTTCGCGGCGCACCTCGCGGTGTACGGGCGCGGTGGACTCGGGTGCCTGCGCTGCGGCGCCACGCTGAAGGAGTCGCACCAGTTAGAAGGGCGCAGCACGGTCTGGTGCGCGTCGTGTCAGTCGTGAATCAGCGTCCGCGTGCACCACGCCGCGAGGCCGATTCGCGATGAGCCCGCGTCGCCGTCGCCGCCGCGGTCCACTGCAACCCACGAAGGACGTGGAGATGCGGATCGACAACATGCTCGCGCTCGTCAAGGACGGCGCGAAGGATGTGCCCGGCGTGTATCGCATGACGTCGCCGGACGGCGAAGTCATTTACGTCGGCAAGTCGAAGGCACTGCGCACGCGGTTGCTGAGCTACTTCCGCGCGCAGTATCCGCGTGACAAGGGCGCACGCATTCTCCGCGAGGCGGCGGTGCTCGAATGGGAGCCGCTCCCGAGCGAGTTCGCCGCGCTGCTGCGAGAGCTGCGCCTCATCAAGCAATTACGACCGCGCTACAACGTCGCGATGAAGCGCGATGCGCGCTATCACGCCTTCGTGCGCGTCTCGCGAGGCCCTGCCCCGCGCTTCCAGGTCGTGCGTGGCGCCGGCACCGACGACACCGGCACCTACTTCGGTCCCTTTCGCGGCGCCTTCCAGCTCGACGAGGCAATCCGCGAACTCAACGACGCACTTGGGCTCCGAGACTGTGCGCTCGACACGCCGATGTACTTCGCCGATCAGCCCGACCTCATGGAGCTTCCGTCGCGCACCCCGGGCTGCATTCGGCACGAGATTGGGCGATGCCTCGGTCCCTGCGTCGGCGCGGTGCGCGAGAACGACTACGATGCCGCCTTCAAGGCGGCCCGCGGCTTTCTTGAGGGCGCACACGATTCTCCCGTGGCCCTGCTGCGCACGCGCATGGAGCTCGCGAGTGAGCAACTGGACTTTGAGCGCGCCGCGCTCTGGCGCGACAAGATTCTTCGGCTCGAAGCACTCCGCGAGCAGTTCGCGCGGCTGCGCTTCGCACTCGAGTCACTCTCCTTCACCTACACGATTCCGGGGCCGAAGGGAGAGGATCGCCTGTATGTTGTTCGGCGCGGGTGCGTGCTTGGTGATCTCCCCGTACCGAGCACGGACGCCGAGCACGCACAACTCGATGCGCATATCGACACGGCGCTAAACTTCGGTAAGCGCGGTCCGCAGACCGTACCCGGGCGTGAAGTGGACGAAGTGCTGCTCGTCGCCGGCTGGTTTCGGAAGTATCCGAAGGAGCTCACGCGCACCACGCCGCTGGAGCAGTCGCGGGCGTCACGCCCGAAACTGGTCGGCATCACCTCGAACACGTCGCCATGACCATCTCTGACCGCGCATGGGCCGCCGCCCGCACTGAACACCACGAGGTCGTCGCGGAGTTTCTTGCGACGATCGATCGCTTTTCCGAGGAGACGTGGTTCCGTCCACCGCGCCCGAACAAGTGGAGCGCGGCGACGCTCACCGATCACGTCTCGGTGACCCACGCCTACGGCCGTGATGCCACGAACACCGGCGTCGGCATGCGCCTCCTCGTGCCACGCCCTGTCGCGTGGGCCGCGCGCACTTTCATCTTGCCGCGCATGCTCCGTTCCAAGCGCTTTCCCCGCGGCGCCAAAGCACCCGCCGAGGTGCGGCCCGTGCTCGCGAACTCCACCGCCCTTTCGCGGGAACGCGCAAAGGAGGAGTTGACGGCGCGCGCCGCGGACGCCCTCACGGCCTTCGATCGGGCCCGGCAGGAGCGACCCGCGATGACCTTGACGCACGCGTACTTTGGACCCCTCACGCTCCTGCAAACGCTGCGCATGGTCAGTGCCCACACGCGACATCACGCGCAGGGCATGCGGTGGCGCCTAGACGCCTGAGCGCTCCTCGGCATGCAGCCGGCCAAGTCGCCGCAGCGATGGCACCGCCCACGCAATCACGCCAACGACGCCAAGTGTGGCCAATCCTCCAACCAACACGCTCCCAACGGGGCCCCACCAGCGCGCCGTCACGCCGGACTCGAACATCCCGA
>JANLTT010000264.1:0-15784 GCA_031363115.1 Gemmatimonas sp.
TCGCACGCTGTGGCGGGCCTTTGGGGCGGGCTCGTGGCCGCACCGACAAGCACAGCAACTCTCAAGAAGCGATTGTGCGATCAATAGCGGAAGCAATGCGCCGCAGTTGCACGACTGTCTCGGCAAACTGCGAAGGCGTCTGCGACTGCGCCCCATCGCTCATGGCTTTCTCAGGGTTCGGATGCACCTCAATCATCAGGCCATCCGCCCCCGCGGCAATCGCCGCGCGCGACATCGCCAGCACTTTGTCGCGACGCCCCGTGCCGTGGCTCGGGTCGGCGACAATCGGCAGATGCGAGAGCGACTTCACCACCGGGATCGCCGTGAGGTCGAACAGGTTGCGCGAGGTCGTATCAAAGCTGCGCAGGCCGCGCTCGCACAGAATGACCTGCTGATTCCCTTCGGCGAGGAGATACTCGGCCGAGAGCAGGAGGTCCTGGATGGTCGCTGCCATGCCGCGCTTGAGCAGCACGGGCTTGCCGATCTTTCCCGCCGCCTTGAGCAGCGAGTAGTTCTGCATGTTGCGCGCGCCGATCTGCAGGCAGTCCGCGTACTTCGCGACGAGCTCGGCGCCGGCTTCGTCCATCGCCTCGGTGACGATTGGAAGTCCCGTCTCGCGCTTGGCGAGGGCCAGGAGCTTCAACCCCTCCTCACCCATCCCCTGGAACGAGTAGGGCGACGAACGGGGCTTGAAGGCGCCGCCACGCAACGCCACGGCCCCTGCCGCCTTCACGGCGTGCGCGGCCGCGAGGATCTGCGACTCGCTCTCGACGGAGCAGGGACCGGCGATGATCGGCACCTCGGTGCCGCCAAAGCGAACGCCCGGGGCAATCTCGACAATCGTATTTTCCTGCTTCCACTCGCGCGAGACCTGCTTGTACGGATTCGAGACGTAGATGACCTCGGCCACCCCCGACATATCCTCGAGGGGAGAGCCGTCCACGCGCCCGTCGTTGCCGATCAAGCCGATGGCGGTGCGCTGCGCGCCCGGCATCGGCTGGGCAGTGTAGCCCTTCTCCTTGATCCACGCGCACACCCGATCGATATCCTCGGGGGTCGCGGTCTGCTTCATCACCACCAGCATTTACGTATTCCTCAGGCCGACGCCGCAGCGCCAGCGGGTTCAACCGGGGCCGCATCGACCGCGGGTCCGCGCATCCGGACACTCACGAGCGACGACACACCGGGCTCCTGCATCGTCACGCCGTAGACGGCATCGGCCGCTTCGGTCGTCGTGCGCGGATTGTGCGTGATCACGATGAACTGCGTGTTCTGCTTGAACTGGTTCAGCATCTTCACGAAGCGCCCGATGTTCTGGTCGTCGAGCGGCGCGTCCACTTCGTCCAGCAGACAGAAGGGGCTGGGCTTGGTGAGGAAGATGCCAAACAACAAAGACAGCGCGACCAACGCGCGTTCCCCGCTCGAGAGCAGGTGGATGCGCTGGGTCCGCTTGCCGCGCGGGCTCGCATGGATCTCGATGTCGCAATCCAGCGGCCGCTCCGGATCCTCGAGGCGCAGGTCGCACTCGCCGCCGCCGAAGAGCGTCATGAAGATCTCGCGGAAGTGCGCACGCACCTGCGTGAAGGTCGCCAGGAACAAGTCGCGCGCCGTGACGTCAATCTCCTTGATGGCCTGCGCGAGCTTCGCCTGCGCGTCCACGAGGTCGGTGCGCTGCGTCGTGAGGAACTCGAGCCGCTTCGTCTCTTCCTCGTGCTCCTCAATGGCCAACGGATTCACCGGCCCGAGCTGCTCCGTCTGACGTCGCAGGTCCTCGGCTTCGGCGCGGAGTGTGTCTTCCTCGGCGTCCACCGGCTGGTAGTCGGCGAAGAGCTCATCCAACGGACGGCGCCACTCGGCTTCGAGGCGCTCACGAATCGCCGCGCGACGGCCGGCGAGTTCGGTGTGCCGCAGCTCGGCGGCATGCAACGTCTCGCTCGCGCCGTTCGCATCCACGCGGGACAGATCGAGCGCCTGACCCGCGGCCATCAACGCGGCCTCCGTTTCGCGCACCGTTGCCTCTGCCGTGGCGAGTACCTGCTCGGCCTCGGCCAGTGAGGCGCGGCGTGCGGCGATCTCTTCCTGCCAGACCGACATCTGCTGCTCGAGTGCGCCGTCTTCCTGCGCGAGATTCTCCATCTCACGCTCGAGCGACGACAACCGATCAAGCGCCTGCTTCTGCTCGCGGTGCAGGCGTTCCTTGCGCTCCGCCGCCACCTGACGACGCGCCTCGGCCTGCGCATGCGCGACCTGCTGCGCCGCACGGCCTTCGCGCGCCTCGTCCTGATTGCGTTCGGCGCCGCTGAGGAGACCGCGTGCACCGTTCGCTGCTTCGTCGGCGTCAATCAACTTGCGCGCAATCTCCTCCTGCGCGGCCAAGCTCTGATTCACGCGATCGCCGAGGTCGCTGTGGCGTCCGGCGAGCTTCTCCTGCAGCGCAACGGCATCAGCGAGTTCGCGCGCCGAACGCTCGCGCACGCGATCACGCTCATTGCGCACCTGCGCGGACTGCGCCATCACCTGCTGCGCGGCCGCTGAGGCATCGGCCGCGGCCGCGGCGTCGCCTTCCGCGGCGACCACTTCGGTGTGCACCTGCTGCGCGCGCGCCTGCACCGCCTGACGACGCTCATCGAGTGTGGCGAGCGAGGCGCGCAGGGTATCGAGCTCGGCACGACGCGTCAGCGGACCCGCGCCGGTGTCCTTGGCGGGGAGCCACATCGCGCCACGCGCATCCACAAAGCCGTTGCCGTCGTCGGTCGCGCGCACGCGGCCGAGGAGAGCCTTCACCCAGCCGCCACCGGCGCCCTCGGCGCGTACGCGCGCGGCGAGTTCGGACGGGTCCCCGCTCGCGCCCGCATCATGCAACGAGTCGAGCGGGAGGAGGAGCAGGGCACCGGGGTTCGTTTCGGCGTGCCACGAGCGCACGGCATCAGCGGCGGCGCGGTCGCGCACCACCACGGCGTGCACCGTCGGACCGAGGAATCGTTCAATCTGCGCGGCGGCTGCGGCGTCGGCACCGATGAAGTCGGAGAGCGGGCCAAGCACGGCGTTGTCGCCGAAGCGTGCGCGCTCACGGAGGAGTTTCGCGGCGGCGGGGGCCAAGCCCACACGCTCGCGCTCGAGTCCCTCGAGCGCGGCCAAGCGACCCTGCTGCGCGGTGTGTTCTTCCTCGACGCGCCGCACGTCCACGCGCGCTGCCGCCTCGCGATCACGCGCTTCGCGCGCACCAATGCGCGCGGCCTCGAGCATCGCCTGCGCCTCGGCCGCGCCCTGCTTGGCAATCGTCAGGGCATCATCGGCGGTGGTGAGTTCGCGCTCGGCCAGGCTCAAGCGCGACGACAGCGCCTCGTGCTCCGCGACGAGCGCCGCGGTGCGCTGCGCGACATCGGCGAGTTCGCGTTCGGCGTTCTCACGCTCGAGCTCGAGACGGCGCGCGTTGTCGCGCAACTCACGCACGGAACGGTCGGCGGCTTCGGCGGTGCCGCGCGCCGCAGTGACCGCTGCGCGTGCTTCTTCCTCGACGGCCACGGTCGTGCGCAACATCTCGCTCGCCTCGGCGAGCGCTTCGGTGCATTGCGTTTCCTCGGCCTGCGCGGCCTCGGCTTCGTTACGGATGCGATCGCCAAAGGCTGCGCCCTCGGCGCGCTCCTGCGCCGCGCGCTCGCGACGGGTGAGCGCATTGCGATGCCGCTCTTCGGCGACGGCGAGTTCCTGCTGCAACTCCAGCACGGCCTGACGGGCCGTGGCGGCCACCGCGGCACGCTCGTGACGCGACGTCTCGGCGGCGGCACGCGCCGCCTGCGCGAGGTCACGCACGACTTCGGCCTCACGCACCGCCAGCTGGCGTGCGGGAAGGGCTTCACGCAGTCCGCCGAGGCGCTCGTCGAGATCGGTGAGCTCGGCCTGCCACGCCGCCATCTCGCGCGAGGCGAGCGTGAGCTCGACGGCGAAACGACGCGTGGTGATCTCCGCCGACTTCTCCGCCCGACGACGCTGACGCAACAGCGAGCGCACCTGCGTCTGCACTTCGCTCGTGAGATCGTCAATGCGAATGAGATCGGCGCTCGTCGCCTCGAGCTGACGCTCGGTGCTGCGACGACGATCGCGATACAGCCCAACGCCCGCCGCTTCCTCGAACAGCTCGCGCCGGTCATCCGGCCGATCCGAGAGGAGCGCGTCAATCATCCGGCTCTCGATCACCACGCCCGAGTCGGCACCGAGGCCGGTGCCGCGTACGAGGTCGTGAATGTCGCGCAACCGGCACGGCGCGCGATTCAGGAAGTACTCGGACTCACCGCTGCGCGAAAGGCGGCGGGTGATCACGACTTCCTTGAACGGCACGGGAAGCGCGCCGTCGTTGTTCTCGAAATGCAACGAGACTTCGGCGATGTTCACCGCGCGCCGCGCCGACGAGCCCTGGAAGATCACGTCCTCCATCTTGCCGCCGCGCAGCAAGCGCGCGCGCTGCTCGCCGAGCACCCAACGCACCGCGTCGGAGACGTTCGACTTGCCGCAACCGTTCGGGCCGACGATGGCCGTCGCCCCTGGCTCGAAAGTCAGGTACGTGGGGTCCGCAAAGGACTTGAAGCCGTGCAACTCGAGCTTGGTCAACCGCACTTAGAACGCTCTCCCGGTTCGATACGCGAGCAGGGGCGTGGCCCCCGTATCGCGTAGCATGCTGGCGAGCCATCCTGCCTGGCTCGCCGATTCGAAGGCGCCCGCGAACACGCGGACGCGGCCATCGTCCTGCAACAGGCCATAGGCCCGTATTCCTACGCGTTCCCAACGCGATACTGCCGCCGCGGTCTCGCTCACCGCGAGACTGTCGTCGAGCAGCAATGCATATGGCACGGTCACGACGCGTCCGGCCGTCGTTCCCACCACTCCGGTCGCACGTTGCGAGGCCAGCCAGGCCTCCGCGTCCCGACGCTGTGTCCACGCGCCGACGATTGCGTGAAACCAGGGACGAGCCGCCGTCCCGATGACGACCGGCGAAATCGTCTTTGCCGGCGCAAAATCTGCGAGCGACGCCAGACGGGAATTTGCACTCGGCAGGGTATTCGCCGCTACGAGTTCGACCGCGAATCCTGCAGCGATTGCAGAGTCCGAGGGGTTGACGAGGGGGCCGAGGGTCACTTCGACCAGCTGCGCCCCTGGTGGCAGAGCGGTGGTGTCGAGTGGAACCGCGTCCACCGCCGCCACCTCCACGGGGGCTGCCACAGGGCGATTCCGCAGCCACCAGACGCCCCCAGCCACGCTCGCGACCACGAAGGCGAGGCCCGCGAGGATATAGCGCCCCTGGCCCCGCTTGCGGGCAGGGGCGTCGGGCGGCATCCCCTCGAGCGGGGTGCGCCGCACGGGAATCGGCGGGAGTTCCGGTTCCGGGTGATCCACCGTGGCGAGCAGCGGCCAAGCGCGCACCTCGGTGGGAGGAAGATCCACTGCCACCACGCCATCCACCCGCGCAATCAGCGCACTGAGTCCTGGTGCCCCAGCGGGCGCCACCAGCAACAGGAGCGCATCCACCTCTCGGAAGCCGGCAACGAGTCGCTCCCATCGCGCGCTCTCAAAGACCCAACGTTCCGCAATCGGGCCGCGCCCGGACGGCAGCACGTAGACCTCGGGCGATCCCGGTAGCGGCTGGCCGATGCCAGAAATCGGCTCGCCATCGCGTAGGCACTCGAGAAGTCCGGGTTGGTCATCGGACGGCGTGAGCAGCGCCAGGCCGCCCACCAAATCAGCCACGGCCACGCGTCGCTCGGGCGCGTGCGCGCGGGCGATGCCCAGCGCGACCGCCGCGGCCGCCTCCGGATCGCGACCCGTCACGATCGCCGCCGCCACCTCGTTCAGGGCCGATGCGACGCGTGTGCCTTCATCCGCCCAAGCAGAGGGCGGGAGAGGCGCATCGCTCACGGCATTCCCTCAAAGACCCAATACGAGAGCTGCGACGCCATCCCTGCACGCTCGGCGGCCTGTCGCGAGTCAAAGGGGCCGAGGAGCACGCGCCAGACCGGGACGCCATCGCGGTTGCCAGGCACCAGGCGCGCCTTCCGGCCGTCCACGTTGATGCTGTCCGCCATCGTGCGGGCGCGGTCTTCGGTGAGCAGCGTGGCGAAGGACACCGTCCACGTCCCGCCACCCTGCGCCTCGCTCTTGATGGTCGCCTCGACCTGTCCCTGCGTCTGTGGCGTGGGCGTCAGCGGCTCGGCGCGCCCGACGATCGAGAGATCGCCGTAGCGCGAGGCAATCAACGCGGCGACCGCGGCGTCCGTGGCTGCGGAATCCGCGGCGTACTCCTCAAACTCCACCGGACGATCGAGCCCGGCCGCGCGCGGGCGGAATCCGTTCCAGCGCACCAAGGACCACAAGTCGCTCGCGCCGCCGCGATACCGGAGATGCTCTCGGCCCGTCTCGGCATCCACGTGCACGACGTCGCTGCCGACCGCCATCAGAATGCGGCCGTCCGGCGTGACGAGCGGCAAGTCCGCGCGCCACGCCGTCGCGAGGGTGCTCACCACGCGACTCGTGCCGATGGAAATCACATACACGGAGTCCACGCCGCTCGCCCGCGCGAGCAGGTAGTGCCCGTCGGGATCCATGCGCAGTGCCGTCGCCGGCTTTGGAAGGTCAACGCTGCCGCCCTGCGCTTCGGCGTAGCGATCGATGATTCGTAGTTCGTTGTCGTCGGTGGCAATGAAGACACGGTCGCCACTCGGCGTCGGTGCCAGCGCGACCATCGAGTCGCCAATCGACAGACGGAGCATCTGCTGCAGGTCACGGGTGCGCAGCGCGAGGAGGCCATCGTCGGTGGCGAGCCAGAGACGATCGCCGGCAAGCGTGCGCGCCGCGAGTCGCACACGCGGCACGACGGTGGAGTCGAGCGTCCCCTGTTCCGGCGGAATGAGGCGACGGACCTGCGTCTCGACGTCGGACGATGTGAGGACGAGGAGCGCGCCGTCGGCGTTGGGGACGAGCAGATTCTCGCCGCGCGGCGAGGGCCAGTTCCACGTCGCCGAGGGGGTGAGTCGGAGGATGCGGCCGGTCGAGTCGAGTCCGAAGACCGCCGCGCCCTCGGAGACGAGTCCTTGGCGGAGGCGCGCGGTCCCCAGTGGCTGCACGCCACCGAGGCGCAGGTCGATTGCCACAATCTTGCCGGCCGTGTCCTGAGCCAAAACGAGGCCGAGGAAGTCGTCAAAGCCAATCGTGGCCGTGAGGGCGGGGGCGGCGACGCGCGACGTCCAGAGCACGCTGTCCTTCCCCACGCGGTGCGCCCGCGCGAACCCACCGGACGTGGGCACGCGGATCAGGACCGCGTCGGGGCCAATCCCGCTCGGCGGTGCCCCGGACGAGCGTCGGCCATCCCCGCAGGCCACTGCGGCGAGGACGGCCGACATCACGAGCAAGGCGCGGACCGAAAGCATCCGCGAAAGTTAGTCGGGCGAGCCGGTTAGAACGACTGCCCGAGCGTCCAGAACCAGTAGCCCTTTCGGTTCTGCGCATCGAGCGGGATGGAGTAGTCCCATCGCACGAGCGCGATGTTGAACAGGTTGAGCCGGATCCCGAAGCCGTAGCTGCGGAGCGGATACCGGTCGGTCGCGAAATCGTAGTTATCCGGACGCGAGAGACGCAGGTTCTGCTGGTTCGACCAAGCCACGCCCATGTCGTAGAAAAAGAGGCCGTCCACTGGCGGCAACGAGATGGGCAAAATGCCGAGCTCCACGCGCCGCAGGAGCGGGAAACGGAGTTCGGCGTTCGCGTACATCACGCGGCTGCCGAGCAGCTGCACGGCGGAGCACTGCGTGGGATCGGAGTTGGACACGCCGCAATCCGCGCCGGCGAATTGCTCACGATCGTATCCGCGGAAGAAGTCGGGGCGCCCGATGTACTTCGGGAACTCGCGCTCATCCGGACCGATCGAGAGGTTCGTTGCGAAACGAGTCGCGAAGGTGAGATAGCTGAAGATCAGTGCGTCGTATCGCCTGACGTCGGCCGAGTAGTTCATCCACCGAACGGAACCACGGACCCCTTCCACTTGGAACCGGTAGCGACGGCCGTAGATGCCGCCGGTTGGGCCCATGAGCGCGTTGTCCGACACCAGCGCGACGTACGGCGCGGCGTAGTTGAGCGATTCCTGGTTCAGGATGGAATCGACAAAGAACCCCGTGCCGAATCCGGTCGAGAGATCGTACGCCTGCGAGACGTACAGCAGGGAGCGGTCGATGTTGTTCAGCGAGGCGCCGTACTCAATGCGCGTGAAGCGATTGAGCGGATAGCTCGCCATGCCCATCGCGCTGCGCTGAATGAAGCGCGAGAGCTCCTGGTTCTGGACGACGACATTTCCCTGCTGCCCCTGACTGAATCCCGTGAGGAAGAAGAAAGGGAACTGCTGCACCCCGGCGCCCCATTGCTGACGGCCGCCGAGTTGGTTGTACATGATGAAGACCTGCGCCTCACTCAATCGACCGTTGACGCCACCGGCGAGCGTGAGGCGACGGTCGCCAACCATGTCGGAGAGCACAATCGCCGCGCCGCCGTAGACGCCTCGGCCGAAGTTGTCCTGCGCGTAGCCCACACTCGGCGTGGCGACATACTCGGGGGTGAGACCGCCCTTGTATCGCTCGCTGGTGAAACTGCCGGCGTCGGGGAGCGCGAGCTGCGCGCTGTCGAGCAACGCGGCCACGGACACGGCGCGCCCTGACGAGACGGGGAGTGTGCTCCCGGCGCGCCAGCCGTCCACGCCGAGATAGACGCCGCGACGGCGCTCCGGGGCAGGGGGACGCTTGCGCGCCGCGCTGTCGGAGGTCGCGCGGGCAATGGCCGCGATGTTCGCAATGGCCGCGTCGCGCCGATCACGGGCGGTGTCCGCCGTGACGGCCGCGGGCGTCTCCGCCACTACCGTGGCGGCGGGGACGAAGGGCTCCTTCTTCAGCGAGCGCGGATCAATGATGCTCCAGATCGCGAACTCGCCGTTGTCGTGATACGTGAAGGCGAGCTTGTCGGCGCCACGCGCCCACGTGATGGCCGGGCTGTGCTCGGTGACCGAGAGGACGCCGCCCACGTACTTCGTCAACTGATAGTGCTGCTTCTCGCCGATGTCGTAGAGAAAAATCTGCGGAATGCCGGTGCGATCCGAGACGAAGGCAAGGGAGCCTCCGTCGGGAGCCCACATCGGATTGAGATTCTTTCCCGCCTGATTCGGGAGGACCTCCGTCGTGCCGGTCTCGAAATCGTAGACGCTGATCTGCCACTCGCCCCAGCGCAGCGTGGCCATGTCGGACTGCGGCCCGCGCTCGCTCGCAAAGGCCACATAGCGGCCATCGGGTGACCACTGCGGCTGGAGATCGCCGTACACGTCGGTGGTGAGACGTTGCAGGTTTCGGCCATCGACGTCGATGGTGTAGAGATCGCTCGAGCCACCGGTGATGCCGGAGAAGACGAGCTTGCGTCCGTCTGGCGACCACGATGGCGAATGCATCTGCGTGAGCGGCGTGTCGAGGCGACGATGCGTGCGATTGCGACGCACATCGTGGATGTAGAAGACATCCTTGCCCTGACGCTGCGCGGTGAAGGCGAAGTAGCGGCCGTCGGGAGAGAACGACCCCTGCGAGTACCCCCAGCGGAGTTCCTCGAAGTCCGCGTCGAGCACGCTCTTCGTCACGCGTGCGGTACGCTTGCCGGTGTTCGCGTCGGCGAGGTAGAGGTCAAAGAACACTTCGCCGCGCAGCAGGCTGCCCAGCGAGATGAAGGCAATCGTGCGCCCATCGGGAGAGAGGGCCGGCGCCACGTAGACGGGGGCCAGGCCACCTGTGCGACGAGGATTCAGCAGCGCATTCGCCGTGCGACGCGGACGCTCGAGCGTCGGCACCTGCGGCAGGTAGCGCTCCTGCACGCGCTCCTTCCATTCCTCACCAAGTTCCTCGAGATCCACGCCGGTGAAGCGACGGAACGAGCGATCAATCCCAAGCGCGGGCGCGGCGTTCATGATTTCGCCAATCACCTCATCGCCCCAGCGCTGGGCGATGTACGCCCAAAACGATTCGCCAAAGCGATAGGGGAAGTAGAGGTCAGGACGACGCGTCATCCCCTCGATGCTCGGGATGTTGCCGTTGAGGGCCGCATCGCGCATGATCGCGTCGGTGTAGGTGTGCGACGGACCGATCGAGAGGTACTCCGCCATGCCCTCCATGAACCAGAGGGGCGGGCCCACCTGCGCCAGCTGCTGCAAGCCGCCGCCGGCGCGTCCACGTGCGAAGATGTCGTATTGAAAGACGTGCACCATTTCGTGCGCGAGCACATGCTCCGCCTGCTTCATGTCTCCCGAGAAGAAGAACATGTTGCGCTGCCGGAGCGCGTCGGTGACGCCGCCCGTGCCTTCACCCGGATCGCCGATGACGTTGTTCTGTGCGAACTCGTTGCGCGACCCGTAGATGAGGATTGGCTTGCGCTCGCGGAATTCATGATTGAACACCACGCGCATGCGCGCGTAGGTGCGTTCCGCCATCTGGCCCGTGAGGCGCGCGACCTCCTCAAGCTCCGGGTAATAGTGGACGTCGAAGTGCTCGGTCTTGAGCACCTGCCACCGAAACTTGCGGAACTGGACGTGATTCTGACCGAAGTAGCCACCTTGCGCGCCAAGGGGCGCCACGAGGGGCCGCACGAGCGGCGAGGCGACGACGAGAGCGAGCGCAAGGAGCGCGAGGCGACGCATGCGGAGCCCTAGGCTGAGAGGGCGACGGCCGGGGCATCGCCCCAGAGTCGCTCAAGCTGATAAAACGAACGGAGCGTCGGATGAAAGACGTGCACCACGAAGTCCACATAATCGAGCAATACCCAGCGGCCCTGCTCCATCCCTTCAACGGAACGCACGGTGAGCCCTTCCTTCTTGAGGGCCTCCACGACGTGCCCGGCCGAGGCGCGGACATGGGTATCGGAGGTCCCGCTGGCGACGATGAAGTAATCGGTCATATCGGACACGGGCCGGAGGTCCAAGAGCAGGACATCGTTGGCCTTGTTGTCGAGGAGGATCTGCGCGGCGCGTCGGGCGGTGGACATCGATGCTGGGGCGAAAGCGGCCATCGTGCGGGGCACTCGGGGGGAATAAGTGAAGCGAACCCTTTGTTACCCGAAAGGTTCCCGGTGTAGGGGAGGGGGGCAAGGGTTGTCCTGCGATTTGACGTTGTCGCGTGCGGGTTCGTGAATGGAGCTCCGTTGTAATACCCTGTCTTCGCGCGTTTTACCACGGAGACACGGAGTCACGGAGAACGACTCGAAGCCAGGAGGCCAGGCGGTGCCGACAGCGGCTTCACTGAGGGAACGACGGAACGAATTCCGATGCGTACCTCTCCGTGTCTCCGTGGTAAGACAACACCAAGCAAAAAGGGCGGCCCCGCGAACGGGACCGCCCCTTTTCACACCCTGCCAAGCGAACGAACCGCTTAGCCCTTGATGACCCAGACCTTGATCTCGGGCTTCACATCGGCATGCAGACGGATCGGCACCTTGTAGACGCCGAGCGCCTTGATGGGCTCGTGGAGGTCGATCATGCGCTTCTCGACCTCGGTGAAGCCCTGCCCCTCGAGCTGATGGGCGATGTCCGCGGCGGTCACGGACCCGAAGAGCTTGCCTTCCTCACCGACCTTGGCCGAGAAGGTCAGCGAGACCTCTTCGAGGCGCTTGGCGATGGCGGAGGCGGCATCGCGGCGCGCGCCTTCGGCGGCCTCGAGGCGCTCCTTTTCCTGCGCGATCTTCTTCTTGTTGCCGAGGGTCGCCTCATAGGCGATGCCGCGGGGCAGCAGGAAGTTGCGGGCATAGCCAGCGGACACCTCGACGATGTCGCCGGGATGGCCGAGGTTGTCCACGGCCTGACGAAGAATGACTTCCATGGTTACTCCGAACGTTGGGATTTCGGCCGCGGCCGGTTGCGCCAGTCGAGCCACGTGTCCCCGAGACCGACCGCAAGCGCGACCGCACAGGTGACTTGTAAGAACAGCACCACGACGATGGTCCATAGCACCAGCATCCATCGCCCTGGGGATAGGAACCAGAGCAGGACACCCAATCCGCGTAGCACGTACAGGGTGCCGAAGAACACGAGCAGATTCATGCCAATCACCCGGATGACCTCGGGCATCGGTACGACGATCACCAGCAGTCCGGCGATGATGCCCCAGACGAAGGCCTCGTGGAAGGAGAAGGCGCGCAACGGAGCCAATGGCGCCCCGAGTCGTGCCCGCCCAAACCGATGATAGACCGCCCAAGCAATCGCGAGTGACGCAAGCGACTCCAAGGCCAGCATCGCCGGCAGCAGCAGTCGAGCCGCTTTTGGCAACTCGGTGAACTGCGCTTCCACCTGAGTGTTCAGAAGATCCGCCGAGACATTCTCGCGCGCGAACTCCAGCCACTCCGGGCGCATGGTGAACTGCCGCCATGCCAGCTGGCCGAACTCGGCGCGTCGCATCACGTCTCCTGTGACTGCGGCCCCCGCCTCGACCACTCCGCCCCCCGCAACCATCACAACCGCCAGCCCGAGGGCCAACGCGATGAGGATTGCGACCAACGCCTGCGGGAGGAAACGCTCCTCCTTGCCCATCAACACCACCCCGCCAAAACTCGCCGTGAGGAGCACCGCCCACCCTCGCGCGAGCAAGGCAAAGGCACTGGCACTTCCTGGAACCCAGAGCACCCAGACCGCGAAGACGGTCCAGACCAACGCGAGTGGGAGTCGCCCCCCGGCCCGCCACCCAATCACGGCACAAATCGCCAGGGACGGGGCCAACAGCAACAGGGTCTGATCGAACGGAACCAACAACGCGAACGGCGGTGTGGCCGGCAGAATCAGGAGCGCCAGCGTGGCGAGTAACGGACCCCACCAGCCCTGCTCGCGCGGGGGAACCGCGCCCTCCTCAGATGTCACTGGTTGTTACTGGTTACGAACGAATTCTGGAACGCAGTCAATCGGCTTACTGCGGGGCCGACTGGCTACGCACGTACGGAAGGAGCGCGAGGTAGCGCGCCTTCTTGATCGCCTTCGCCAGCTGACGCTGGTGACGGGCATCCACGCCGCTCAGACGCGACGGGAGCACCTTCCCCGTGTCGGTCACGAAGCGGGACAGGAAACGCTCGTCCTTGTAATCGATGAAGCGGATACCGGCCTCGGTCACCGGGCAGGTCTTCTTGCTACGGCGCATGGGCTATTCCTCGTCGTCGTCGTCGTCGCCATCACGCGCACGGCGCGCGGCGAGCTGTTCTTCCGTCATCGGGGGCGCGCCGAGCTCGTGCTCGTGCACCGAGATGAGGTAGCGGATTACGCCATCGTCGAGCTTGAGCGAACGCTCGAATTCCGGCAACACCTTGCCATCCGCGTTGAAACGCGTGACGACGTAGTAGCCGGTTTCCTTGTTCTTGATCTTGTAGGCGAGCTGGCGACGTCCCCAGTGATCGAGGGTCGCGGGCTCTGCGAGGCCAAGAAGCGCATGATGCTTTGCGATCTTCTCGGCGATGGCGGTGTCTTCGAGTGCAGAATCGAAGATGTACACCGCCTCGTAGTTACGAGACAATGCGGCAATCCTCCCTTTGGTCGTAATCGCCTCCCGCGGGTTGCCGACGCGGGAGGAGAGGCGCGCGGACCGACATGTGCCGGGCCTAAGAAACGCGCTTTGTGTTTTGGACAGCCTTTAAGCTTAGGTCTGGCAGGGGGATGGGGCAAGGGGCTGACAAAGGATGGAGGATATAGGTGGAAGGATTTTCATCCTTCATCTTGCCATCAGGGCGTGATTCCGAGTTCTCGAGCCGCTGCCTCGGCGGCGAGATAGCCAAAGCTGGCGGAGGGACCGGTCGCCAGCACCCCCCGAACCGCTGCCTCGGCGGCCCCACGGCGCCCCGCGGCCAGATGCCACTGCGCCATCCCGTTGCCGATGGTCTGCCGCTCGATTGGCGACTTCATCTGTTCGACGAGCGCGGCGTCGCTGACGTCGCGCTTCATCCAAAGCAGCACCTGGTGGTAGCTCCCATTCTCGATGATGTCCCAGTCGGCGCGGACGGGGGCGAGGGCCGCGCGGACCGCGCCAAAGTCCTGCATCCGGGCCAGGGACAGCACCCACCAAAAGGTTGCGGCGACTCGCTGGTCGAGATTGGCGGCCAGCATCGCGTCCTCCTGCCAGAGCGAAGCCGCCTGCCCGAAGTTGCCCTGTAGGAAGTGTCCCAGGGCGAGGTGATACCGAATGTTCGAGTGTAGCGTGCTCGTCGGAATCCCCCGCACATTTGGCTGCCCGTCAGGCTCCACCTCGTCCGGTCGCCCCGACGTCACCTCGCGCGCGCGCTGCAAATCGGCAATCGCCGCCGGCACATTGCGGAGCGAGAGGTACCGATGCCCGCGATGACGCAACAGATGCGGCTCGTCGGGATGCAGTCGAAGCCCTTCGGTATAAATCGCCACCGCCGCCACGAAGTCGCCGGTGTATCCCACGCGACGACCATACCACACGATGGAGTCCACATTCGCGGGATGCCGCTCCCACGCCGCCCGCGCGGCCGCGAGATCCTGCTGTGGGGTTTGGGCGCGTAGTGGAGTGGTCGAAGTCGCGGTAAATAGCGCGACCACGACCGCCCCCCGCATCAACGGGGAACGAAGAGAACGCACCAAGCGTGGAATCAAGCGCAGTCGTTGCAATTCTCTTCCATCCTTCATCCTCCAACCTCCATCAGCCTTGCGGCGTTAGACGTTGAATCGAAAGAGGAGCACATCCCCATCCTGCACCACGTACTCCTTGCCTTCCGCCCGCGCCACACCCTTCTCGCGCGCGCCCTTCCATCCCGCATGCGCAATGAAATCGGGATAGCTCACCGTCTCCGCGCGAATGAAGCCACGCTCGAAGTCCGAGTGAATCACGCCGGCCGCCTTCGGTCCGGTATCGCCCTTATGAATCGTCCACGCACGCACTTCCTTCTCGCCCGCGGTGAAGTACGTCTGCAGGCCGAGCAAGGAATAGCCGCCGCGAATGAGCCGATCGAGTCCGGCCGAATCAATCCCGAGTGACGAGAGAAATTCCTGACGGTCCTCGGCGGGCAATTCCGCCAGCTCCATCTCGATCTTCGCCGAGAAGGTCACGACCTCAGCCGGCTCATGATCGGCGGCAATCGCCGCACGCAGCGCCGTCACATGTTTTCCCTCTTCGCCCGTCAGCTCGCTGTCCGTCACGTTGGCCGCGTACAGAATCGGCTTGAGCGTGAGGAGCTGCAGTCCCTTGAGCTGCGCACGGTCGTCATCGGTGAGCGAGACATGCCAGAGCGCGCGGCCTTCGGAGAGCGGTGCATGCGCCTTCTCGAGCGTCGCGACTTCGGTGATCGCGGCCTTGTCGCCGGTCTTCGCCGCGCGCTTCGCCTTGTCGAGTCGCTTCTCCACCACGCTCAGATCGGCGAGCGCGAGCTCAAACTCGATGGTCGCGCGATCGCGTACGGGGTCCACGGAGCCATCGACGTGAATCACGTCATCGTCATCGAAGCACCGCACGACATGCACGATCGCATCGGTCTCGCGAATGTTGCTGAGGAACGCATTGCCGCGCCCTTCGCCCGTGCTCGCGCCCTTCACGAGCCCCGCGATGTCCACGAATTGCACCGCCGCCGGCACGGTGCGCTCGGGCTTCACAATCTGCGCGAGCGCATCCAGTCGCGGGTCCGGGACATTCACGACGCCGATGTTTGGGTCGATGGTGCAAAAGGGATAGTTGGCCGCTTCCGCCTTGGCGGCGGTGAGGGCATTGAACATCGAGCTTTTGCCGACGTTTGG
>JANLTT010000273.1:0-4594 GCA_031363115.1 Gemmatimonas sp.
ATCGAGTCACGGCTCCCTTCGTGCCTTCCAGTGAAACCGCTGTTAGTCGTCGAACTCGACTTCGAATCCGCCTTCCATTTCCACTTCGAACTCAATCAATGAGCAGGTCGTGGTGCAGTTGTTGAGCGCGAGGTTCCGCACCGTCCCATCGCCGTTCTTGAACCAGAGGTCGAGGCGCAGGTCGATGGTGAGGCCGGTGGACGTCTCGTCAATCACGAGCGGCGTCGTGAAGAGCTTCTCGATCTCGATTTCGGCGTCGAAGTAGGCCACGAAGGGCTGGGCCACGCCACCGGTCGGGGTGAAGGTGCCCTCGATGCGCATCGAGGCGCCGGCGGGCCAATTCGCGTACGTGGTGCGGAGCTGCGTGAGCAGCGCGTTGATGCGCGTCGCGTCGGAGACATCATCCGCGTCGTCCAGGTCGACCTCAAGGTCCTTGACCTCGAACTCCATGGCCGTGTACGTGCCAGACGGAATGCGATCGTTGGCGACCGTGACGGCGCCGGCACCCAGCGGCACATCGGCGATGAAGTACTCGGTCTCGAACGACCCGCAGGTGCCTGGGCCGGACGAATCGTCGTCGCAATCAGCCACTTCCGTGCGACGCAACTCGAACTCATTCACGATCATCTTCACGTCGGTGATGACGAGCGTGCCGTTGCTGCCGGCAATTGAGAGTCCTTCGCCCGCAACAGTGCTCTGACCGACGACGGCTGGTGCCGCGAGACGAATGCGTGCGCTCGTGCCCACGGTTGTGGACGGGTCGCACGCGGCAAGAGAAAGAACGGTGAGCGCCGCGACCGGGCGCCAGGAACGAATGAGTGACTGTAACATCTGACCTACTCCTTGATGGGGATCTCAGTGCGGTACGCCGCATCCGATAGAAGGATGGTACACCGGTAGGGTGTGTTTCCCGTGTGCGTGCGGTCACACTCGCGCAGTGAACTTTGCCGATGTCAGACCTATCACAAAATGACGCACGCAAAAAGCAGAACGCCACCCGAGCAATGCTCGGGTGGCGTTCAAACAACAGCGTGGTGCGTTAGTTCGTGCGCTTCAACTCAACGCGACGGTTCTCGGTACGACCGGCCGGCGTCGTGTTCGGCGCCTTCGGCTGCGTCGGGCCATAGCCCTTCGCCGTCAAGCGGTTCGCGGCGACACCCTTCGAGATCAGGTACGTACGAACCGCATCGGCACGCTGCTGCGAAATGCGGGTGTTGCCGGCGAGCGAGCCGGTGTTGTCCGTGTGGCCCTGGACCTCGAGCGTGATCTCCGCGTTCGCCACAAGCGACTCGGCGACGCGGTCAAGGATCTGCGCGGAGTTGCCGGCGAGACGGGCGCTTCCAGTTGCGAAGGTGACACCTTCGAGGACGATGTTCGTGGCACCGGCCGTGAAGACCGGGACGCAACCGCGGGCATCAACCGTCGCACCACGCACGGTGTTCGTGCAGGCATCAACCACATCCGGAATTCCGTCGCCGTCAGCGTCCGGGGCGCAACCGGTCTCGTTGACGCGGACGCCAGCCGGGGTGTTCGGGCAGCGGTCGTTTACATCAAGCACACCGTCGCCATCGCTATCAACCGGGCAGCCCGTCGCATTGACGCGCGTTCCGGCAGCGGTGTTCGGGCCGCGGTCAACAACGTCGAGGACGCCGTCCCTGTCGGTGTCCGGCTGGCAGCCAGAGCCGTCAACCGTCGTGCCTTCCGGCGTGTTCGGGCAACGATCGTTGGCATCGAAGACGCCATCGAAGTCGGTGTCCTTCGCGGGAATGCAGCCACGGCCATCGACGTACTCGCCGGTCGCCGTGTTCGGGCAGGCATCCGCGGAATCCGGCACGCCGTCGCCGTCGCTGTCGGAGACCGGCGCGGCCACCGGCTCAGGAGCCGGCGGAGCGAAACGCCAGTTCAAGCCAGCCTGCAGATGAATGTTGATGTTCGAGATGTCGTTGGCGGCCGTCTCTCCGATCGGGCTGGAGAGATAGTCGACGACCGCATCCATGCGGAGCGACATGCGCGAGCCGAGCGCGCGCTGCCCGCCGAGAAGGAGGTGAACCCCATCGTCGTTGAAGGCGGGACCGGTCTGGCCGGGGCGGGTGCGATCATGCACCCAGCCACCGCCGACGAGGCCCTGCCACTTGTTCGCAAACTGATAGAAGTACGTCGCGCGGACGTACGTCGGGAAGAGATCCGACTTCGGATCACCCATCGTCGCGCCGGTGGCGTACTCGAGTTCGACGGCGATGTTCTTCATTGCGAAGATGCCGAAGCGTCCGCCGAGTGACATGGCAGCGTCAGAGGAGACGTTCTTGTCCATGATCGAATAGCGCCCGAAGACGCCGGCATCAACGGTGCCGGGCTCCTGCGCCGTTGCCATTGCCGGGACCATCAGGGAAAGGGCCATCGCAGCCCTCACTAGGTGTCGCATGTCGTCTCCTATGTTTTGTGCCTACACGGTATCCATAGAAAATGACACCGTGACACGGTTTTGGGGAGTGCCAAGTGGCGATTCGCCACGACTTGGCACCCACAGCCGATTCAAGCCCAAGCAGCGGGCTGGACCGGGCCTTATCTTCGCCCCGACAGAGAATCTATTTCCCGGACCCCCGAGAGTAAGGGGGGGCCAATCCCCGTTACCCAGATGCGACCGGCCATGTCCACCGCTCCGAAGCCAGACGTGGCCCTCCCCGCCGCCACCTTCGGCCTTCCCACCGCGGTCGCCATCCTTGTCTCGAACATGGTCGGGACGGGGGTCTTCACGAGCCTTGGCTTTCAGGTGCAAGACCTCGGCACTGGCTTCGCCCTGCTCGCCCTCTGGGCCGTCGGCGGCAGTCTCGCCCTCGCGGGTGCCCTCTGCTATGCCGAACTCGGCGCGATGTTTCCCCAGTCGGGAGGCGAGTACGTCTACCTCGGTCGGGCCTGGTCCCCGCGGGTGGGGTTCATCGGCGGGTTCGTCTCCATGACGGCCGGCTTCTCCGCTCCCATCGCCATCGCGGGGATTGCCTTCGGGCGCTACGCGGCAGCCATGGCGCCGATTCCCCCAATGGCGGCCACGGTGGGGGTGCTCACGGTGGTGTCACTGGTGCATTGGACCCGCGTCGCCGGCGCCCGGGTCTTTCAGGTCACCACGACCTCCATCACCGTCGTCACGATCCTGGCGTTCATTGTCACCGGGCTCGTCGTCGGGCCCGTCGAACCCCTGTCGTTCGCTCCGTCCAGCACCGCCTGGCGGGAGATTGGCTCGGCCCCATTCGCCATTTCGCTTATCTACGTGGTGTACGCGTACACGGGCTGGAACTCGATTGGCTACGTCGCCGGGGAGATCAAGGAGCCGCAACGTACGATCCCCTTGGCCGTGATTTCGTCGGTGTTGCTCGTGGCGGCGCTGTACCTCCTGCTGCATTGGGTCTTTCTGCGCACGGTGCCGATGGACGCGTTGCGCGGCACGGTCGAGGTCGGCGCGCTCTCGGGGGCGCGCATCATGGGTCCCATCGGTGGACGCGCGATGAGCGGCGTCATCGCGTTGGTGTTGGTCGCCACCATCTCCAGTTTTCTGATGGCGGGTTCGCGCGTCACCCAGGCGGTGGGCGCGGGGTCGCCCGGCCTTCGGTGGCTCGCGCACCGCGAAGCCGATGGCGTCCCGCGCCGCGCACTGGGGCTGCAACTCGGACTCATCGCCCTGCTGATCGTGACGGCCTCATTCGAGCAGGTGTTGGCGTACGCGGGGATCGTGCTCAATCTCTGCAACCTGCTCGCCGTGATTGGTCTCATGCGGCTGCGACACATCGCGCCTGATCTTCCGCGACCCTTTCGCACGCCGCTGTATCCGTTGGCGCCGCTGACCTTTGCCGCCCTCAGCCTGTGGATGATCGGCTTTGTCATCTGGCAGCGCCCTGCGGTCCTGTTGGCAGCGGCGGGAACGATTGCGATTGGCGGACTGCTCTATGGCTGGGCGGCCGCGGAGCCATCGTTGCCCAACACCACTTCCCGCTCGGACTGATTCCTCCACCCTCAACTCAGAGAATCCGCATGCCCCGTGCAAAGCGTTCCCTTCTGTTCGTTGGCATCAAATCCGCCGTCATTGCCGTGGACCGCGCGACGGGCGCCGAGGTGTGGCGTACGCTGCTCCCCGCCAAGTACAAGAGTTCCGCGATGCTGGTGAGCGTGCTCTTCGACGGCGACGGGCTCTTCGCGTCCATCGCCGGCGAGGTGTTCGCGTTGAATCCGAAAACGGGTGAGCTCGTCTGGCACGAGCCGTTCAAGGGGCTCGGCACCGGGTTCGTCACGCTCGCCAGCGAGTTGGGCAATGTGTCCACGGCCGCGCACGAAACCGCCGCGGCTGCCGTGGTGATGATGCAGCGCGCCGCCGCTTCCGCGACCTGAGGTTGGCAGGATCCGGCGCGAAAAAGGGGCGGCCTCGGAATCCCGAGGCCGCCCCTTCTCGCGCCGCACTGTCGCCCTACTTCGCGTTCAGCTGCAACCCGTAGCGGCACGGCTCGGTGGCGCAGACCGCCATCACGACCTCAATGCGGTACTTCGCCGAGCGCCCGGCGGTAAACATCACGACCGGCTTGTCGTCGGCAAGGATGTCGCGCTTCAC
>JANLTT010000350.1:0-3982 GCA_031363115.1 Gemmatimonas sp.
CTGCGCACTTCGGATTATGAGTCCGCCGCTCTAACCGCTGAGCTATGGGCCCGACGCAGGGGAAAATGATACTTCTACTGCCTTGACACCACCCCGCCCGGGCAGGACATTTCAGTGGAATGACCGCGCCCGGCATCCCGGGAGCGTTTCAGCGTGCCCATTGATACCCAATCGGAGACTCCCGATGCAGCTTCGCTCGTCTGCTCCTCTCTATGCGCTCGCCGCGTTGCTCGCGATCCCTGGCGTGACGCAGGCCCAGGGGCGTGATGTGTACAAGCTCTACATCCCGGCCGAGACCGAGGCCGTGGCCCCCGTGATGGGGCGCGCGCAGCCTGGTGTGGCGGCCTCCTCTCCGGTGGCGTTCGGCCCCGGTCGCGGCGATGCGTTCGCCGGCTTTGGTTACCAGAACACGATCGCTTCGGGCGGCAACTCTGACGGTGCGGCCTCCGTTGGCATTGGCCTTCTGTCCGCGACCGAGACGGTTGGCGTCGAACTCGTGCTCACCTCGCTCTCGACGGTCCGCTCGGGCTTCGGCTCACGCATGGTCGGCGGCATGAAGGTCCATAAGATCCTCGCGAACAACCTCGGCGTCGCCGTCGGTGTCGAAGGCACGCGCATTTCCGGCGATGAGTTCGACACGAAGGAGTCGTTCTACGTGGCGGCTTCGCAGGTGCGTTCGCTGCGTGAGGCCGAGACCTTCAACGCCGTTACGCTGAACTTCGGCGTCGGCAATGGCCGCTTTCAGAGCAGCGATGCGTTCGCCAAGGGCGACAACGGCATCGGCGTCTTCGCCTCGGCCGGCCTCCGCGTGAACGATTACTCTGCGGCGATTCTCGACTTCACGGGCGCGCAGCTCAACGCGGCGCTCTCGTTCTCGCCGTTCGCTTCGCTCCCGCTCGTCATCACTCCGTCGATCAACGACGTCACCGGCGCGGCCGGCCAGGCGGGGCGCCTCGCGCTCGCCGCTGGCTTGTCGTGGAAGTACTAACCCAAGGGTTCTGACTCATGATCAACTTTAAGAAGATTGTCTCCGCGATTGCGCTTGTGGCAGTCGCCTCGACCACGGCGATGGCGCAGACGGATTTCGGTTCCCCGATCGGCGCTGGCGCCGGTGTGGGCGGAACGATCGCTCCGTTCCTGCCCGGTGCTCGTGGAGGCGCGCGCAACGCCCGCGCCCTTGCGCGCGCTAACGCCCGTCCGATGCCGGCCGGCATCGCCAACCGGATTTCTGGCGTTCGCGGAGTGCTCACGAACTCGCCGACCAACGGCGTTCGCGTTGTGAGCCCGGCCGGTGGCACGGTGATCCTGTCGCAGTCGATTTCGCAGGCGCTGGGTGCGGTGCTCGGCGGCGCGCCGACTGCCGGCCAGACCTCTACCCTGACGGGCGCTGGCGTTCCGTCATCGCTCGCTACGGCGCTGCAGGCGTACGGTACCTCGCCGACCCGTGGGGCCCACTCGGCCGCGGTGACGGCCTACAACGCAGCCGTCGGAGCGATTCCTGAGGGCCAGGCCATCCCGCCCGCTCTGCTCGCAGTGCGTGCCGCTCTCGCCGGTGCGGTTGGTCGCGCGAACGGTCGTTCGTAAGCTCAGCTAGCGAAGGAACAGACGGGGCGCGGCCATTTCGGCTGCGCCCCGTCTTGCTTCTCCATCACCTGACCCGACGTGGCCCCGACGGCTAGCGATTGCGCGTGTTGCGCCGCCGAACGCCAACAGAGAGCGCCAGCAGGTTCCCCCCCTGCGCCGCGGTGACGTTGCCGAGGTAGCGCACCTCGAATGACATCTCCCTCTGCTCGCTCGAGGCCCATCGATACCCGGCCGTGAGCACGTAGCCGGCGAGAAAGGTCTCGCCCTCGTCGCAGGCCACGCGCCCATTCGAGTCGAATCGTCCAGAAGATCCACAGAGGGCGCGGAAGCTGGCCACCGGCCCCGCAGCGCCATAGACGCCGCTGAGCGCACCATCGCGCACTTCTACGCGACCCTGCAACAACACCTCGAATCCATTCTCGGAGACTTGGAAGCGCAACGTGTCGTCGGTGCGCTGGAACTGCATCTGGTTGTAGCCGACTTCGGCGCGAAGACCGAGCAGCGGCGTGAAATCGTGATCGTAGATGAGTCGCCCTTCGTATCCGCTCCGTTCGGAGTTGGCAGCGTTGCTCTCCGCGCCAGAGACCGTGCGGTAGCCCACGGCGACCCCCACCTGCGCCTGCGCGACGCGCGTCGTGATGCCAAGTGTGCCGATTGCGACCAGCGCGACGGCAACGCACTTGAGAGGACTGGAGGTCACGAGACGCGCACTGCGTGTGCGAGCGGTGAAGGAATGTCGCGGCAACTCAGTGTGCATGATACGCCTCAAGAATTTCCGCCGGCGTGACCGTCGCGGCCCCGGCTTTCCCAACCTCAACACCCGCTGCATAGTTCGCGATGATCGCGGCCTCGAGTGCACTCGCCCCGGCGGCGAGCATCGCCGCGAGATACGCCGTGACGGTGTCGCCGGCCCCCACCACGTCGAACACCTCGCGCGCCGTGGTGGGAATGCGCTCCACCGCACCATTCCGTTCAATCAGCGCCATGCCATGCTCGCTCAACGTGAGCAGGAGAAACTCGGCGTCGAGTCGCGTCAGCACGGCCGGCAGTGCCTCAGGATGTCCGAGGTCAACGGCCGCACCGAGTGCGGCTTCAAGCTCACGTCGATTCGGCTTGAAGATTGTGGCGCCACCGTAGGCAAAGAAGTTCTTGAACTTTGGGTCGACGATGATTGGCAGGCCGCGGTGTCGCGCATGCGCGATTGCCGCACCGATGACCTGGGGCACGAGCACGCCCTTGTTGTAGTCCTCGAGGACGAGCGCATCGGCCTCGTCGAGCGCATGCGTCAGCGCATCGAGCACGTGCGTGATCTCAGCGCCGGAGAGGTCGGCGTCCACTTCCTCGTCCACGCGCACGACCTGCTGACCGCGTGCGACCACGCGCGTCTTCGTCGTGGTGGGCCGATCGCAATCCACGAGTCCGCGCGGCTCCGCGCCACGATCCGCGAGCATCTCGCGCAGCTGTGCGCCCGCGGCATCGCGGCCGACGGCACCGATGAGCTCGCAGCGCGCGCCGATGGCCAGCACATTCTGCGCGACATTGGCCGCGCCGCCGAGGGCATACTTGCGTTCGCGTACACGCACCACCGGGACCGGCGCCTCGGGGGAGATGCGATCGACATCGCCCTTGAGATAGAGGTCGAGCATCGCGTCGCCGATGACGACGATGCGTGGGGGCGTGCGCTCGATGTGATGCAGGAGCTGCTGCAGGCGATCGAGACTGAGACGGGACTTGGGCATCGGAGAAAGTTGGAGGGCGCGGTGCGGTGCGGGTAGGGCGTAGCTTTATCTCGTGACCGAACGCCCGAAAATCCTGCCGCTGGTCCTGCTCACGGCCGTCCTCGGCATCTCGGTCTCGGGGCCGCTGGCGCGCTTGGCGGACGCCGCGCCGCTGGCCATCGCCGTCTGGCGTCTGACCCTCGCACTCGTAGTGATTGGCGGGATGCTGCTCTGGACGGGGGCGTGGAGGGAATGGCGCACACTCTCCAAGCGCGAGGTGGGACTGGCCTGCGGCGCCGGCGTATTTCTCGCGGTCCACTTCTGGAGTTGGATTGCCTCGCTCGGGATGACCACGATTGCCGCGAGCGTACTGCTCGTGAATCTGCATCCGGTCGTGATCATTGCCGGGTCGGCGCTCTGGCTGGGGGAACGACCGACGCGTCGGCAGGTGCTGGGATTGGCGATTGCCCTGGTGGGGGCCGCAGCGATTGGGCTTGGCGACCTGTTCGTGGGCGTCGTGGCGCCGCACCGCGGTGCGGAGGGTGCCGTCACGTCGGTGCTTCCCGATGGAAGCGCTGGGGCGGCGTCCTCGCGCGCCGTCCTTGGCAACGGACTCGCGCTGCTCGGGGCGGTCACGTTGGGTCTCTACTACTTGGTGGGGCGGTCGCTTCGGCAGCGGC
>JANLTT010000025.1:0-21999 GCA_031363115.1 Gemmatimonas sp.
CTGGTTGAACCAGCGGGTAGCCGGATTCGACAAGTTCGTGGCGATGGGCGACAAGCGCGGCACCGATGCGACGCTGTTTGAGAACTACTCGCTTGGCGTGAGCACCAACCGAGATGTATGGGCGTACCACGACTCGAAGGAGACGCTCGCCAGGAACTTCCGTTCTGCGGTAAAGTTCTACAACGCAGAAGTGAAGCGAATTGCGCTCGCGAAGAAGTCCGGCAATGACCTGACGTTTGATGACGTTCGTGGGTTGATCGACACTGACCCGTCGAAGTTCGGATGGGACGACAAGCTCTTCCGATCGGCGCTAGCGGGTCGGCCGGGCGAGTTCAGTGAAGACCACCTGCGGCCCAGTTTGTATCGACCTTTCAACAAGCGCTGGCTGTACTTCGACCGCGCGTTCATCACCCGCCCCGGTCAGCACCCGCGGATGTTTCCAGAGGGGCGTGAGAATAGAGTCATTCTCGTGAACGCGGCGTACAAGATGAGTGGCTTTGTCGGGTTGATGTCAGACATCACGCCGGATTTGCACGTCAATGGCGATGCGCAGGCCTTCCCGCTTTACTGGTATGGCGCGAATACCGACGGGCAAGACGAAGCTGCTGATCCGCAGCTGTCGCTGGGTGCGCCGGAGGCGCCGCGCGAAGGCCACCAGCGGCTGGCCATCACCGACGCCGCCCTTGCCCACTTCCGCGCCGCCTATCCCGACGACCCCGCAATCGACAAGGAATCCATCTTCTACTACTGCTACGGCATCCTTCACCACCCGGAGTATCTCCGCAGCTTCAGGGACAACCTCGCCAAGGAACTCCCCCGTATCCCGCGCATGAAGTCCCGCGAGGACTTCTGGGCCGTTCACAACATCGGCCGCACGCTTGGCGAGTGGCACGTCGGCTACGAGCAGTTCGACTACACACGCTGCCCGGAAGTTGTATTGGACACGAAGGGCAAGACGCTCTCCGACGAGCACTATCGCGTCGAGAAGATGCGCTACGCAAAGGTCGAAGGCGCCAAGGATCTCACGACAATCCATTACAACGAGTTCATCACCGTCCGCAACATTCCTGACCATGCGCACAACTACGTGATTGCCAGCCGCTCGGCCATCGATTGGGTCGTTGAGCGTCAGGGTGTTCGCACCGACAAGGACAGCGGGATCGTCAACGATTCTAACGACTGGGCTGTCGAGACGATGAAGAACCCGAAGTACCCGTTGGAGCTCCTGCTGCGCGTGATCGCGCTCAGCGTGGAGACGCTCAAGCTCGTCGACCAGCTACCCAAGCTCGACATCCTTGAGTCGTAATCCGCTCCGAGGTAATCCGATGCCATGTGCAACGAAGTGATGATGCTCGCCGCTCACGGCACACTAGTGTGACTCAATGGCCGAGTCGCCCCTTCTTCGTGTCCTCATCTGGGCGAAGACCTACCCAGAGCTGAGCAGTCGGCACACCGAAACCGTCTGTACCGGTGCCGTCGACGCCGGCGGCCGTCCGATTCGGCTCTACCCTGTGCCGCTCCGCTACTTACAGGGAACACAGCAGTACAGTCTTGGCGACATCGTCGAAGTACGCGCGAGCCGGAATCCGAAGGACAATCGCCCCGAGAGCTACCGCATCGAGCCGGACACACTCCGAGTCGTTGGGAAGATTCCTCCAGATCAACAGGAGTGGGCCGGGCGCCGAGAGTGGATTTTCCGCGATACGTCTTGGCACTTCGAGAGCATTGCGCAGTTGGAGCAGGCGCGTCTTCGCGACGACTCCTCCCTCGGCTTGGTTCGGCCTGGCACGGTCGAGCGCGTATACCTGCGAGCCAAGAAGCCCGCTGCGGAACGGGAGTTCCGCGAGAAGTGGGCGACTGTGACCGCGCAACAGGATTTCTTTCTCCCCGAGTACAAGGCGCTCGAGTTCCTATCTCAGGAGATTCGGATCGTGTGGCGGTGCGCCGTGCCGTGCGACCAGTGCGGAAGGCGTCCGCACGACATGATGGTGCTGGACTGGGGGCTACTCGAGTTGGCGCGTCGCGACGGCGACTGGGAGAAGGCGCGGCAGAGGCTCGAGACCATATCCGACCTGAACGCCTACGACTTCCGGCTGTTCATCGGCAACTTCCGGCTGCATCAGAAGAGCTGGGGCGTTATCGGGCTCTGGTACCCCAAGCGGCGAGAGCAGCAGAGCCTCTTTTAGGCTGGTATTAGCCGCTTACAGCCGTCGGGGCCGAGGTGAATGACCTCGCCATGGTTGCTGGCTCCCCACTCCTCGGCAAGAATCCCGCGATGACAGTCCTGCGGATGGCGCTCGAAGCACGTCAGGGCTATCCGCCGATGCGTCACGCCTTGCTCACGCAGCACGCCCTCGAGCACAGCCAGAATCTCGGGATGGTGGCGCAGGTACGACCGATAGAGCTCAAGGCACTCAGCGTGACTCCCCGCAGCCTCACGAAGCCACTTGGGGTTTCCGGCCGCCCGAAGGTGGAGGTAATCGATGCCGGCCGACTTCAGCCCCGATTCGAACGCGGTTTTGGAGAAGCCCGGCTTGTGCGACCACGCGGTCTCGCGGACGTCGACGACGACCTCAACCCCGTGATCAAGCAAGAGCTCGATGTACTCGCCGAGCGAGCGCTTTTCGTAGCCGACGGTGCAGAGGGGCATCGCTTTTGGGGAGAGGGATAATTGGACAGCCTCATTGTAAGCAGGCGAGTGTGGCGCCGTCGAGTGAACTAAGGCTGGATCTCGGTAGGGTCAATCATTCAGCCGCTTCATCGAGAAGGGGAGTAAGGGTTTATATTTAAGTAAACCTAAAGAAGGGAGACAGTCGATGAGCCGAACGAAGACCGAGTTCCGATCCGATGCCGTGGCGCGCGCCCTTAAGCATTCCCCTTCCGAAGGGAGGTACTTCGCCCGCGACATGGCGATGCTCACCGTCACCGCCGCCATCATCAACGAGATGGAGTCGCAGGGCGTGACCCGTACGCAGCTCGCCGAGCGAGTCGGGTGCACCAAGGCCTTCGTCTCGCAGGTGCTGAACGGGTCACGCAACATGACCCTTCGCACCATCGCGGACCTGGCCTGGGCCCTCGGGAAGGAGGTGCATGGCGTGGCACTCCGCGATCTCGGAACCACAGTCGTCTCGGCCGACGCGATGAACCGCCACTTGGACGAGTAGTCCGTCTATCATCCTCCCTGGAGTGTATTTATCGATAATTTATCGATAAATACGTCGTATTTATTGCTACCTCTTGATATATCGATAAATTATCGATAAAATATCAATAAATAGACAAGAGGTGCTGTGGCAGGAAAGCAGAGGGCGACAAAACGCGAGATCCAGCTGATTCTTGGGGTGCTCCGAAAGCACCCCGACGGCCTGGCAGTGGGTGAGATCGCGGAATTGGTTCGAGAAGAGAGTGGCATCGAGTTGGAACCGCATGCGGTTTCGTACCGACTGCGCGCCCTTCCTGCGGCGGAGCTGCAACGCAGCGGGGCCGGAAGGGGGCGGCGCTATCGACACGTCGAGTCGATGCCTCTTCCCGAAAAGGTGCCGGAGCCGGCGGCGGAGCCGCCCGACGACCTCGCCACCCTGCGCGCCCAAATCCGTCAGCCGCGCGAGATGCGCCGCTACGTCACCTACGATACCGAATGGCTCTTCGCATACGTTCCGGGCGAAACGTTCTATCTCCCGACGCCGACGCGGGCGGGCCTCGCCGCGGCCGGTCGGAGTCCGATCGACACACGGCCGGCGGGCACGTTCGCCCGTGAGATCTACGAGCGCCTGCTGATCGACCTCTCGTGGGCATCCAGTCGGCTCGAAGGCAACACCTACTCACGTCTCGATACGCAGCTGCTGCTGGAGTTCGGGCAGCGCGCCGCCGGCAAGGATGCCACCGAGGCGCAGATGATCCTGAATCACAAAGCCGCAATCGAGCTCTTGGTCGACGAGGGCGCGGACCTCGTCGTAAGCGAGCGCCTCCTGCGAAGTCTGCATGCGGCGCTGTCGGAAAACCTCATGACCAACAAGGAGTATGAGGGGCTACTCCGACGTCGCGAAGTGAAAATCGGTCACTCGAACTATCTGCCGACCAGTGTCCCGCAACTGATTGTCGACTGCTTCGCGCAGATAGTGAGAACCGCGGTGGCCATCGAGGATCCCTTCGAGCAGGCCTTCTTCCTGATGGTGCACCTTCCCTACCTGCAGCCGTTCAACGACGTGAACAAGCGGACGTCTCGGCTCGCGGCGAACATTCCACTCATCGCGCGAAATCTCTGCCCGCTGACCTTCGTCGACACCCCAGAGAAGGACTACATCGAGGGCACGCTCGCCGTCTATGAGTTCAAACGCATCGAGCTCCTCCGAGACACGTTCGTTCGCGCATATCAGCGCTCATGCGATCTCTACCTCGTCGCCAATGAGGCCGCCGCGCAACCCGATCCCCTTCGCATGCGCTACCGAGACGCGCTCAGCACGGCAATCGCGGAGGCCGTGCGGGGTGGGGTAGCGCCCTCCCAAGCATGGGGAGTGGCCTGGGCAGCGTCGCATGGGATCGTCCCCGAGGACGCGGATGCCTTCGCCGAGCTGCTGTGCTCGCTCCTCCTCGACCTCAATGATGCCTCCGCCGCCCGGCATCGCCTCCGACCGAGCGAGTTCACTGCCTGGCGAGCACGGTTTCGCCCCTCGTGAGCAGTGGCAATCCCTATATTTCCCTAATGGCACTCCCCACATTCCACGCCACCACCATCCTCGCCGTTCGCAAAGACGGCAGGGTCGCGATCGGTGGCGACGGTCAGGTCTCCGTCGGCGACACCGTAATGAAATCCACCGCGGTGAAGGTGCGCCCGCTGAAGGGCGGCCGAGTGCTCGCCGGCTTTGCTGGCGCCGCCGCCGATGCCTTCACGCTCTTCGAAAAGTTCGAGGAGAAGCTCGAACGCCATCCTGGCAATCTGCCCAAGGCGGCCGTCGAACTCGCCAAGGATTGGCGCACCGACCGCAACCTCCGCCGGCTCGAGGCGTTGCTCATTGTCGTGGACAACACGCATGGCTTCGTGATCTCCGGAAATGGCGAGCTGATCGAGCCTGATGACGGCATCCTCGCGATTGGCTCTGGTGGCACGTATGCGCTGGCGGCGGCGCGCGCTTTGGTTCGCGAGACGAACCTCTCGGCCCCCGAAATCGTCAAGCGCGCCATGACCATCGCCGGCGAGATCTGCGTCTACACGAATACGAACATCACGGTCGTCGAACCGACCGCCTGACATGACCAGCCCGCGGACCGAACAGGCGCTCGCGCGCCTTGCTGACCTCACCCCGCGACGCATCGTCGCGGAGCTCGATCGCTACATCGTGGGGCAGGGTGAAGCCAAGAAGGCCGTCGCGATTGCGTTGCGCAATCGCTGGCGCCGTCAGCACGCGCCGGAGAACATCCGCGACGAGATCGCGCCGAACAACATCATCCTCATTGGCCCCACGGGCGTGGGGAAGACGGAGATCGCGCGTCGCCTGGCGAAGCTCGCCGGCGCGCCGTTCATCAAGGTGGAGGCCTCGAAGTTCACCGAGGTCGGCTACGTCGGGCGCGATGTCGAAGGGATGGTGCGCGACCTCGTGGACAGCGCGATTGAGATGGTGCGTACCGAGCGCGAGCAGGAAGTTGAGGATTTGGCGAACGATCGCGTGGATGATCGTTTGCTTGATCTGTTGCTGCCTCCGCCCGCGCCCACTCCAGCAAGCACGCCGACCGAAGCCGAGCGTGTGTTCGTCGCGAGCTCGCAGGGAAGCGTGCAGCAGGAGCAGCAGATTGCACAGGAGCGCCACCAGCGCACGCGCGAGAAGCTGAAGCAGCTCCTCAAGGACGGCCAGCTCGAGCAGCGCGAGGTCGAGGTGGAAGTCACGCAGGCGCCGCCCTCGATGGACGCGATGGGACAGCAGGGCGCCCCCGAGGGCATGAGCAACTTCACCGATATGCTCGCCGACTTCCTCCCCAAGCGCACGAAGAAGCGCACGGTGAAGGTCAGCGAGGCGCGCCGCATCCTGCTCGATCAAGAATTCGACAAGCTGATTGATCTCGATGACGTCGTCGCCGATGCCATCGAGCGCGTGGAGTCCATGGGCATCGTCTTCCTCGACGAAATTGATAAGATCGCCGGCGGGAAGAGCGACTTCGGTGGCCCGGACATCTCGCGCGAGGGCGTACAGCGTGACCTACTGCCGATCGTTGAAGGCTCCAACGTGCAGACGCGCTACGGGATGGTGAAGACCGATCACGTACTCTTCGTGGCGGCCGGCGCCTTCCATGTGTCGAAGCCGAGCGACTTGATTCCCGAGTTGCAGGGACGCTTCCCGATTCGCGTCGAACTCAAGCCGCTCACCGAAGCGGACTTCGTGCGCATCATGACCGAGCCGGAGAACGCGCTCACCAAGCAGTACGCCGCGCTGGTGAAGGCGGAAGGCTGCGATCTCTCATTCACCGCCGATGGCATCGCCGAGATCGCGCGGCTGGCGGCCTTGGTGAACACGCGAATGGAGAACATCGGCGCACGTCGTCTGCATACGGTGATGACGACGTTACTCGAAGAGTTGCTGTACGAACTGCCCGACCGCGGCACGGCCCCGGAAATCATCGACGGCAAGACGGTGCGCGGCCGCCTCGCGGCCATCGCTGAGGACGAAGACCTGAGGAAGTACATCCTGTGATCACACGCTCGCTGGTGTTCGGTGCGCTCCTGCTTGCCGCGGCCTGCGGCGGGCGACGCGATACGTCGGAGATTGCCGCCGGCATGGCCCCCTTCGATGAGCTCAAGGGCATTCCCTTCACGGTGCTGCGCTCAGGCGGCGCGCGGGCGCTGCGTCGCAACATCGCACCGGTGATGGGCGTCGGGCTGCGCGAGACCGTCGGTGAGTTCGAAGTCACGTACAGCGTGCCGGTCTTCGATAGCACGAGCGGCGATTGGCCGGTGGAGGACGCACTCGTGCTCGAACTCGCCGCAACGCGCTCCTGGCCCAGCGATTCGCTCGCCCGCGCCGAGTGGCTGCGCACCATCAGCGGCATCAAGACGGCCACCACCGCGGAGCCGCGTTGCCTCGCACAGGCCTCGACCACCGACAGCGTTGCGACCCTCGCCGAGTTTGTTCGCGGCGATTCGCTCACGCTCGGCGCGGAATTTGTTGCGAGCCAGTTGGCCAGCGACTCCACCGTGATCCCGGCGCAGACGCATCTCGTCATTCGCCGCACCTCACTGACCGCCCCAGCCTGGCGCCCCGCGCCCTGCCCAAGCACCTGATTGCCATGACCACGCATCGCGACCTGCTGGCCCTCACCGACTTCAGCGATCCCGAACTGCGCGCCCTCTTCTCGCTCGCCGACCGCATGCGGCGCGGCGAGTACAAGAAGCGTCCCCTCGAAGGGCAGGCGCTGGCGATGATCTTCCACAAGTCGAGTACACGGACCCGTGTCTCGTTTGAAGTGGGCGCATGGCAGCTCGGTGCGCACGCGCTCTTTCTCACCCCGCGCGATGTGCAGCTGGGCCGCGGCGAGGATGTTGCCGACACCGCGCGCGTGCTCGATCGCATGGTGAACGGCATCATGATTCGCACCTACGCGCACAGTGATGTAGAGGAGTTCGCGCGTTACTCCGAGGTGCCGATCATCAACGGACTCACGGACCTGCAGCACCCCTGCCAGATCCTCGCTGATCTGCTCACGGTGCAGCAGCACCTCGGGACCTTCGACGGCAAGACGATTGCCTGGATCGGCGACGGCAACAACATGGCGAATAGCTGGTGCGATGCCGCGATGCAGCTGGGCTTCTCGCTACGCCTCGCGTGCCCCGAGGGCTACGATCCCGACGCGGGCATTCTCGCCAAGGCGGTCGCCAGCGGCCATGTGACGCTCGTGCGCGATGCCGCCGACGCGGCGCACGGTGCCGATGTCGTGACGACCGACGTGTGGGCATCGATGGGGCAGGAAGAAGAACACGCGACGCGCGCGAAGGCCTTCGCCGCCTTTCAGGTGGACGATGCACTGATGGCGCGCGCCAAGTCCGAGGCCATCTTCCTGCACTGTCTCCCCGCGCATCGCGGCGAAGAAGTTGCGGCCTCAGTGATTGACGGGCCGCAGAGTCGGGTGTGGGACGAAGCCGAGAATCGTCTGCATGTCCAGAAGGCGGTGATGGCCGTCCTGATGGGCGGCGAACCGCTGTTCTAGGCGCGCCATGTACGCGGTGATAGGGGCCGGCCCCATGGGACTCGCGACGGCGCGAGCGCTCCAGAAGCATGGGGTGCCGTTCACGGGCTTCGAGTCACATCACGACGTGGGCGGATTGTGGGACATCGCGAATCCGCAGAGCACCGTGTACGAGAGTGCGCATCTGATTTCGTCGAAGCGGATGACGGAGTTCGCCGAGTTTCCGATGCGCGACGACGTGGCGTTGTATCCGCGGCATGATCAGCTCCGCCGCTACTTTAGCGACTTCGCCGACCACTTCGACCTGCGCAAGCACTACGAGTTCTCAACCCGCGTCGTGCGAGTGGCGCGAGCAGCGGACGGCGGCTGGGATATCACGACGGAGCACGGTGACGCGCAGGGCAACGGGCAGGGCGGGGCGCAGCGCACGCGACACTTTGCTGGCGTCCTGATTGCCACGGGCACGCTGCATCATCCGCATCAGCCGGCGCTTCCCGGCAACTTTGCCGGCCGCGTGATGCATTCGGCGGAGTACAAAAGCGCTGAGTCCTTTGCGGGGAAGCGCGTGTTGATTGTGGGGTGCGGCAACTCCGGCGCGGACATCGCCGTGGACGCGGTCAAGCAGGCGGCCTCGGTGGATATCTCCTTGCGACGCGGCTACTACTTTTTGCCGAAGTTCGTGCGCGGGCGCCCGATTGACACGATGGGCGGCATGATCAAGTTGCCGCGCGCACTCAAGCAGCGGCTCGATGCGCTCATTGTGCGCATGGTGATTGGACAGCCGAGCGACTACGGGCTGCCGAATCCCGACTACCGGATGTACGAGTCGCATCCGGTGATGAACTCGCTGATCCTTCATCACCTTGGGCACGGCGACATCCGCGCGCGGCGCGATGTCGCGAAGGTCGAGGGGAACAGCGTGCACTTCGCCGATGGCGAGCGCGGCGAGTACGATGTGATTCTGCAGGCGACCGGGTATGCGCTGCACTATCCGTTCATTGCGCGCGGCGACTTGGCGTGGCCGTCGGATGCCGCCGCGCCAAGGTTGTATCTCAATGTCTTTCATCCCGAGGACGACACCGTCTTCCTCATGGGGATGGTTGAGGCGAGCGGGCTCGGCTGGCAGGGGCGGTACGAGCAGGCCGAGCTGGTGGCGCGCTATCTCAAGGGGCTCGCAACGAAGTCGCCGGGTGCGCTCGCGCTACAGCGGGCCAAGCGTGGGTGGCGCGGCGAGCGGGTGGATGGCGGCTTCAATTACTTGAAGCTCGACCGCATGGCGTACTACGTCCACAAGGATTCGTACCTGAAGGCGCTGCGGCAGCATGCGCGCGCCCTCGACGCATGATGCCGTGGTAAACGCTCCGTGAACGACGCGCTGCCGCTCAAGTTCGATCCCTCGGGACTCGCGCTACTCAATGCGATTGTCGCGTTGATGGTCTTTGGGGCCTCACTCGATTTGCGCTGGGCCGATCTGCGCCGTGTAGTGGCGAAACCGGCGGGCGTATTCGCGGGACTCTCCGCGCAGGCGTTGCTCACTCCGGCGATGACCTGCCTGCTCACCTGGGTCTTTCGCGTGGACCCCGCGCTCGCGCTCGGCATGATGCTCGTGGCGGCCTGTCCAAGTGGCGCGCTCTCGAATGTGTTGACCTGGCGATCGCGCGGGAATGTCGCGTTAAGCGTGGGGCTCACGACCATCTCGAGCCTCGCGGCAACGGTGCTCACGCCGTTCAACTTCGCGCTCTATGGCTGGTTGAATCCGCGTACGCGCGAGTTGCTGCAGGAGGTGTCGCTGCCCGTCGGTGGGATTCTCGCGCAGGTCGCCCTCGTGCTGGCGCTGCCTGTGGTGGCGGGCATTGTCTTTGGCTCCACCGCACCGCGTCTCGCGTCGCGCTTGGAACGTCCCCTGCGGTCGCTGTCGCTGCTCGTGTTGATGGCGTTCATCGCCGGCGCCTTTTGGGAGAATCGCGCGCTCTTTGTGGAGCGCTTCGGCGACTTCTTCTGGCTCGTGGTGCTGCAAAACGCGATGGCGCTCGGCATTGGGCTCTTCGTATCGCGCGTGGCGCGACTCAACGATGCCGACACGCGCGCGGTGACCATCGAAGTGGGGATTCACAACTCCGGCTTAGGCCTCGCGATCCTGTTCACATTCTTCCCCGCCGCGGGCTCCATGATGCTCATCACCGCGTTCTGGGGAGTCTGGCATCTGGTGTCTGGCTTGGCGATCTCCACGTATTGGGGACGGCGTCCGCCCGTCGTGGCGGCGACGTGAGCGAGCGTCGTGTGCTCATCACGGGGGCGGCCGGTTACGTCGGCGCGCTGCTGGGGGCGAAGCTCTCACGGTCCATGACCGTGGTGGGGACCGACCTGCGCCCTCGGACCGACCTGGGCTTCGAATGCCTCGGCGTGGATGTGCGTGATGCCGGCCTCGGCCGCCTCATGCGCGAGCGGCGCATCACCCATGTGGTGCATCTCGCCTCCGTGCTTGAGGGGAGCGGCGACCGCGCGCGCGAGTTCGACATTGACGTGAATGGCACGAAGAACGTCGTCGAAGGGGCCATCGCGGCTCGGGTGCGGCACCTCAGCGTGGCGAGCTCTGGGGCGGCCTACGGCTACCACGCGGACAATCCCGAGTGGCTGGTCGAGTCGGACCCCCTGCGGGCCGGCGAGGCCTTTGCCTACGCCCATCACAAGCGGCTGGTGGAGGAGATGCTGGCTCGGTACCGGGTGTCGCATCCCGCCCTCGGGCAGCTGGTCCTGCGGATCTGCACCGTGCTTGGGGCGACCACGCACAATCAGATCACCGCGCTTTTCCTGCGGCCGCGGATTCTGGGGGTGCGGGGCAGTAGCTCGCGCTTTGTGTTTATTTGGGACCAGGACCTCGCGGCGGCCTTCGCGCATGGCATTTCCGGTGACCGCACGGGTGTTTTTAACGCCTCCGGTGACGGCGCGATGACGCTGGCGGATATAGCTAGAGAGTTAGGGAAACCGATGTTGGTTCTCCCGCCTTCACTTCTTGCGGCTGCGTTGCGTGTGGGGCGGGCGCTTGGGGTCAGCCGCTACGGCCCCGAGCAGTTGGATTTTCTTCGTTGGCGGCCCGTGTTGTCCAACGCGCTTCTCAAATCCTCGTTCGGTTTCACGCCGAGCAAGAGTTCGCTGCAGGCCTTTCTCACCTTCGCCGAGGCTCAGGCGGGTCACCGACCCGTCGGGCACAGACCATGACGACGTACAGCAATGTTCGTGTGGGCGACCTCGCCCCCGCCTTTACCCTTCCGGACGACACCGGCAACTACATCACCCTCGCCTCCCTGCGTGGCCAGCGTGTGGTGTTGTATTTCTATCCCAAGGACGACACCAGCGGCTGCACGATCGAAGCCTGCGAGTTCCGCGATTTGCTCCCGCGTTTTCAGGCGAGCAACGCGTTGGTGTACGGCGTGTCGCCCGACACCGTGGCAACGCACCAGAAGTTCAAGGCGAAGTACAGCCTGACCTTTCCGCTGCTGTCCGACGCGACGCACATCGTGTCCGAGGCGTACGGGACCTGGCGCGAGAAGAGCATGTACGGCAACAAGTACATGGGGATGATGCGCACGACCTATGTGATCTCGCCGGAGGGGGTCGTGGAGCAGGTGTGGGAGAAGGTGGCACATGAAGGGCACGCGGCGGAGATTGAGGCGTTCCTGCGTGGGGAGGCGCCGGCGCCGGTGGCGCCGAAGCCTGCGGCCAAGCAGGTGGCCCAGAAGGCGACGAAGAAGGCGGCGAAGAAGACGACCAAGAAGGCGGCGAAGAAGGCCGTTAAAAAGCCCGCCAAGAAGCCCGCCAAGAAGCCCGTTAAAAAGGTCGCGAAGAAGGCCGCCCGCCCGGCCCGAGCGGCGAAGAAGAAATAGCGGTACGTTTTTCGACGTGCCGGACGCATTTTTCGCCAAACTGCAGGCTGCGCTCGACGGTGACTACATCGTCGAGCGCGAGCTCACGGCCGGTGGCCAGAGCCGCCTCTTCCTCGCCACGGATGCGAACCTTCCGCGGCAGGTCGTGATCAAGATCCTTCCCCCGGAACTTGCGGGGGAAGTGCAGATGACGCGCTTCAAGCGCGAGATCGCCGTCCTCGTGCGGCTGCAGCACCCACACATCGTACCGATCATCGGCATGGGGTCCACCGCCGACCTCATTTGGTACGTCATGCCGTACATCGCCGGCGAGTCGCTCGAGGCGCGCCTCGTGCGCGGGCCATTGCCGTTGCGCGAAGGCATCCGCGTCGTGCATGAGGTTGCCGACGCGCTTGCGCATGCGCACTCGACCGGCGTCGTGCATCGTGACCTCAAGCCGGCGAATGTGCTCTTTCAGTCGGGGCACGCCTTGCTCGCCGACTTCGGCGTGGCGCATGCGCGGCTCGAGGTGATTCGCCGCTCCTCGGGGATGTCGATGGCCGAGATGCGGCGCAGCATTCCCACCGCCGTCGGACGCCTCACCGACAAGGGCTTTGCCGTCGGCACGCCGAGTTACATGGCACCCGAGCAGTTCACGGGGGACGAACCCGCGGACGCACGCGCCGATGTCTACGCGCTCTCAATGGTCGGCTACGAGATCCTCACCGGACGTGCCCCCTTCTACGAATATCTCGGCGCGCGCCTTATGGTCGCGCACTTCACCGAGATGCCGCCCCTCGCGCATACGGTGAATCCGGAGATTCCCGAAGCGGTCGCGATGGTGCTCGAGAAGGGCATGGCGAAGGAAGCCGTGGACCGCTACGACAACGCCGCCGGATTGCGCGACGCCCTGCTTCCGCACTGGTAACGTCGGCTCATTGCGGCGCGTTCGCCGCGCCTAGCAGACCGCGGCGTTGCTGAGCGGAGTCAGCATCGGCTTCATCAGCGCGTGTGTCTCGCCTGCCGGCAGCGGGTGCGACAGCAGGAACCCCTGCACATGCTGGCATCCCATCGCACGTAGTTGCGTGAGTTGCGCCTCCTGCTCCACGCCCTCGGCCACGACGTCCATCGAGAGCGTCTTCGCGAGTGACACCACCGAGCGCACGATCTCCAGGCACTCCGTACTCACGTCCATGCGCCCAACAAAGTAGCGGTCAATCTTGATGCTGCCGATCGGCAGGCGATGGAGATAGCTGAGCGAGGCGTGCCCGGTGCCGAAGTCATCCATGAGAATCATGTTGCCGTTCGCGCGCAGCGCCTGCAACGTCGTCCGCGCCATCTCCTCGTCCTCGAGAATCACATTCTCCGTCACTTCGAGGCGCAGGCGATGCGGCTCCAGACCTGAGCTGGCGAGCGCGCGCTGCACGATGTCAATCAACGCGCCGTCGGCGAGCTGACGCGCGGCGATGTTCACGCTGACCCACGGGGCATTCGGTCCGTTGGGTGCCAACGCCATCATGTGGCGGCACGCTTCGCCAATCACCCAGGTGCCGAGCGGAACGATCATTCCCGTCTCCTCGGCCATCGGAATGAACTCGTTGGGGCCGATGATGCCGCGCTGCGGATGGTTCCAGCGTACGAGTGCCTCGAATCCCTTGAGGCGCGTGATTTCATCGTGCGCCGAGAAGATCGGCTGGTACCAGACCACGAGCTCGTTGTGGGCAATGGCGTGGCGGAGGTCGTGTTCGAGTGACGCGCGGTGCTGCACATCGGCGCGCATCTCGTCCCGATAGAACACGTGGCGCGCGCCGCCGTGCGCCTTCGCGTCCTGCATTGCCAGTTCGGCGTTGCGCACGTAATCGGCAGGCGAATCAATCCCCGGCTCGAACATCGCAATGCCGATGCTCGCCGTCACCACCACCTCCTGCGTGAGCACCGTCAGAGGATCGCGCATCACCAGTTGCACGCGGTTCGCCACGCGCTCGGCTTCGCTCGCCTCCTGCACGTCATCAAGAATCAGCAGGAAGACGTCGTTGCCGAGCCGGGCGATCACGTCGCCGGGACGAATCGCGGTCGTGAGACGCCGGGCGGCGGCGCGAAGCAGTTCGTCTCCCGCCCGATGGCCGAGTGCATCACTGAAGCGAATGAAGCGATCGAGGTCCACGAGGAGCGTGGCAAAGCGGCGCTCACCCTGACGACGCGTGCGGGTGATGGCCCGACGAAGCAGGTCGAAGGCCAACGCGCGGTTCGGGAGGCCGGTGAGGCCGTCGTAGAAGGCCTCAAGACGGGCCTGCTCCTCGACCGTTCGCTGCGCGGTGAGGTCGCGTACCGAGCCCGCGACGCGGAGCGCGCGGCCGGTGAGGTCGCGCACGATTGTCCCGGACCACTGCACGGTGAGCCACTGCCCGCTGTCGTGGCGCAGGCGGTGTTCGCTGGCGAATCGCGTGCTGCTGGCGGCGGTCTGGGCGGCCACATCTGCTTGGACCTGCGCGCTGTCCGCGGGATGCACACGGCTGAACCATTCGTCCGCGGAGCCGACTACCTCATGAGCGCGGAGGCCAAGCATCTCGCGCCATCGCGTCGAGAAGCGGATGCGGTCGCTCGTGATGTCCCAATCCCAGAGTGCGTCCTGAGCGCCGCTCACGGGAAGGGCGAGCCAGTCGGAGTTCACGCGTTCTGCGCGAGCGTGGGCCTCCTGCGTCGCCTTCAGTTCTTCTCCCAGTGGCTCCACCTCGCGCGTGGCTACGGGCGCGACCCGTGATTTCGCGGTAGCAACCTCCAGCAAGCGAAGGCGTCTCCACAGAGTGACGACAGAGGCGGCGGCCAGCGCGAGGGCACCGCCGAGAACAATGAGGAGGAATTGCATGCGCACGTGGACGGGAGCGGCTGGCGCCGGGATAAGCCAGAACCGAAGGGTGGGGCGTTCGGTTAATAGACGCAGTGCTGGGCGTCACGTTTCGCCGAATCCCCAACATTCGTATCGCGACACCGCACAGAAAGTGCGCAGCGCTTCTACCGCACCACGATGCGCCCGGTCATCGAGCCATGGACCTGGCAGTCGTACTGGTAGGTCCCCGCGGCATTGAAGGTCACCACGTGCGTCCCCGACGTCTGCAGCCCGCTGCTCGTGAACATCGGGTTCAGGATGCTCTGAACGTTGTGCAGGTTCGTGGCGCTGCCCCAGGTCCAGGTCACGGTCCCTCCCACGCCGACGGTGTCGACGGCAGTGTTCTGCGAGGAGTTACGGGAGCTCCGGAAGAAGTTGTCCCCAACGACGACGCCGGCGGTGAGTGGCGCGGTCGGCTGTCCACTCACGGTCAGGGCGGCCGAGTCGGCTCGCGTCCCGGCGAGCATGACGAGGAAGGTGTTCCCATTCCCGCGTCCCGTCACGGTCGTGGCTGGACCGCTGGCCGTGCTGACGGTCGCGATCGTCGTATTGCGCGAGATCCACGCAATCGGGAGGTTCGCATCGACGGAGTCCCGCGCGGTGCCCGTGAAGTCGAAGGTGCCGCCCGGGGTCGAAATCGCCGCAGTCGCAGGAAGCAGAGTGAAGGTCGAGGCAAAGCGACGCACCGTGAGCGTGCGCGATCCAATCACGCCGCTCATCGTCGCGCGGATGCTCGTCGTGCCATCGCCGACAGAGGTCGCGATGCCGGTAGCGGCGCCAACGGTCGCGACCGCGGGGTCAGTGCTGCTCCACGTCGGTGTGAGACCGGGCACGGTGTTGAGATTCGAGTCGCGCGGCACGGCGGCGTAGGTGAGCGTGCGCCCCGTGGTCGCGAGAGAATCGCGCAACGAGACGCTGCTCACCACCACATTCGCGACCACCTGCGAGACCGAGACGGGGACCTTGCTCACAAACGTTCCCACCGTGGCCACCGCGGTGTCCCCCACGCCGGTAGCGATGGCGGTCACCAATCCGGTGCTCGAAACGGATGCCCTCGTACCGGGGCCGAGTCGCGACCACACCACCGTGGGTGCCGTCGCGAGGGGGGCGGAGCTCGAGTCGATCGACACGACGCTCAACTGGCGCGTGGACCCGAGGGCGCCAAAGGCAATCGCGGACGCGTTGAGCTGGATTCCATTGGCCACCTGGCCAACCGTGACGGCCAAGGGAGCTGACTGCACCCCGCCGGGCTGAGCCACCGCACGGATTTCCGTCGTGCCATTGCCGATCACAGTCAGCAGTCCCGAGCCGCTAATCGTGGCAACGGCGGGCACACTCGTTGTCCAGGAGATGGCGATGCCGGGAATTACCCCCGAGGTGGAGCGGGCTTCGGCGGAGAACTGCCGGGTGCGTCCCAAGGTCTGAAAGCTCGTCGACGCGGCGGGGGTCGTAATGACCACGTTCGCCACGGTGACGGTGCCAGTGGAGCTATCTCCGCCCCCGCAGGCCGAGAGCAGCGAGACGATGGCGAGGGTTAGGGCTGGGACGCGCATGGCAGGCTCGGCTGGTGAAGGAAGGGTCTGGGGGCGGTTTGCTACGCGCTCCGGAGAGAAACACTCCGCTCCGAGCAGGCGTTCCCGAGTAGACCCGGGACTGCCGTTCCGGCATATTGCATCTGCTGCAAGTTACCCGCCACTCCCTCCCGACTCCACGTCCCATGACCGATAGCTCCGCCCTCAAGCGCACGCCGTTTCATGCGATCCACATCGCGGCTGGGGCCAAGATGGTCTCCTTCGCCGGATTCGAGATGCCCATCCAGTACGCCGGGGGCATCACCGCCGAGCACAACGCGGTCCGCAAAGGGTGTGGCGTCTTTGATGTGAGTCATATGGGCGAATTCCTCGTGCGCGGTCCGCAGGCCATCGACTTCGTCACTTACGTCACGTCCAACGATGTCGCAGCGTTGCAGGTCGGCCAGGTCCACTACTCGGGGATTCTCACCGAGCAGGGCACGTTCGTGGATGACTGCCTCGTCTATCGCTATTCCGATCACCTGATGATGGTCGTGAACGGCTCGAACAAGGACAAGGATTTCGCGCACATCACGCAGTACCTCGCGAAGTTCGATTGCACGCTCGAGGATGTGAGCGATGACATCGGCCTTCTCGCGGTGCAAGGACCGCAGGCGCAGGAGATCCTCGCGGCGATGACGCCCGCCGATCTCGACGCCATCAAGTACTACTGGTTCACGGAAACGACCGTCGCCGGCATCCCGATGACGCTCTCGCGCACCGGCTACACGGGCGAAGATGGCTTCGAGCTCTACCACGGCGCGAAGGATTCCGCGAAGCTCTGGGCCGCGCTCATGGCGACGGGGCGCATCACCCCCACCGGGCTCGGCTGCCGCGATTCGCTGCGCCTCGAGATGGGCATGGCGCTCTATGGCAACGACATCGACGACACGTACACCCCCCTCGAGGCCGGGCTCGGCTGGCTCGTGAAGATGAAGAAGGGAGAGTTCGTCGGGAAGCCGGCGCTTGAAGCGCAGAAGGCGGCCGGTGTCGCGCGCAAGCTCGTGGGCTTCACCTTCGAGGAGAAGGCGATTCCGCGTCACGGCTATGCCGTCTTCGTGAATGGCGAGCCGAGCGGTGTGGTGATGTCGGGCATCATGAGCCCCAGCGTCGGCTGTGGACTCGGCACTGCCTACGTGCCGACCGCGCACGCGAACGAAGGGAATACGATCGAGGTCGAGATTCGCGGAAAGCGCATCGTCGGCACGATTGCGCCATTCCCGTTCTGGAAGCACGGAACGGTCAAGCGGTGATTCGATGACCGTTCTCATCACTCTCGCTGATGTCGAGCCCGCCGTCCGCCTCAATGGGTTGCTTGAGGCGGACTCGATTCGCACGGCCATGGTGTCGCCGTTGGACGATTTGCCGAGCGAGGTACGTCGCGCGCGTCCGGACGTGATTGTCTTTACGGGGAATCTCCTCGATCCGCAGACGTTGGCGATCGTGCGCGATCAGCTCTGGGGTGGCGCGTCGGTGATTGGGTTAAGCGAGGTCGGTGATCCGCAGTTGGAGCAGCGGCTCAAGCAGATCGGTTTCGCCGACGTCATCTCCAAGCCGGTGAGTCCCGAGGCGCTGCGTCAGACCGTGGAGGCGTTGCTCGAGCGGCAGCGGTTGGCGCGCGAGACGGGCCTGTGGGGCGAGAGCGAGGCGGTGCGTGAGGTGCTGGTGGCGATTGGCCAGATGGCGCCGGTCTCGAGCACGGTGTTGATCGAGGGTGAGAGCGGCACGGGCAAGGAGCTCGTGGCGCGCGCCATCCACAAGCTGTCGCCACGTCGGTCGAAGCCCTTTATCGCCGTGAATGTTGGGGCGCTCCCCGAGACGTTGCTGGAGAGCGAGCTCTTTGGGCACGAAAAGGGCGCCTTCACGGGCGCCGCGGAGCGTCGCATCGGTCGCTTTGAGCTGGCGACTGGCGGTACGCTCTTTCTTGATGAGATCGGCGAAATCCCGCAGAGCACCCAGGTGAAGTTGCTGCGAGTGCTTGAGGAGCGCGAAGTCACGCGCGTGGGTGGTTCGCAGACGATTCCCGTGGACGTGCGCGTCGTCGCGGCGACGAATCGCCCGCTGCGGGAGTCGGCGATGCGCGGCGCCTTTCGTTCGGACCTGTACTATCGTCTCAACGTGCTGCGGATTTATCTCCCGCCCCTTCGTGAGCGGCGTGAGGACATCCCGCTGTTGGTGCGGCGTTTCGTGCAGGAATTCTCGCAGGAGCATCAGCGCGAGTTCCACGGGATTTCCGCCGAGGCCATGCATGCGTTGGTGAGTTATGCATGGCCTGGGAATGTGCGTGAGCTGCGCAACCTGATTGAAAGCATGGTCGTCTTGGCGACCGGTCGTGAGATCGCGCTGCGAGATATTCCGAAGACGATTCGCGAGACGGGTGCCGACCGTTTGCTGCCGGTGCCGATGGGGTCGATCCTGCGCGAGGAGAGCCGCGCCGAGGGGCGGGAACTGGAGTTCATCGTCCGGAGCCTGGTGGAGATGAAGCTGCAACTCGAGGAGTTGCGGCGACGGGTGGACGAGGCGCGGGTGGAGCAGGTGCAGATGCCGGCGATGGGCTTTGGCGGGAGCGTGGGGACGGCGATTGCGGGGGCGTTGGAGCCTCCCGTGCCGGTGCCTGCGGCAGCGGTCTCGCTGGCCCCGGGCATGACCATGGCGGAGATCGAAAAAACGGCGATTATCGCCGCGTTGCGGGAGACGCGCGGGAATCGCCGAAAGGCGGCCGAGAATCTGGATATTGGGGAGCGCACCCTGTACCGGAAACTCAAGGAATATCAGGTCCCCGACGAGCAGGAATTTTAGTCGGGGGAAGGTCCGAATACCTCCCGAAGTGACGAGGAACTGGACATCTTCGTCTACGGGGGAGTAGACCCAGTCCTTCTATGGATTCACTCGCAGGCCGGGGGTGCGTCGATACTCGGCTCTGCGGTCCCACCGTTTTACTGGAAGACCCGTGACGCCTCAGCAACCGCAGGTCAATCCGCAGTCCTCGGCAATTGCCGGGAGTGTTCTCCCCTTGCAGAAGGCGGAGGAGTTGATCGCGTCGCTTCAGGATGTCGTGTCGGCGCGCATCACGGCGACCGAGACCGGTTCGGTGGACACGATTCACGTGTTGGTGAGCGGTGGTGTCGCGGCGAAGGCCGTGGTGCGCAACATCGAGAGCGCATTGATGGCGCAGCTCGGGCTGCGTGTGGACCATCGAAAAATTTCCGTTGCGTCAACGGCCATGGCTGCACCGCGGCAAGTACCGATGGAGGCGCCCGTGGTTGAGGAGCGAGCGGCGGTGGCCTCGCGTACGGTTTATTTCGAGGATGTTGAGGTGCGCGGATCGCGGGCGCGCGGGGTCACCTGCAAGGTGACGTTGCGCATTGGCGGTGAACACTTCGCGGGTGAAGCTGAGGAAGGGATGCAGAGCGACAAGAGCCGCATTGATGTGGCGGCACGCGCGACGTTGACGGCACTGGCATTGTCTGGTCCGACCGGCGCGTTGTTTTCGCTTGAGGGCGTGAAGGTGATGCCGGCATTCGACCGGGAGTTTGTCTTTGCGGCCGTGATGGCGCGGAGCGGTCGAGAGCAGTTGATGCTGACCGGCAGTTGCGAAGTGCGTGAGAGCGCCGAGACGGCGGCGGTGTTGGCGGTGCTTGACGCGACGAATCGCTGGATGACGACGTTGACGAGCGGAGGCCCGCAGGTGGCCGAAGATCGTCGGTCGTCGGGCCGATAGGGAGGCAGCAGGACCAGGAACTTTTCAGAGGAAAAATAGAGGTATCCCCCGTCCTCTCCGAGCGGAGAGGACCAGAGCGGACGCGTCTTAGGGACGCACGAGCGGAGCCGACCGAACGTTGGACGTACTGGCAGAAATGCTGGGCGATCTTAACAAAGGGAGGTGATTCTCATGTCTTATATCTCTTCACTGATTATCGCGCTGGCAGCGATTGTGATGGGTGACTCGGCCAATTGGAGCTGAGGTAGGTTGGAACTTGCACGAGGGCGGGGGGTCCTCCGGTCTTTTATGAGTCATTCACCAAGGGTCGCTAGGGTGGTCGAGGTCGTAGCCGTCGGTGCCGTCGTGGCACTGGCGGCGTTCTTCGCTCTCGGTCCTGTCCCTACGCTCGCCGAGTGGAAGGCTGCGGCGTTCTTTGCCGGGTTCGGCATCCTAGCCGCTGCGCTCACTTACCGCACGTCTCAGGCTACGCACGGCACAATCGGCTTTCTGCCGTATTTGAGCGCCGCGATTGTCGCCCCGAACGTTGCAGCGCTCATTACTGTTCTCGTGAGCACGCTTACCGCCGAGATCATTCTTCGTCGGCCGTTTGTAAAGCTCGTTTTCAATGCCTCTCAGCATGTGTTTGCAACTGCCGTTAGCATCGTGGCTTACGTCAGTCTTGGGGGGTCGTCAGCACTTGATGAGCCGCCGAGCGTCTTGGCGTTTCTTGCGCTGGTCTTGATCTACTTCGTTCTCAACAAGCTCGCGGTTAGCACGGTCGTTTCAGCGTCCGATGGCACCCCGACGCGCGAGCATTGGGTCAGAAGCATGCGTGGATCGGCCTTGTACGACGCACTCGCCTTTCCTCTCATCCTGTTTTTCGGAATTGCATATTCAAAGCTTGGGCCGGGTTGGTCGGCGATTCTTGCTCTTCCCATGCTTGGGATAAGGCAGCTCTACAGAACGGTTTTTGCGTTGCAGAAGATCAATGAAGAGCTGCTCCAGTTGATGGTAGCCTCAATCGAAGCGCGTGACCCATATACATCGGGCCATTCTCAACGTGTCGCCAGATACGCGCGATTGATTGCGCGGGCTGCTGGCATGAGCACGAAGCTGGCGGAGCGCACTGAGGTCGCTGCGCTCCTCCACGACGTTGGGAAGATTCATGAAGAATTCGCGGTCATCTTGCGCAAGCCTGGTCGTCTTACGGACGAAGAGTTTGAAGTCATGAAGACTCATCCTGCCAAGAGCGCCGACCTTGTAAGCAAGGTGTCACACTTTGCTGATTTGGTGCCGGCCGTCCGAGCTCATCACGAGGCATGGGATGGCCGCGGATACCCGCAAAGGCTTCGAGCGCATGACATTCCTCTTGCTGCACGCGTGATCGCACTCGCAGATACCATTGACGCGATGACCACGAGCAGGCCTTACCGTGATGCCTTAAGCGCAGACGACGTGCGCGCCGAGTTGAGCCGCGAGGCCGGTCGCCAGTTCGACCCCGCAATTTGCGAACGCCTGCTTTCGCCGGCGATATGGGCCGAAATGACTCGCGAACTTGAGGCGGCGGCAATTGCGTTCCCGTTCACGCTGAGCGCTGATGAGAAGGCTGTCTCCGGTCAGACTGGAGAGTTTGCCACTCTAGTCACGCGCTAGGCCAGCCGACGACGCGAGCTCGAGGAAGAACGGAGCGAACGGCCTAGGAAGTACGCTGTTCCTAGCTAAAGTGTGCTGTGCCGCTCGGGATTTGGCTTCTTCTACCTGGCCGCAGGCGCGTAAAGAGCGGCACGCGAGTTCGATGCAGTA
>JANLTT010000306.1:0-23204 GCA_031363115.1 Gemmatimonas sp.
GCGCGCGGCAGTGGAAGAAAACGAGAGCTTGGGCCCAACGACCGTGATGCGCACGGAGTCCGATGCATGCCCGGCGCTGGTGAAGTAAATCCACGCCGATCCGATGTTGCCACCCACCGCGTACTGGATGGATCCCACGGACGACTGGTTCGCCGCAATGGTCGCCGTCGCGGTGAGGAGCCGTACAATCGACGTGTCGGACGACGACACCTGGACGACCAGCGGCGCAAGTCGCGGCGCCGTCGACCCCACCGAGTCACGGACCGACACACTCAGCGACGCGTTGGGTGACGTCGTCTGCCGCGACGCATCGCAGCAGCCATCGAGCCGCGGCGAGGACACCAAGACTTGGAACGAATCCGGGGCGAAGCCCGGGGCCGTTGCACGCACCCAAGTGGACCCAAGCCCAATGCCACGCACGGTGAAATACGAGTAATAGCTCCCAATCGGAATCGACGCGGTGGCATCCACCAGCGCGACGGCGGAATCCACACTCGTGAGGGTGACCGGAATCCCCTGCGTGACGTTGGCACCGACCTGCACGTACTGATCGGTACGATACGTGCCGAGTGCCATCCGTTGCACCGTCTGCGGCACGTCCAGCACGGCCGCCGAGACGGTCACGGTGGACTGCTGACCATTCACCCCTGTCGCGACGGGAATGACCGTCGTGCTTCCCCCCGCGAGCCCGGTAATCACCACATTCGCCGAGAGCTGCCCCACCGGAATGAATGCGGGGTCGGGCGAAATCTCCGCGCGGCCTGGTGTGCCGTAAGCGTAGGTCACGAAGGTGCCCCCCGCCGGCGACGGATCAGAGAGCAGCACTTGCGTTGACGTCGAGTTGGTTGCCAGCAACGAGTACGACCCGGTGCTGAAGCGCACATTCGCCTGCACGGCGAGCCGCGCCGTGTCGCCCGCGTATCCCGCCGCACTGCCATCCGTGGCGTACAGCTGCGTACTCCCCGCGTTGCGGCCGTTCAACGTCGCATTGCCGCTCGTGGACCCCGCGGGAATGGTGATGCTGGCCGTGGAGAAGAAGGCAAAGGTGTCGGCCACCGCGAGATTCACCGTGAGCGGACTCACGTACGGACGGCTGAGATAGATGGGAATGCTTTGCGACGCCGACCGCCCAATTGCCAACGAGTCGCGACCGAACGAGATGATCGCCGGCACCGCGCCGCCCACCGTAATGGTCACGGTGTCGGCGAGAATGCCTCCCTTGCTCGCCGTAATCAACGCGGTGCCATTGGCGACGCCCGTAACGAGTCCGCTCGTCGCATTGACCGTGGCAATGCCCGTATTCAACGAGAGATACGCCACGCCCGTCAGCGACGGGAGGAAGAATCCATCGGGATCGCGGCCGCGCGCGGTGAGCAGCGTATTCCCGATTGGCGCAATCGTCGCGGCGTTGGGATCAAGGTCAATGCTGGCCAGCACCTGCTGCACGCGTAGCGACGCCTGACCCGTGACGCCCTGCGCGCTCGCGCGAATGGATGTCGCGCCATTGGCCTGCGCGCGCGCGCGCGCCGTCACGGTGCCCGTCGAGTCGAGCTGCGCCACCGACGGGTTGGCCGACTCCCAAGTGAAGGTGATGCCCGTCATCACCGCGTCGAGCGTGTCGTACGCCACCGCGCGATAGCTGCGCGCCCGCTGCAGCGCCACCAGCGTAAAGGTGTCGGTCACCGTGAATCCAATCGAATCCCGCACGACCGCAATGCGCGTGATCGGCGTGACCACACTCACGTTGGCCACCCCCGTGACGGCACCGGCCGTCGCTCGCACCTGCGTGGAGCCCAGCCCAACCGTACTCACGACACCGACGGAATCCACGAGCGCAATCGCCGACGACTGCGTGCTCCACACGAAGGTCGGTTGTGTCGCCATCGGAACGCCGAGCCCATCAATGGCCTGCGCATCGAAGTTGAAACTGCCACCGAGGTAGAGCTGGCGATTGCCTGGCGTCACCTGCACCGACACAAGCTGCTGCAGCACCACGATCTGCGCGGAGTCGCGCGTGCCACCCAATTCAATCGCGTGAATCCACGTGGTGCCGTTCGCCACCGCCGTCACCCGGCCGGTGCTGTCCACCGTCGCGACGGCAGGGCTTACGCTGGACCAGGTGAAGCTGCCCGAGACCTGATTCGCAGACGCATCGCGCGCAATGGCCGTGAGCTGCGTCGACTCACCAATCGAGTTGAGCGTGTCGAGGGCCGGATTCACCTCGGTCCCGACGACGGTGCTGTTGCTCGGATTCGCCGTCACCGACACCATGTTCACGGCCCGGCCGACCACCTCGAGTTCAAGCAGCTGCGGTCCAGTTGCCGCACCGAGCGTCCAGCGGAACGCCGCGCGCCCGGTGGTGTCGGTGCTCGCACTCGTCGGCGACACCGTACCGAAGAGGAGCTCGACTGGCGCGACCGTCACGCTCGGCACCGCATTCCCGAAGACATCGTTCACCCGAACGATGATCGAATCCGCGAGCACACTGCTCGGCGCCCCGACCTGTCCACCGCCAGACACCAGCACCATCGTGGATGGCACGGCGGAGGCAATCGACACGCTAGCCGAGGTGGTGCCGATCATCCCCGGACCGCTGAGGGCAAAGGTGTAGCTGCCGCGGCGCGTCAGGGCGAGCGAATCAAAGGTCACAACGCCGCCGACGGCGCGCACCTTGGTGCGCCCCAGCAACACACTGCTCGCAGGACCCGCGGCAATCGCGATGGTGACAGAGTCGCTGTAGCTCGGCACCAACGTGTTCGTACCGTCGCGCACTTCCGCGATAATCGGCGCGAGCAATGAGCCCGCCGAGTCGGCTGCCGGCTGCTGCGTCACGACGAGGCTCGGCAACGCCGCCGCTTGCGCCGTGGCGTTGATCGTCGCGGTCGCCGAAATCCCCATCGTGGCGGTGAGCGTCTGCGTACCAGCCACCGCACCCAACGTCCAGCCAACGCTCACCACGCCGAGTGCATCGCTGACTGCCGAGTCGGCGGAGACGGATCCGCCCCCAGCGGTGACGGCGAAGCGCACCGCGACACCGGCCATCGGCAATCCGTCGGTGGCATCTACGCGGATGCGCACGGGGTTCGGAAGGGTCGACGCAATCGTGGCGGTTTGGCCGGCGCCGCCAACGACGGCGAGTGCGGACGCGCGCGGCAGAATGTTCAGATACGCCGTATCGGCCGCCCCGCCGGCGGCGAGCGCGACCCGAACCCGACCCCATCCACGCGCGGGCAAGGTGCTGCCAACGCCGGCTCCCATGGAAGGGATCGACAGCTTGGATGCGTCCAGCGCCGTCCAGACCACCGGCGCGTCCAACACCAAGGCATTCTGAGCGTCGCGTGCAGCGGCCGTGAGCGAGAAGTCGAGCCCCGAGAGCAGGGTGATCGTGTCGGGGCTGACGACGATGCCGATGGCGCTGGCGCCGGGGCCCGTGTACGTAAGCGGCACGGAGGCCGGCGTCGGCGGCGGCCCGCTCTGCGACGGACGCGCCAGGACCGTGACGGGCCCGCCCGCGAAGACCGTGTCCCCCCCCGCATTGATGTAACGAACAAAGAGATCCAACTCCTCGCCAGTCGCGCCCGCATTCTCGGACAACGGCACATCGAACGAGAGCGAGATTTCCTGCTGGTTCGCGGGGAAGTCCACCACGCGGTCAAACGCCATGACTCCGTCGAGGCGCCGGAAGAAGACGCGCACCCTCGTGAAGCTGACGACGCTCCCCGCTCCCTGCTCCACCGAGGCGAATCCACTGGCAAAGCTGCCGGGGAACTCCGCGATGAACGACAAGCCGCGCGCGTACTGCGTCCCGCTCGGGCCCGTGACCTCGCGCCCGCAGGAAAGCAGCGAAAGGCCAACGCCAAGGCCCACCGTCAGGAGGCGGCGCAGCGACAAGGAGGAGGGGGGGCGGCGCATGGGTGCTACTGCACGCTATGCCCAGAGGGGGCGGGGCGAAAGGGCAGGGGTCCCAGACAAAGTGTGACCTTCGTCATGCCGGCGTTGCGCCCTCCTCGCGGCGGCGGCAACTTCTCCCCCGTGCATACCGCCGACCAACTCAGCGCCGCGCTCTCGGGCCGCTACACCATCGAGCGCCAGATTGGCGCCGGCGGCATGGCCACCGTCTTCCTCGCCCGCGACCTCAAGCACAACCGCCAGGTCGCCCTGAAGGTCCTGAATCCCGAGCTCGGCGCCGTGCTCGGCTTCGAGCGGTTCATGGCCGAGATCGAAGTCACGGCCAACCTGCATCACCCGAATCTCCTGCCGCTCTTTGACTCGGGCGAAGCCAACGGACTCCTGTTCTACGCGATGCCGTTCATCGAGGGCGAGACCCTTCGGGCGCGCTTGCAGCGCGAGCGGCAACTCGGCGTCGACGAAGCCGTGCGCATCGCCGTCGCGATTGCCAGCGCCCTCGACTACGCGCATCGCCACGGGGTGATTCATCGCGACCTGAAGCCCGAGAACATTCTGATGCACGAGGGGCAACCCCTCGTGATGGATTTCGGCATCGCCCTCGCGGTCTCGAAGGCGGGGGGCGCGCGCATTACGCAGACCGGGCTTTCGCTCGGCACGCCGCAGTACATGAGCCCGGAGCAGGCCACCGGCGATCACGTCCTCGACGCGCGCAGTGACATCTACTCGCTCGGCGCCGTGCTCTACGAAATGCTCGTCGGCGATCCGCCACACACGGGCAGCACCGTCCAGGCGGTGATTGCCAAGGTGATCACCGAGCAGCCGTCGAGCGTGCGCGCCACGCGACCCAATGTGACGGAAGCGGTGGAAGCCGCCGTGTTGACCGCGCTCGCGAAGATCCCTGCCGATCGCTTTGCCACGGCCGCCGATTTCTCTGCCGCGCTCACGGGACTTCGTCCGGTGACGATGCCGACGGCGGTGCGAACCGCGGCGCACGCTGGTGGGAACGCGCCCTCGGCCCAAGGCGGCGCCCTCACCGGTGCGCGCGCGGCGTGGGGAGTAGCGGCGTTGGCCATCGCGGCCGCCGCGTGGAGCGGATTCGGCGGAGGGCGTGCATCAGAGGAAGTGGGCACCCTCGGCCGCTTTGAGATTTCGATGCCCGACAGCGTACAGGTCGCCACCGGAGAGGACCGATCCCGACTCGCACTGTCGCGCGACGGGGCGCTCGTCGCGTTCGTGGGTTCGAAACGCGGCGAACTCGCGTCGCAGGTCTACATCCGCCGCGCTGACCAGCCCGAGGCGACTCCGCTCCGCGGAACCGAGGAGGGATGGTCACCGACCTTCTCACCGAGCGGTGAGTGGCTGCTCTACGGGACCAATCGCGCGGTGATGAAGATCCCGGTGGCGGGCGGAACCCCCTCCGTTGTCACCGCGACGCAGGGGCGACCGAGCGGCCTCACGTGGGGAGATAACGACGTTATTCTTTACACGGACCTCGGGTCACTCTGGATGACGACCGCGGAGGGGAAAGAGCCGCGCGTGCTGGTCGCTCGGGACTCGACGCGTGTCGGGGCTGTCAGCGCGTTTCAGGCACATCTGCTCCCGGGGAGCCGCCACGCGTTGGTCGCCCTCACGAGTGTCCCCGTGGTTGATAGCATTACGTTGGGCGTCGTATCCCTCGAGGACGGCGCCATCGTGAACTTCGGAGTTCGCGGCTTCGCTCCGCGCTTCGTCGCTCCAAATCGGCTGGTGTTCGCACGCGTGGACGGCGTCATCTTTGCGGTACCATTTTCCCTCCGGCGACGCGCCCTCGATGGGGAACCCGTTCGCGTGCTCGACGGGGTCGCGCCGGGCGGCACGGCCACGTCGCCAGACCTCGCGCTGGCCGACAACGGGTGGCTGCTGTATCGGCCGCAGGCGGAGTCGGTGGACGGAACGATGGTGATGGTCGATCGCACCGGGCGAGAGCGGCCTCTGCGCCCGAATCCCGACCGTTACTCGGACCCCGCCATCTCCCCGGACGGGCAGCGCATCGCCATCGTGCTGCACGGCGGACGATTCAACGCGGGGGATATCTGGATGCACGAGGTCCAGGGCGGCGCGTGGTATCGAGTCACCTCCGACGGTGGGAGCTACCGACCGCGTTGGTCGCGCGACGGCAGCCGCGTCCTATACGTAAACAGTTCCGCCTCGGGCACGCGGATTCTTTCTCGGACCTGGGATGGCAGCGGGAGCGTGGACACGCTCCTTACACGTTCGCAGCTCGCTGAAATCGAGCCAGGACTCGCTGGCGGCCTCTCCGCCATCCGCACGTTGAATGGCCCTCGCGACATTTTCCTCGCCCCCACCGACTCGCTCAGTGCGATGCGGCCGTTCGTGGTGGGTCCCGCGGACGAAACGAATCCGGCAATCTCTCCGGATGGACGCTGGATCGCGTACATGTCGAACGAGACCGGCGCGCGCGAGGTCTATGTCCGTCCGTTGACTGGTCCCGGGCCGCGCGTGGCAGTGTCCGTGGGAGGGGGTTCGAATCACCGCTGGTCGCCCGATGGCGGCACGCTGTACTATCGCGGCACCACGCACATCATGGCGGCAACACTCGGTACGCAGAATGGTTTTGCGGTGACGCGTCGCGATTCGCTCTTTGCAGATACCTTCGCGCAGGGCATCGGATCGGGCTGGGACGTGATGCCAAACGGGCGGGAGTTCGTGATGGTGCGCGGGCCCGCCTTTGTGAGTTCACCGATGCTGCTGGTGGTGAATTGGACCCGGTTGTTGCAGGGTGATCGCTCCACTGCCGAGGAGCCGTAGACTCCGCCGAGGTCCCAGACAAAGCGTAACCTCCGTCATCCCGCGCCCACTGAATGGTGACGCACGCGTGACCCGTCGGTCATCGCACTGTGGAATCCCGCCGGCATCATAGGGGGGTCTTCAGCGGCCAACACATGATCCCTGCGCGTGCCTTGCTCGTGCTCGTGAGTCTGATTGGTGCTTCACTCGGTAGTGCGTCGCGCCTCGGCGCCTCGCCTCGCCTTGCCGACCCCGCCGACGCTGTGATCACGCGCGGTACCGGACCAGCGGTGGTCCTCCTCAATGGCCTCCTTGGCGGCGCCGCTCGCCTTGCGCCGCTTGCGGACCGGCTCGTCTCCCAAGGGCACCGCGTCGTGCTCGTGGACGTCTATCGCGTCTCGGTCGCGGCCCCCGACGTGTCGTTCCACGGCATGGCGCAAGAACTGGCGATGGTGCTGCGACGCGAGGGGGTCGGCGATGCGGTCGTCGTCGCACACGCGCACGCCGCCGGCATCGCCGTCCGCCTCGCCGCCAATGCGCCCGAGCTTGTCTCCGAACTCCTGTTACTCGACGCCGGCGTGCTCACCGCGACGCACAGCAGCGGCATCACGCGCGCCATGCGCATCGCCTCAGTCGTCGCGCGCTTCCCGGGCGGTCCCAGTCTCATTCACTCCCGACTCAGCTCCGGCATCCGCGCCAATAGCGGCACACATGCCTGGCTCACCGATCGAGTCGCGCGGCTCTACACCGATCCCCTGCTGGCGGAGTTGCCGACGGTCGCGACGATGGTGACACGTCTCGCGTCGGCGCGCGAGCCTGAGCCGGTAGAACGCGTCCTCACGCGTGTGCGCGCCAAGGTCACGGTCATGGTGGGCGCCGCTCCGCACGCCGTCGGGGCGACACACGAGGAACTCACGCTGGTGCGTCGCATTCCGGGGACGCGAGTGCGAGAGGTGTCCGGTGTCGGGCACTTTGTGCATGAGGAGGCACCCGACGATGTGGTCGGGGAGGTGCTGGCGGCCCGGGCGCGCCGCGTGGCGACCGCGGAGCAACGCCTCAGTGTCAGCGCACCCGCCGCTCGTGCTTCACCCAATCCACTTCCATCGTCCACGACGGCACGGTCATCGCCGCGGGATTGATTTTGGCAAAGTTGAGCACCGCAAACATCGGCTCCGGGAATGCGTCGCCTTCGCCCACGCTCCGGTGCACTTGGACGCCGTCGAGGAGGAATCGCAGGTCGCTCCCCTCCCACTCCACGGCGTACTCATGCCACTCGGCGAGTGCGGCCGCCTGCACGTGCATCAGCAGCTGCCAGTCGCCGCCGCCGCAGGTGCCGTTGCTCTTGATTGCGCGCGCCGCGTAGTGATCGGGCCCGCCATCGCTGTGGTGTTCGAAGATGTCAATTTCGCCGGAGCCGGTCATCGGCCAGCAGACGTTTTCGTCGGCTTCCTGCACCGGCGGCTCGTTGTTGCGCGCGCCTAGGAGCCACCAGGCGGGGAACATGCCGGGCTGGCCGCTTCCCTGCACTCGCAGACGCGCGGTCCAACGGCCCTTCACGAACTCGCGACGGTTCTTTGAGGTGATGCGGCCCGCGACCCAGCGCGTGGGGGGATGGATCTTACCGCCTTTGTCTGGCACATCGCACTCGACGGGTGCGCCGAGATCCACGACGCGGATTCGCAGCGTCCCTTCGCTCACCACACGCGTGTCGTGACGATTGTCGGGGACGTAGCACTGCTGCTCGTCGTTCACCCAGATGCGTTGGTCTTGCCAGTTGGTGGGATCGAAGCGGTCGAAGTTGTCGAGGAAGTCAACTTGCCAGCCGGCGACGGCTTCGGTGGCGACGGTTGCCGCCGTACCGGATGTTGCGGCAGCGGTGGCAGCGGCCGTCCCCGAGTTGGGCTGCCGCGCACCGGCGCAGGCAATCAGCGAACAGAGCACGACCGGCGCGAGGAGGCGCCGCGCAATGGTATTGGACAGGGCGATCAGCATGCCCCAAGTTTGCGCACACAATGCCGCCGCCGCTACCCGACGCCGGCAAACGCCCAACTCCTCCCGTATGCGATTGCTCTCTCCTCGCGCGCTCTGTGCCTCACTCCTCTTCGCCCCCGCACTCGGCGCGCCCACGACGAGCGGTGCGCAGGCTGCGCCGGGTGCACGGCCTGCGCATGCGTACCAGACGGACTTCGCCAGGGAGGAGTTCGTCGCGCGGCGCGCACAGCTGTACGACGCCATCGGTAGGCAAGGCATCGCCGTCATCCAAGGGGCGAGCGGCGTGCCGGGCTTCAGCGTCTTCCGGCAGTCCAACGAGTTCTATTACCTGAGCGGTGTGGAGTCGGCGCACGGCTACCTCCTTCTGAATGGCCGAAGCCGGAGCACCACACTCTACCTCCCGCGCCGCGACGAAGGACGCGAACGCAACGAGGGCAAGATTCTCGCGGTCGAGGACAGCGTGTTGCTCGTGCAGCTCACCGGCGTGGACCGTGTGCGCGGCATTGAGAGCCTGGCGCAGGATCTCACTGGCGCCGACCTCCTCCGCCCGCCGGCGATGGCACTCTACACGCCACTCGCCCCCGCCGAACTGGGCAACGACAGTCGCGATGAGCTTCTCGCCGCGCAGGCGCGCGATGTCAGTGACCCCTGGGATGCGCGCGCCTCGCGCGAGTCCCACTTCGTGCGGCTCATCAAGGAGCGCTTTCCGCAGTTTGAGATACGCGACCTCTCGCCGACGCTCGACACGATGCGCCTGATCAAGAGTCCAGCGGAGATCGCCCTGATTCGACGCGCCACACAGTTGGCGGGTCTCGGCATCATGGAGTCCATGCGCTCTACGAGCGCGGGTGTGTACGAGTATCAGCTCGACGCCGCCGCGAAGTACGTGTTTTACCTGAACGGCGCGCGTGGTGATGCCTATGCATCAATCATCGGCGGCGGGGCCAACGCCTTCATGGGGCACTACTTCCGCAAGTCCGACCCTCTGCGCGACGGCGATTTGGTGTTGATGGATTACGCCCCTGACTATCGCTACTACACGAGCGATGTCACGCGTATCTGGCCGGTCAACGGGACCTTCACCGCGGCGCAGACGGCGCTCTACGAGTACATCGTCGCGTACCGCGATGCGCTCTTTCGGTACATCAAGCCTGGCGTCACCGCAGATGAAGTGCTCGACCGCGCAGCGGCCGATATGCGCCAGTACCTCGTAGGCAAGACCTTCGCCTCCCCCGCGCACAAGCGCGCGGTCGAACAGGGGCTCGTCTTTCGCGGCCACTTCCAGCATCCCGTCGGGATGGCCGTGCACGACGTCGGACGCGTGCGTGGCGTGCCACTCCGAGCAGGAATGGTCTTCACGATTGACCCCATGATCTGGATTCCCGAGGAGAGGCTCTACATCCGCATTGAGGACATGGCCCTCGTGACCGCGGACGGCGTGGAGAATCTCAGCGCCTTCGTGCCGACAACTATTGCTGACATACAGCGCACGATCGCCGAGCAGGGGCTGGTGCAGGTGCGGCCTCCGGTGCCGCCAATGACCTCATCCGCTACCGGAGCGCGCCGCCCATGATCGCCACACTCGCGACCGCCACGAGCGCCATCGCGCGTCTCGCGCTGCTCCTGTTCGCCGCCCCCGAGACGCCGCGTGACACCTACCCAAAGAATCCCGGCATTGACGCACTCAACTACGCCTTCCGAATTGAGGTGACCGACACCAGCGACGCCATCGCCGGTGAACTCACCATGGACCTCCGCTTCGTGGCGACCGGGGTTCGGGCCGTGCGCCTCGACCTCGCGAACGCGGACGCATCACGAGCCGGCCAAGGGATGCGGGTGTTGGCCGTCACGTTCAATGGCGACTCCGTGCGCTTCACGCACGACAACGACGCCCTCGTGATTCCCCTCTCGAGCGCACCGGACGCACAAACGCGGGCGCGCCTGGTGGTCCGCTACGCAGGCATCCCCGCGTCAGGGCTCGCCATCGGACGCAACTGCCACGGCGACCGCACCTTCTTCAGCGACAACTGGCCCAATCGCGCACGGCACTGGCTCCCGACCATCGATCATGTGTACGACAAGGCGACGAGCGAGTTCATCGTCACCGCGCCGAGCCACTATCAGGTGGTGTCCAACGGCCTGCAAGCCGAGGTCACCGACCTCCCTGCCAATCGTCGCCGCACGCACTGGCGCAACTCCGTTCCGATTTCGCCCTGGCTCTACGTCCTCGGGATCGCGCGCTTCGCGATGCAGACCGTGGACACCTTCGACGGCAAGCCGATCGAAACGTGGGTGTATCCGCAGGATCGCGACACCGGCTTCGGCGACTTTGCCACCCCCACCAAGAGCGTCCTCGCCTTCTACAGCGATTACGTCGGTCCTTTCGCCTACGAGCGCCTCGCCAACATTCAATCGAACAGCGTGAGCGGCGGCATGGAGTCGGCCTCGGCCATTCTCTACCACGAGAGTTCCGTCACCGGCACGCGCAGCGTGCGCTGGCGCAACGTGGTGATTCACGAGATTGCCCATCAGTGGTTCGGCAACGCCGTCACCGAGTACGACTGGAACGATGTTTGGCTGAGCGAGGGCTTCGCGACCTACTTCACCCTCCTCTACATTGAGCATGCGTATGGCCGCGAGGAATTCGTGCGCGGCCTAGAGGGGAGTCGTCGCACGGTGATGTCATTCGCCGCAACACACCCCGATTACACGATCATCCATCGCAACCTCGACCGCATGGAGGACGTCACCAGCTCGCACACCTACCAGAAGGGGAGCTGGACGCTGCACATGCTGCGTGGCGTCGTAGGCGACGAGGCTTTTCAACGCGGCATTCGCGCGTACTATCGCGAGCACTTCAACGCGAACGCGACCACCTCCGACTTTCGTCGGGCGATGGAAGAGGCCTCCGGGCGCGAGCTCGGCTGGTTCTTTGAGCAGTGGCTCTACAAGCCAGGGAATCTGAAGGTGGCAGGTAGCTGGAGCTACGATGCGCGGTCACAGCAGGTACGCATCAGGCTCGACCAAGTGCAAACCGATAGCAGTCTCTTCACCATGCCGCTGGAGATTGCGATCTACGCCAACGGACAGGCGACGCCGACAATGCATCGCGTGCAGATGAACGCGCGGACCAATGTGTTTACCATTGACGCGCCGGCGGAGCCCACGGATGTGAAGCTCGACCCGAACCTCTGGGTGTTGATGGAGACGTCCTTCTCGAAAGCGCGGTAACGAATACGCTCGACGGCGGCGCGCTCACTCGTACGAGAGCGCCGCCGCCGTCGGAACACGCATCGCCCGCAGCGCCGGCCACGCACAGGCCAACACCGACACCACCACCACCAGCGCAAGCCAGATCAACACGCCGCTCAACTCCGGCACGTAGCGCGGCGGCACCGGGAGCATGATCCGGCTAAAGGCCTCGCCGAGTGCAAGACTCATCGGCACCGAGATCGGAATGGCGACAACCCAGCTCAAGAGGGCAATCGCCATCCCCTCCACCTGCACGAGCGCGAGAATCGCACCATGCCGCGCACCGATGGCGCGCAGGACACCAATCTCCCGCGTGCGCTCGAGCACGGCGAGCCCCATCGTCGAGGCGAGCGCGAGCCCGCCCACCAGAATCGTCACCCACCCCATCACACCGAGAAACGACACCACCATCAGCAGATGGTCATCCACACCCCGCTTGGCCTCCGCGAGCATCGAACTCGAACTCACGAACGCCCCACGCTCGGCGAACTGGCTACGCAACCGCGCAATCAGGTCCAGCTGCGATGCCTGGCCCTCGTATGCACTCTTCACCGCGAGGGTGGACGCGCCCCCGCCATACAGCCTCAGCACTCCCTCGCGCGCCGCGTACGTGATGATTCCGGGTCCGCCGCCGATGACACCCACGACTTCCCACTCGTCCGTCACGCCGCCAATCGACAGCCGAAGCTTCGATCCCACGCGCAACTCCGGCTCAGCGCGTTGCATCCCGAGGCCAATCACCAAGGCGCGGTCATCGTCGGGAAGAAGCCAGCGGCCTTCCTTGAGTTCCGGCTGAAACAGACGCGTCGCCGCGGGGGGCGCGGTGATGGTGAACGAGTTGCCGAGCGTGCCATCGCCCTTGTCGATGGCGGCGCGCACTCCCGTCCACGCTTCCGCGACTGCAACGCCTTCAACGGATTGCGCGATGGCCTCAAGCGAGTCCGTGGGCATCGGCGAAGCCAGCCGAATCGTGAAGTCGTAGCGATTCGCCGCAAAGATGGCCTCGGTGACGTCGAGCACCGCCGCGCGCAGGTTGTTCGCGCCGAGGAACACCGCGCCGCCGAGAGAGAGCGTCCCCAACGTGAGCAGCGTGCGCTGGCGACGCCGAAAGCCGTTCCGCAACGCGAGCAGGATTGGGCGAGGGAGTCCGCGCAGTCGCAGGAAACGCTCACCGATCTCTTCCCCGCTGATTCCGACGTCGCGCAGGGCATCGTTGACCGGCACGCGGCACGCGCGCCACACCGGAACCGCGGCCGCCGCAATGGGGAGCAGCACCGCGACGGCAACCTCAGCAGCAAGCACCCACCACGGCACGCCGTAGCCAGTGATATCGAAGTTCAGCATCTCCGCCCGGAGCTCGGCATAGCGCCGCCCCGCCACGAGCGAGGCGGGCATCGCGACCGCAGCCGCGGCGACCCCGAGCGCACCGGCGACGGCGAGGTACATCGCGGCGAGCTGCGCCGGACGTGCACCGATTGCCTTCATCACCCCCATCTCGCGCGTCTGGCCCACGAGCATCGCGCTGATCAGGTTGACCACGAGAAACGCGCTCAACGCGAGTGCGAGGAGGGCAAACGCAAACTGCGTGTAGAGCAGCGAGTCCATCTGCGCGGAGTGGATATGCTCGCCCGGCACCGGCACGTCGACGTCGCGGACGCGCTGTCCGTTTTCTTCAATCACTTGGCGGAGGGCGAAGGCGCGGGCTCGAACCTCTGATTGCGTGAGCGATCCGTCATCGAATACCACGCGGAGCTCGTTGAGCTCGCTCGGCGCGCCGAGCCTCCGAAGCGTCTCCTGCGAGACAAAGCCGTACAGGATGTGCTCCATCCAGCCCGGTGCGAGACCGACGTCGCGGGCGAGGGCGCGCACGGGAACGGCCACCGCAGGGGCATCGCCAATGCTGAGCACGATGTCCTCGCCGACTGCTGCGCCGGAGAAGTCGAGCGAGGAGCGCTCCACCGTGAGCGTGCTATCGGTTGGGGGCGTACCGCTCTCCCACTGCACCGCGCCAATGCGCACGCGCTCGGTGGGATCTATCGTAAAGAGCATCGCGGTGACGGACGCTCCGGCAATCTGCGCCCGCGCCATCGTGGTGCGACGCGCCTGCACGTCGCGCACGCCGGGCTGCGCCCGCACGAGGGCGAGCAGCGCAGCGTCGGTGGAGTCCAGACGAATTGTCGCGGCCGCGGGATCGCTAGCGAGGTAGCCCTCAATGGTCGCGACCCGCACAAGCGCCCACGCATTGAGAATCGAACTGGCAGCGGCCAGCCCTACGGCAATCGCCAGCACCACCACGACCGTACGCCCCACGTGCTCGCGGAGGTCGCCAATCGCCTTGCGCCAGCGCGGACTAACCACGGCGCGCCTCCGCGTCGGCGCGTTGGGTGTGGCCGTGCGTGTCGCGCCGCGTGTCGCGCCGCGTGTCGCGCCGCGTGTCTAGCACCACACGCCCATCGGCAATGGTGATGGCCCGCTCCGCGTGCGCCATCGCGCTCGGCGCGTGGGTCACGAGCACCAGCGTGCGGCCCGCCGCGACGATGCTCGCGAAGAGGGAGAGCACCGCGTCAGAGGTGCGCGAGTCGAGATTTCCCGTGGGTTCGTCGGCCAAGAGTAGCGGCGGATCGTTCGCCAGCGCTCGGGCGATGGCGACGCGTTGCTGCTGTCCCCCGGAGAGACGCGAGGGCAGCTTGTCGGCCTGATCCGCCACGCCGACGGAGTCGAGCAACGCCAGTGCCCGCTCGCGACGCTCCCGTACCGGCCACCGATCGCAAAAGTCCATCGGCAGCATGACGTTCTCGGCCACCGAAAGACTTGGCAGGAGCTGAAAGAACTGAAAGACAATCCCCACGGCACCGCCACGCCAAGCTGACATCGCCGACTCGCTCAGCGTGTGTACCGCGGTGCCGTCCACCACGATGGCACCGCGCGACGGGCGATCGATTCCCGCCAGCAGCGAGAGAAGCGTGGACTTTCCACTTCCCGAATCTCCGACCACCGCGACGAACTCGCCGCGGTCAATCGTGAGGTCCACGTCGGCGAGCGCGGTGAAGGGTCCGGCGGCGGTTGGGTAATCCTTGCTCACGCCCTTGAGCGAGATGAGCGGCTCGGCGGCGGATGGAGATTGCTGGTCACTAGGCATGGGTGAACGATGCCCGGCTCCCGACGCGCCGTGGCACCGCTCGACCGCCCCAATCTGCCGTTCAGCGACGCGACGGCGTCACCGCGAGTCCGCCCTGACTACGCTCCACTCGTGAACCACCATTCGCACACTCGCCCGGAGACTCTCATGACGCGTCCTCTCATCGCGCTTCTCATCGCACTCACGCTGCAGGCCGCGCCACTTGCGGCCCAACACAGCGCCGCCGCGCCGCGCACCAACACCGCGACCCCGAGTGAGGCCACGCAGTACGACTTCCTCGTAGGACAGTGGGAGGTCACCGTAATCCCGAAGGCCACCTCTCTCGGCACGCGCATTCACGGCGTCCCGCGACTCACCGGTATCTGGAAGGCCTGGCGCGCTATGGACGGACTCGGCATCGAGGACGAACTCCGCATTGTGGACGGCTCGGGCAACCCGAATGCCCTCCTCCGCAGCACGAGGCTATATGACGTCGCGGGGCGTAAATGGACCCAGATGTCGCTCGACGTCTACCGCGCACGCTTCACGCCCGCGACCGCCTCCTGGGCCGCTGGCGAGATGCGGGTGCGCAGCATGGGTCGCGACGGCGACGGCGCCGCGTATGTTCAACGGGTGCGCTACTACGACATCACCCCGACGAGCTTCAAATACCAGGCCGACCGCTCCACTGATGGAGAGTTGACTTGGGAGACCGCCGTCGTCCGCATGGAGGCGCGCCGCGTCTCCGCCGCCGCGCCGCGATGACCACCGCGGCGCCCGAGGCGTCCGCGCTGCGAGGTGCGCGCCGCTGGTTTGCGATCCAGCTTGCAATCGGCTGGCTTCCCGTTCTCGCGCTCTATGCAATCACGATGGTCGTGGTCCATGGAATTCGCGTTGAGACGGCGCTGATCGTCTCCGCGCGCGCGATCCTCGGCGCCGCACTGCTCGGCATCCTCGTGCTGCGATTCGTCGAGCGACATCCGTGGCCACGTCGCGTGACCGCCGGCTTCGTGCTGCTCCACGTGGGCGGCGCGGTGGGCTATTCCGTGCTCTGGGTGGCGCTCTCCATCGTCATCGAGAGCATTGTGCGCGGCTCGCTGGCCATCACGCCCCCGGCGTTACTCGCCGCGTTCGTGCTCCTCGGGCTCTGGTTGTATATCGCGGTGGCTGGCGTCTCGTATGCCGTGCAGGGCACCGCGCGTGCCGCACGCGCTGAGGCCGCGGCGGTGCGGGCGCAGCTCGCAGCGCTCAGGGGGCAATTGAATCCGCACTTCCTCTTCAATGCGCTGCACACGGTGGTGCACCTGATTCCCATCGCGCCGGATCGCGCGGCCACAAGCGCCGAACTGCTGGCCGGATTGCTCCGTCAGGTGCTCGAGGAGGATCGCGATCGCGTTGCCCTTCGGGAGGAACGCACGTTCGTGGAGAAGTACGTCGCGCTCGAGCAGGTGCGCTTTGACGAGCGCCTCGTGGTGACCTGGGAGATCCCCGAGGCCGCCGCCGACGCCTATGTGCCCGCCTTCGCGTTGCAGACGTTGGTGGAGAACGCGGTGCGACATGGCGCGTCCTCGAGGATCGAGCCCACGCATATCACGATTGTCGCGCGCATCGAGGGCGAGGCGCTGACGATCACCTGTCACGACGATGGGGCGGGCGTCGATCTCACCGGCGCGCCGACGCCCAATGGTACCGGCCTGCGTCGCCTGCGCGAGCGGCTCGACGCGCTGTACGGCACGCGCGCCTCGCTGACCTGCACCTCGAGCCTCGGGCGCGGCTTCACCGCACGCATCAACCTCCCGCTCGACCATGAAGGAGACGTTGCGTGAATGATCGTCCGCGCGTTCGCGTCGTCATTGCCGACGATGAGTCCATTGCGCGCGCCGGACTGCGTCGAATGCTCAGCGCCTTTGATTGGGTGGAGGTGGTTGCTGAGGCAGCACACGGCCTCGCCGCCGTCGAGTCCATCGAACGGTTGCGTCCCGAACTGGTGTTCCTCGACATCCAGATGCCTGGACTCCTCGGCACCGATGTGCTCGGCCGTCTCACGCAGCACCCCTTCGCCGTGTTCACCACCGCGTACGCCGAACACGCCGTCACCGCGTTCGAACTCGGTGCCGTGGACTACCTCCTCAAGCCCTTCGGCCCCGCGCGACTCGCCGCGACCATGGAACGCGTGCGCGTCGCACTTGGTGAGCCTGCGGCCGCCGCATCTGTTGACCGACTCGGCGAGGTGATGGGGACGGGACCGCTCCAACGACTCTTCATTCGCAGCGGGAGTGCGATCGCTCCCCTTCCGGTCGTGGATGTGCTCTGGTTCGAGGCCGACGGCGACTACGTCATTGCGCACACGCCGCGTGGGCGCCATGTGCTCTCGCTCTCACTCACACGGCTGGAAGCGCGACTCGACCCCAAGCGGTTCACGCGGATTCATCGCACCCATCTCGTGAACCTCGATCATGTGGTGGCTTTTCGACGCCATGGGAAGGGCGGGATGATCGCCGAGATGCGCGGCGGAGCGACGCTGGCCGTGAGTCGGTCGCGCGCGCAGGAGCTTCGGCGGCTCGGGGTGTAGCTCGGGGTATAGCGCGCCGCGTCCGCGGGCACCACAATACGGAACGCGTCCCCTTCGCTGCCGCTGGTCGATTCCCACACCGCCAAATGCCTCGCCGACTCCCGTCATTGCGCCTCCCCGCGCTCCTGCTCGCTGCGGCTTTCACGGCCTGCGCCACTTCGCGCGCCCCATTTCGCCACGACGTCACGGGCACTGCCGTCCCGTGGACGCACACTCGGTTTGACACGTCAGCTGGCCAGTTCACCTTTGCCGTCGTCTCCGACCTAAATGGCGGCGAGCGCCCCGGAGTCTTCGGCGTTGCGGTATCACAGTTGGCCATCCTTCGCCCCGAACTCGTGCTGAGCGTGGGCGATTTGATCGATGGCCCGACCCCCGCCGACTCCGCGCTCACGCGCGAGTGGAACGACTTCGACGCACGGGCGAACGCGATGCCCGCGCCATTCTTTCGCGTCGGCGGCAATCATGATCTCACCGGCGACACCCTGCGCGCCGTCTGGCGCAGTCGCTACGGCCCCACCTACTACTCGTTCGTCTACAAGAACGCGCTCTTTCTGATCCTCGACACGGAGGATCTCTCCCCCGAACGGGCGCGGGCAATCTTCGAAGCGCGCAACGAGGCGATACAGGCGCAGCGTGATGGCCGGACGAGCACGGAGGGCCTGGCCTACTATACGATGCCAGAACGCGCCTTCGGTGACATCGGCACTGAGCAGGCGGCGTATGTGCAGCGCGTCCTCGCGGAGCATCGCGATGTGCGCTGGACTTTCTTGTTCTTCCACAAGCCGGTCTGGCGCAACCCGAGCGACGTGGAGTTCAAGGCCATCGAGACGGCACTCGCCGAGCGCCCGTACACCGTGTTCAGCGGGCATCTCCATTCGCTCAATCGCGACGTGCGGCTTGGGCGTGAGTATTTCACGCTCGGCACTACCGGCGGCAGTCAGAACCGCGCCGACCCGATGGCGTTGGACCATCTCACCTTGGTGACACTGACGACAACGGGGCCGAGCGTCGCGCACCTGCGGCTGGATGGAATCCTGGGGCCAGACGGGAAGGTGCCGAACGCTGTCGTGCCATCACCATAACCCGTACGTTCTTCACATGCCCCTCTCCCCCGCCCCCCTCCTCGCCCTCGGCGCCGTCGCCCTGCTCACTGTGAGCGCGCGCGAACTCCCCCGCTACGACCGCACCCTGCTCCTCGAGACCACCGCCGAAACCTCCGCCAACGCGAGTTTCGGCGACCTTGATGGCGACGGACACCTCGACATCGTGCTCGCCAAGGGCCGTCACTGGCCGTTGGTGAACCGCGTCCTGCTCGGCGATGGCCGTGGCGGCATCCGCGCCGCATACGACCTCGGGCCGATTGCCGACAAAACGTATTCCGCACGCTTGGTGGACCTCGACGCCGATGGCGATCTCGACGTTGTGACCAGCAACGACGCGCCAAGCACCAAGCTCGTGTACCTCAACGATGGCAAGGGCAAGTTCACGGTCGGCTCCGAGTACGGCCGCCCCGACTGGCCGATGCGCAACGCCACGGTCGCTGATATGAATGGCGATGGCCGCCCCGACATCATCGCCGCGAATCGCTACGGTCGCAGCGCGGGCTTCAATTACATCTGCTTGAATCGCGGTGCGGGTAAGTTCGACGCCGAATGCATCCCCTTCGCGCCCGAACCCGCGACGACCATCACCGCAGCGGATTTCAATGGCGATGGCTTTACTGACCTATTGGTGCCGCATCGCAACGGCGGCCAGAGCCGACTCTACTTTGGCGCGGCTTCTGCCGATCTCGCGAAGCTCCGCAGCGTGCCCTTCGGCCCGGCCGATGCGCAGATTCGCGTCGCTGACGCGGTCGATTTGAATGGCGATGGCCGCATGGATGTGGTGGCGATCGATGAAACGCGTGGCATTGCCGTGTACGATGGACGCGGCGACGGCACCTTCGGTGCGCCTCGTGCCGTGGGAGAGCGTGGCGTGGTGCCCTACGCGCTCGCGGTGGGCGATCCCAACTGCGATGGCAAGATGGATTTCATCGTCGGCAACGTGCAGGCGCCGACCACGGCGTACTTCAACGATGGCGACGGACAACGCTTCACTCCCGTCTCCTTTGGCGATCGTGCGGGCACGGCGTATGGCATCGGCATGGGCGACTTTGACGAAGACGGTCGCCCCGACATCGCCGTCGCAAGGTCGGAAGCCCCGAACGCGCTCTACTTCGGTGCGGGCACGATGGCGTGCGCGCCCGCGGCACCCGCCTCAGCCGCCGCAGGCGCCGCGACGCCGACGCGGGGCGCGCTGCGCGCCGGCGAGCTCCGCCTCACCTACCTCGGCAACGCCGGCTGGGAAATCACCGACGGCAAGACGGTGGTCCTCGTTGATCCCTTCGTCACGCAGTTCAATCGCTGGACCCGCACCGGCCCCGCGCGCGAGATCCTGCCGACGGACCCATACCCTGCCGACACCGCACTGATTAACCGCCATATCAAGCGCGCGGATTACATCCTCATCACGCACGGTCACTCCGACCACGCACTCGACGCAGGCACCATCAGCAAGCGCACGGGTGCCGTCATCATCGGTACCGAGACCGCCGCGAATCTTGCGCGGGCCTATGACGTGAGCGAGGACAAGCTGATCACCGTCGTTGGCGGCGAGGACTACGACTTCGAGACCTTCTCGCTCCGCGTGATTCCCAGCATCCACAGCGCGCTCGACGACAAGCGCTACTTCGGCAATGGGCGCGGGATCGCGGGCACGGCGCCACGTGGGCTTCGTGCGCCGCTGCGTCGCAACGAGTATCAGGAGGGCGGAAGCCTCGCCTATCTGATTCGCATCGGTGGACACGAAGTGCTCGCCATGGGCTCAATGAACTTTCTCGAACGCGAGATGGAGGGGCTGCGCCCCGACATCGCACTCGTCGGCGCCAATAGTCAGCGATTGGAGATTCACGACTTCACCGGGCGCTTGATGCGCGCGCTCGGACACCCGGCGGTGGTGATCCCCTCGCACGCCGATGGGTACGGAAACCCGAATCCGCCGCCCGCCGCCCTGGCGGACCGTCAGAAGTTCTTGGCTGAAGTTGCGGCGGCATCGCCGTCGAGCCGCACGATCGTGCCGACCTGGTTTGAGCCGATCGTGATTCCCGCGCGCGACGTGGCGCGTGAGGCGGCGATTCGCCGCGGCGCCAGTCGCCAGCGCATTGATCCGCCGGGCTTGGCGCCGCTCGTGCCGGCGTACTCCGTGGCGATTCGTGATGGCGAATGGGTCTTTGTGTCCGGCATGACCGGCGTCGTGCCCGGCACGCAGGAGATCATCGCGGGGGGCGTCGCCGCGCAAACGCGTCAGACGATGGAGAACATTCGCACCTCGCTCGAGGCCACCGGTGCGACAATGGCCGATGTTGGGGAGTGCACCGTCTTTCTCACGAACATGGCGGACTACGCGGCGATGAATGCGGAGTACGTGAAGTTCTTTCCGGTGGATCCGCCGAGTCGGGCGACGCTCGCGGTGACGGCACTGCCACGACCTGCGGCGCGGGTGGAAATCAAGTGTAGTGCGCGGTCGCGGCGTTAACACGCTCGCTGCTCTGTTGGGGCGAGTCGCGCACGAGCGTTAGATCGACGGAGGAAACACCGCATCCACGGCCCGCCGAAACGACGGGGGATCGATTGCCGGAAACCGAAAGAGCTCTGGCTCCATGCGCGCAAACTGCGACCGCACGTCCGCAGAGCTGATGAGGCCGCGCGCGTGCATCGCGTGCACATCGGCCAAGTCACGCGCATGGCCGCGTTCAATCTTCGCCAGCGCCTGCGCGACAAAATCAAAGTGTCGAAAGGTGACACGCCCAATACGGGCCACGATGGGGCTCCGTTCCTCCCAACCCTTTGGCACGGGAATGAACAAATCGGGAGACGCCAGCTCCACGTTCAGTTGCAGTTGCTCCTTGAGCATCGGAATCGCCCGCATCATCGCGTCCGACTCAGGCCGCATCACCAGATCGACGTCAATGGTGGTGGATCGCCATCCCACGAGGACAGCGCTGGTTCCGCCCACGAGAAAGACGTCAACGTCGGCCGTCGCGTGTCGCGCCAGCGCCGTCATGAAGGCGCTGATGCGCTCGCGGTCCGCTACCTCGCGCACTGTGCCGCGCGGCGGAAGCTCACGACCCGTCGGAGCAGCGCGTTGAACTGGCTGTGCGCCGCCGCTCCGTCTCGCGCCGACAGCAACGCGTAGAGCTGCAACTCGGCGTCAGGAATTGGGTGGACGATGATGAGGCCCACCTCACGCAGTACCGGCGCAGCAATCGAGACGAGCAAGGACTCGATGGTCACCAGCCCCGCCGCGAGGTCGGCGAGGCCAGTTTCCACCAGCGCCGCGCCGGGCAAGTGGGCCGCAATCATGGGCTGAAATCTACGGCCTCACTGCCCCGAGCGCATCCTCCGCTCACGCCACGCGCCAGTCCCTACCGCCGAATCCACGAGTACGAAATACCCGCCGTCACAAAGAACCCATCAATCGCCAGGGACCCCATCTCGCCATTGACGCTGCTCGCCCGGAAAAAGTCGCGCATCACCGAGGTGCGATACTGCGCCCCCTCGGCCGTCGTGAGATCGTCGCCATCGGCATTCGTGCCAGACGACACGCCGCGAATGACCGGCACCGAGTCGCGGCCGACCCTCCGGCGGAGCGCCGACAACATTCGATCTGCCGAATAGGTGGTAAAACGCCGTGCCAGATTAGCATCCCGCGGCCCACTCGGCAAGAATCACCGGTCGATGCTCGCATGGTTGGCTCTAGTGCGCTACACTCCACCCAACCGATTGGACTTCCTCTCCCGCGGTTCACCCTCCGCGGGTCGTGCATAGAGATCCCCCCATGAGTGCAACTGACACCCTTCGCCCCGCCGGGCTCTCGCCGTCCCTCGAGATGCACGGCCACTTCGTCCAAGACGATGGCGAGACCTGGTATCGCATTGACGGCGTGGACCAAGCCCCGCCCTTCTTTATGGTGCTCGCGGGAGACAGCGATCTCTGGGCCTTCATCTCCTCGGCCGGCTCGCTGGCCGCCGGCCGCCGTGACGAGGAGGGCTCCTTCCTCCCCTACGAGACCGTCGACAAAATCCACCTGCGCTGGGAGCACACCGGCCCCCGCACCTGGATCCGTATCCATGGCCCGAACGGCTTCGAACTCTGGGAGCCCTTCGCCCCGCGGCTGGACGGCCATGTCGGTGCGCGCTCCGTCTGGAAGAACGCTTCCGCGACGCGCATTCGCCTGCGAGAAGTGCACCCCGACGGCCACCTGGCCTTTCAGTACGAGTGGTTCACGGCGGCCGACCTCGGCCTCGTGCGGAGCGCGCGCCTTGAGCTGGCGAACGATGACACGCCAATCGACGTGCAGGTGCTCGACGGCGTGCTCAACCTGATGCCGGCCGGCGTGGGCGTCTCCATGAGCAACTCGATGAGCAGCCTCGCCGACGCGTACAAGTGGAACGAGTCCGCCGCCAACGGAAGACTCGGCATCTACACGCTCTACGCGCAGATCTGGGAGAAGGTTGCCGCCGACCTGGGCCTCACC
>JANLTT010000030.1:0-3913 GCA_031363115.1 Gemmatimonas sp.
CGGAGTTCTGGCTGCGGTAACTGCCTCGTTGCCCTGGACCCTGAAGCCGCTGGTCCGCCTCACTGGGCGGGTGACAGGGCGTCCGGTCGAGGCGCCAAACCTCCCGGCAGCGGCGGTTTGGCTGGCCGCCGCTGGCTGCACGGCCGCCTGGGTGCTCTATGGACTCGCCTTCCAGCAACTCGCCATTGGCGTGCTCGGGCCCGCTGCCGCTGGAGATGCGGGGGCGTACGTGGCAATTTTCACCCTGTCGTACTTGCTTGGCTTTCTCACCCTCGTCGCCCCCGGCGGGATTGGCGTGCGTGAGGTTGCGATGGGTGCGATGCTCACCGCAGCCGGTCTTGCCACGGGTGCGGAAGCAACGATTCTCGTAGTCGCTTCTCGTCTCTGGCTCACGGTCCTCGAGATCGTGCCCGGAGTGCTGTTTCTTGCGTGGCCACGGCCACGGCCTTCTGTCCATTCTGCGACGTGATGAACTCCTCCGCGCCGTCCCTCGACGCGCCAAAGTACTCCTTCGCGTGGGCCCTCTTGGCCTGCGTGTTGGCCGCTCTCACCCTCGCGCATCCCGCGCTCGGCGGCGGCTTCCTCGTCAATCCCGTCAGCGATCAGTACATCGCCGGCTATTCCTTCCGCGAGTTCGCGGCCGCGTCATTGCGTGCAGGCGAGGGCATTCCGCAGTGGAATCCCTACCTCATGGGCGGGATGCCGTATATCGCCGCAATGCACGGCGACATTTTCTATCCCACCGCATTGCTGCGCATGATGCTCCCCACCGATGTCGCCATGACATGGGGAATGATCGTGCACCTGATGCTCGCCGGGGTTGCGGGCTATGCCTTCCTGCGCGCCATCGGCGTGAGCTTCCATGCCGCGTTGATCGGCGGCATCGCATACATGATGAGCGGGCAGGTGGCTTCGCTCGTCTCGCCCGGACACGACGGCAAGCTCTTCGTCTCCGCCTTGCTCCCGGTAACGCTCCTCGTGCTCACGTGGGGCATCCGCGATGGCAAGCGCGCCGCGTGGGGATTGCTCGCTCTGATTGTCGGGCTCGGCGTCCTCACGCCGCATCCGCAGTTGTTGCAGTATCTGCTCGTGGCCAGTGGTGCGTGGGCCGTCATGCTCGCGTTCGGTGGCCTCAGCGAGACGCCGCTGTCGAATCCAGAACGCCTCAAGCGCCTGGGATTCGCCCTTGGAGCGGTTGTCTTCGGCCTGATGATTGGCGCGGTGCAATACCTCCCGGTGCGCGAGTATGTGGAATGGTCGCCGCGCGCTGGCGGTCGTGACTACGAGTACGCCACCAGCTTCTCCATGCCGATCGAGGAACTCTTCAATACGTACCTCCCCCAGTTCTCTGGCGTGCTTCAGAACTACTGGGGACGGAACGGCATCCACTTCCACTCCGAGTACCTCGGGGCAGGGGTGCTCTTCCTCGCGGCGACGGCGTTTCTTGGGCGCGGTGCAGACGTGCGCGCCGCGAATGTCCGCCGGAAGCTCCTCTGGTTCTTTGCCGGAATGCTCGTCATCTCGATGCTGTGGGCCCTCGGCGGCAACACGCCGTTTTATCATCTCGTGTATGCCATCGTCCCTGGCTCGAAGTTCTTCCGTGCGCCGAGTACAATCTTCTTTGTGACGACCTTCGCGGTGGCGGTGCTGGCAGCCTTTGGCTCCGAGAAGGTGCTGCGCGGTGAGTTGAGCAAGGCGTGGTGCGTCGGCGCAGGAGCCGTTGGACTCGGCGTTGCAGTGCTTGCGACGCTCGGTGTCCTGCAGCAGATCTCGCTCTCGATTGCCATCCCGCAGATGTTGGATCGCGTGGACGCGAATACCAGTGCGGTGGTGTTGGGTGCCTGGCGCTCATTCCTCTTTTTGGCGGCGACCATCGGCATTGCCTTTGCCGTGTCGCGGAAGAAGCTCCCACTCCTGGCGGCTGGGTGGTTGCTCGCCGCGGTGACCGTGGCCGATCTCTGGAGCGTCGAGCGTCAGTACTTCAAGTTCTCAGAGCCGGCGTCGGTGCTCTTTGCCAGCGACCCGGCGATTGAGATGATCAGGGCCGAACCGGAACCGGTTCGCGTGCTCGCCAATGCCTTCGGCGAAGGAGCGGCGTATCACGATCCGAATCTCGACTTCGATGGCCTGATGGCGCACAACGTGCGCATCGTGCTCGGCTACCACGGCAATGAACTCGGCCGCTACCAGCTCCTCGCCGACAAGGCGGGGGGTTATCGGCAGCTCGGCAACCCGACGTTCTGGGGGCTGATGAACGTCAAGTACATCTATACGAATGTTGACGACCTCGGCATGCCGGGTGCCAAGATGGTGGCAGGCCCGGTGAAGACCGCCGCAGGGACCACGGTGTGGCTGCATCAGCTGCCGACCGAGCATCCCTTCGCGTGGGTCGCTGGCACCATTGCCAAGTTCCCAGACGCCGCCGTCGCCGACGCCTTCAAGACGCCGAACTTCCCGTACCGCGCGGTCGCGTTGTTGCCGCCCGAGTCGGAGACCAGCGCGCAGGCGTTGAGTGGCATGCCCGCCGCGCTCGCTCTCAAGACGCGCACCAGTGGCTATGCGCCGGGCCGATTCACGGTCGAACTCGATGCGCCGGCACCGGCGGGCTCGGCGTTGGTGGTGTCCGAGAACTACTACCCGGGTTGGACCGCCCGCGTAGATGGCCAGCCGGCGAAGGCCGAGCGTGCGAATCTCTCTCTGATGGCCGTGGCGCTGCCCGAGGGGGCGCGAACGGTTGAGTTCACCTTCGATTCCGCTTCGTACCACACCGGAAGCACCATCACGGGGTTCGCCGTCGGCTTCGCCCTCGTCATGCTGCTGGCCGGCATCGCCATGGACAGACGCCAGAGGTCAGCGAATGTCTGAGCGCGCGCTGGTCATCACCCCGACGTACAACGAGAAGCTCAACGTCTCGACGTTGGTCGAGCGCGTGCTGTCGAAGGACGCAGGGATCGAGATGCTGTTTGTTGATGACAACTCCCCGGACGGCACGGGTGATCTCATCGCCTCCATCGCGGAAGTCAATCCACGCGTGCATCTGCTGCGCCGTCCGGGGAAGATGGGACTCGGCACCGCGTACCGCGATGGATTCCATTGGGCACTCGCGCGTGACTACGAGCTGATCTTCGAGATGGATGCGGACTTCAGCCATGACCCGGACCACCTCCCGCAGTTCTTGAAGGCCGCTGAAACGGCGGACTTCGTGTTGGGCTCGAGGTACCTCAACGGAAAGGTCACGGTGGTCAACTGGCCTATCAGTCGCCTCATCTTGAGCTACGGGGCCAATATCTACGCCCGCATCGTGACGGGACTGCAGCTGTGGGACGCGACGGGGGGGTTCAAGTGCTTTCACCGACGAGTGCTGGAAGCCATTGATCTCAATGACGTCCGCTCCAACGGCTACGCTTTTCAGATTGAGATGTCGTTTCGCGCGGTCAGAAAGGGCTTCAAGCCGATCGAGATTCCGATTGTCTTTGCCGACCGGACCGAGGGCGAAAGCAAGATGTCGGGGCACATCGTACGTGAGGCCATCTTCATGGTCTGGCGTCTGCGCCTGTGGGCGCTGACCGGGAGGCTCTAATCGGCATGCGATTCTGGAAGCTCTCGGGCTCCGGCAACGACTTTGTCTTTGTGGACGGCATCGGCGACCAGATCTCCGGGCGCCGCGCCGGTGACCCCGCATTCGTCCGTGACGTGTGCGCGGCGCACACCGGTGTGGGTGCCGATGGGCTCGTGGTCTTTCTCCCCGATGATGAGCACGACTTCCGTCTGGATTACTTCAATAGAGACGGCAGTGTAGGGGAGCTATGTGGCAACGCCTCCCTTTGTGCGGTCCGCCTCTCGGTTGAGCTCGGTCTCGCCTTGCCGGCGGGGCTGAGCTTTCGGACACCAGCCGGGGTTAGCCAGGGCCGAC
>JANLTT010000097.1:0-29686 GCA_031363115.1 Gemmatimonas sp.
GTCATACGGAGTGCCGTCCGCGAGGTGTCGGGCGATTGCGTCTGCCTGACGTGGGGCATCCTCGGGGAGGACCGCGAGTTGCATCTCCTTCTCTGTCGAGATGGGGACGGAGTCGGGAATCCCTACGATCTCGCGCCAGCGTGGCGAGACATACGTGGCTCCGGTCGCGATGTCGCGATCCCACAAGCCGTCGGTGGTGCCACGCATCGCTCGAGCGTACCGCGCCTCGCTCGCGCGAAGTTCCTCGACGCTCTGCTCGCGGGCACGGATGAGGGCGAGTTCGCGGACGGTCTGCGACTTGTCGCGGCGCGACCACATGGCGTAGACGACCGCTGCAATCGCCGCGAGCAGGATGAGCGAGACGAGAGTCGCGAGCACGGCGGTCCGGCGCACAGGGGCCACGACCTCGGCGCGATCGATCTTGGCCACTAGCACCCATTCGGTGCCGGGGACCGGCCGAACGGCGGCGACAACGGCGACACCGCGGTAGTCACGTAGACTCGACGAGTCGGCCGTACTCGTCGCCCGCAGGGCAGGTATCATGGTCTGGCGGACAGGCACCCGAAGACGGAGCGCGGCGTTTCGCGCAAACCGGAGCGGACTGAGTGCTTCAGCCGTGTCCCCGCGCATTCTCCAAAACGCCACTTCGCCAGTCTTGGTCGGGATGGGGAAATCCGCGACAATTGGATAGAGGCTTCTCCCGACGTCGACCGAAAGCAGCAACCAAGTGCTCGCGGCGACGAGTCGATCGTCCCATGTGTGCACTGGCACCCAGATGCGCAGTTGTACCTGCGACCCCTGAGCCTCGATATCGTCCACGACGATGCGCGGCACGTTGTGTGCGGCAGCCACGCGCTCGGACAAGACGGGGAGGGGTGCTCCGCGCATCCGCGCATCGGTGCCAACCGCGAGCAGCTGTCCATTGGCATCGAAGAGCGCCGCGGCAACCAGATTGCCATCGGCGATGAGCGAGTCGAGCCATGGTGCGCTTCTGGTCGTCGGCGGAGCGGTGGCCGCGCGAGCGCGGAGCGCGCGCAGCGTCTGCGCAGAAAATGGAATGGCGGCAAGTACGCGGGCACTGGACAGGTGACCCTCATACCACGCCCCAATCTCCGATGCCTTGAGTTGTGCAATTGCATCGAGCGTCGCCCGGCTCTCGGCCACGGTGCGCTCGCGCTGTCCGGCGAACCAGAAGAGCCCGGAGGCGACGACCGTGGTGCCGAGTGCGAGGCCGAGATACAGGAAGGCGCGTCGAATCCCCGGCTCGGGTCGCTCAACCGGGACAAAAAGGCGCAGGGGCCATTCGGACACGCGCCCGCCGAGCAACCCCGAGAGCCCGAGCAGCAGGGCGCTGAGTGCGGCGAGAATGGAGATGGGTATCGAACGCCCGTCATAGAGCAGGGGCGCACCGAACAGGTAGCCTTGGAGGTACACCAAGGCTCCGCCGCTAGCCATCGTGAAGAGGGCGGTCGCGATGGTGCGTCTCCCCGCGCATCGCAGGAGGACGGCGACGGTGATGCCGCCGAGCAACTGCGCCGTCGCCGGGGACATGCGCCCGAGCGGAACCGCTCCCTGCATCACCGTGGTCTGCGAGATCCAGCCTTCAATGTCGGGCCCGATGCCAAAGCGCGTGCGCAACACGACCAGCAGCAGCACGACCAGACTCGCCATGGCCGCGCCGCACTCCACCGCCACGGACGGTCGGCGTTCCGTTGCCTCGAAGCGAATGCGAGAGAGCGAGGAGATCGAAAGGAGGAGGAGCACGACCGCAGTGGTCGGCGCAATCGGGATGAGCCGATTGCCGAGGCTCAGCCAGGCCCACTCGTCGAGCGCCCACGCCGTGAGGGTCGCGACGGCGATACCCGCCACGACCGCCGCGAGGCCAATGCCCCACTGGCGCAACCGAACAAAGGTGGGGTGTGGAGTCACGCGGGGTGTGGAGGGTGAATCCGCGCGCGCGCGCACGGATTGGCGGCCGATTGACATCTGATTTAAGTCTGTCCGCTTGGTGGGGTGCCGGAAAGGGGGTGTTAGCTGGCGGCCTGTCGGGATGTCCCCCACATTCCTGCCATGCCGACTCCCGAGAGAGTGATTCCCAAGCGCGCCGTGGCGAGCTGGATCCTGTACGACCTCGCCAACACCATTTTTTCGATGGGCGTAGTCTCGCTCTATTTCTCGCTCTGGGTCCGCGACGAAGTCGGGGCGGACCGGGCGGACGTCGTGTACGGAATCATCACGGCGGTCTCGATGGGCATCATCTTCGTCATCTCGCCGTTGCTGGGAGCGATGACGGACCGCGCGCGGCGCCGGATGCCATTCCTCATTGTGAGCACGGTCATTTGCGTCGCGTTCACGGTGATGATCGCGCGCAGCGGCTACTGGGTCACGATGCTTGCCTTCATCTTTGCGAACGCGGCGTACCAAGCGGGGCTGCAGTTTTACGACGCATTGCTTCCTGAGGTGACCACCGAGGAGAACCGTGGGCGTATCTCAGGCATCGGTGTCGGACTCGGCTACCTCGGCTCGTACTTCGCGGTGGGCATCGGCTTTCTTCCGCAGTCGGCGGACAAGCCGTTCTTGTTTACCGCCATCGCCGTTGCCTTCCTCGTGCTCAGTATCCCCTGCTTTCTCTTCGTGAAGGAGCGCGGGAATCCCAATCCGCGGCCCGTGTTCGGACTGGCGATGATCAAGGAGTCCACCCAGGAGACGATTCGGACGTTGCGGGGCGGGAGCGCGTATCCCGGGTTGATTCGCTTCCTCGTGGGACGCGTCTTCTACACGGATGCGATCAACACCGTGATCAGCATCATGACGCTCTACACGGTGAATGTCGCGGTGGCATCGGGCATCTCGGAAGCGGACGGGGAAGGGAAGGCGCGCCTCATCATGCTCTCGGCGATCTCCTTCGCGGTACTTGGTGGCTTCATGTGGGGCTGGCTGGTCGATAAAATCGGCCCAAAGCGCACGCTTGATATCGTGCTGTGGCTCTGGGTGGCAACCTTCGGGCTTGCCTCGGCGGTCGGACTGCTCAGCCTGCCGTGGCAGTCGCTCTTCCTCGTGGCCTCAATGGCGGGCGTCGCGCTGGGCGGTATCTGGAGCGCCGACCGCCCGCTGATGCTTCGCCTCACGCCACCTGACCGGATTGGTGAGTTTTACGGGCTGTACGGGATGGTGGGCCGGTTCAGCGCGATCATGGGCCCTTTGGTGTGGGGCTTCGTGGGATGGGTCTGCATTACGACCATGGGGATGGAGCCAGCCTTTGGGCAGGGAATTGGCGTCTTGGTGCTCCTCGCCTTCATTTTCGTCGCCAAGCGCATCCTGGGGCCCGTCACGGACGAGCCGCGCAATTGGGACGCCATACAGCGGGCGGCGAACTGAGGGTTTGGCGGACACGCGTGTCACCCACTCCCTGACGGGTGCGTGCTGCGGCCGTGTGCATATTTCAGTGTGCACAAGTCCTTCGCCGCGAGCCCTCAGCTTTTCGAGCTTCATCCCGCAGCCATGCTTCTGTTGAATGCTGCGACGAGCACGGTCGTAGACGCCAACGCTGCGGCGGTGCGCTTCTATGGGTGGAACCGAGAAGAACTCATCGGCAAGCCCATCAGCGAGATCAACACGATGTCGCCGATGGAGATAAAAGCCGAGATGCTGCGGGCCGCCACCGGTGCGGCGAACAGCTTCCACTTCCGGCATCGCCTTGCCAACGGCGAAGAGCGGTACGTCGAAGTGCACAGCGGCCTCGTCGAAATCGAGGGACGCCATCTCCTGCACTCGATCATTATTGACGAGACACCGCGAAAGCTCGCCGAAGCGGCATTGCTGCGGCGCGATCGGCTGTACGCGATGCTCTCGCAGACCAATCAGCGTCTGGTGCGTGCCCGGGACCGCGAGGCCGTTTTCTCGGAAGTCTGCCGAGTGGCGGTGGACTACGGTGCGTTTCGCTTCGCGTGGATCGGATTGGTGGATGCCAACGGCCGCGTGCAGCCTGTGGCCCGCGCGGGCGAGGACGGTGGCTACATCGACGCCGTCCGGGCGACCGTTCATGCGGACGATCCGCGGAGTCAGGGCCCGGCGGGGCGCGCCCTTCACACGGGCAAGCCCGTGGTCATCGATGATTTTCTGACCGACGCAAGTGCAGCGCCGTGGCGAGACAACGCGGCGGTGGCTCGGGTGAACGCCGTGGCGGCGATTCCCTTCCGTGTGGACGCGAAGGTGGCCGGTGTGCTGATGCTGTACTCTGATGAGCGCGGATTCTTTGCTGACGAGGAGATTGCGACGCTGTCGGAGATGGCGTCCGATGTCTCCTACGTGCTGGCTTCACTGACCAGCACGGCACAGCGCATCGCGGCGGACGAGCGGGCGGCGAAGTGGTATGGCCGACTGGAGCGATACCTCGAGGCAAGCCCGAGCATTTCGTACGCGAGTGTCGTGACCCCCGAGGGCCGGCGCACGGACTGGGTGACGCCAAACGCCGAACGCCTGCTCGGCTACTCCATGCACGAGATGCTCGCCGATGGTTGGTGGGCGAAGCATGTCCATCCGGACGATCTCGAGGCGGTCCTCGCGACGAATCGGGCGATTCTTACCGCGGAGACTTCCCGCGCGGAATACCGGTTCGTTACTGCGGCCGGCACGGAGTTGTGGATTCTCGACACGGCGCGCTTCGAAGCGGATGCGGGTGCCTCAGGCGGCGGCGGGCGGATCTACGGGACGTGGACCGACATCACGGAGCGCCGCCATGCCGTGGACGGGCTTCGCGAGAGTGAGGAGCGGCTGCGGCTCACGCTCTCGGCGGCAAATCAGGGTCTCTACGATCTTGATCTCACAACGGGCGCGGCGGTGGTCACCCCCGAGTACGCGACCATGCTGGGCTACGACGCTGACAACTTCCACGAAACCAACGCGGCGTGGCGGGAGCGGCTGCATCCCGACGATGCGGCGCCAGTCTTCGCGGTGTACGAGGCCTATGTGGCCGGCAAAATTCCCGAGTATCGGGTGAAGTTCCGGCAACGCACGCGAACGGGGGAGTGGCGCTGGATTCTCTCGCTGGGACGCATGGTCCGATGGGATGCCGAGGGGCGTCCCATCCGCATGCTCGGAACACACACGGACATTACGGATCTCAAACGCACTGAGGAGCAACTCGCCCAGCGTGCGCTGACGGCGCAGGCGCTGCTGGAGTTTCCTGGTGTCTCAGCGCAGGTGTCCGAACGGGAGTTCTTGCAGTCGGGGGTGGAGGTCGTTGCGCGACTGACGGAGAGCGGACTCGGGTTCATCCATATGGTGCACGAGCACGACCTTACGCTCGAACTTGCGTGCTATTCGCGCCGCGGTGCTGGTGACGATGGCGCAGCGATGATCGGAACGCGCTGCAAGATCAGCGAGGCCGGGTCGTGGGCCGATGCGCTGCGGAGGCGTCGCGTCGTCGTCTCCAACGAAGAATCGGAGCGCGCGGATCAGCGTGGGCTCGGCGCGGGGCATCCGCGCTTCCGGCGGTTCATCAGTATGCCAATCATCGAGAACGGCGTCGTGAAGCTCCTCGTGTGCGTGGGAAACAAGGCCGAATTCTACAGCGATACCGACGTCGAGACGGTGCGACTACTGGCCGAGGAGCTGTGGCGGCTCGCGCAACAGCGACGCACGGACTTCGCGCATCAGCGAAGCGAGCGCTTCCGTGATCTGCTGCTGGAGAATCTCGCGGAGGGCGTAGTGGCGGCTGATGCGTCGGGACGTCTGACGGTCTTCAACCGCGCGGCGCGCGAATGGCACGGCGTGGATGCGGATGCCGTCATCGACGAGGCGCAGTGGTCCAAACGCTATCAGCTCTTCGAGGCGGACGGGACGACCCCACTGGCGACGGAACGCATTCCACTGGTGCGGGCGACTCGCGGTGAGACGGTGCGCGACGCCGTGATGAGCATCGTGCGACAAGACGCGCCCGCACGAGTCGTGGTGGCGAACGGTGGCCCATTGATTGACGCCGAGGGCCGGCAACTCGGCGCGATTGTGGTGATGCACGATCAAACCGCGCAGCGGCGCGCTGAGGCGGCGCTGTCGCTGAGGGGAACCGCCCTCGAGGCGGCGGCGGACGCCATCGTACTCACGAACCGCAGTGGTGTGATCGAGTGGGCCAACCCCGCCTTCACGATCCTCACCGGCTACTCGCTCAACGAAGCGGCGGCAAAGAATCCCCGCGAGTTGCTGCGCTCCGGCGTGCAGAGCAGCGAGTTTTACGCCGAGATGTGGGGAACGATCCTGAGCGGAAAGGTCTGGCGCGGCGAGTTGGTGAACAAGCGCCGCGACGGAACGCTGTACCCGGAGTCGTTGACCATCACCCCCGTGCGAGACGAGGCTGGGGAGATCCAGCACTTCATTGCCTTCAAGCGCGATCTCACCGAAGACCGTTCGCTGCGCGAGAATCTTTTGCAGGCGCAGAAGATGGAAAGCATCGGGCGTCTCGCCGGAGGGGTGGCCCACGACTTCAACAATCTGCTCACCGTCATCAACGGCTCGACGGAACTGGCACTGGGGCATCTCACGGCAGGCACTCCCGCGTATGATCATCTCGTCGAGATCCGTCGGGCCGCGGAGCGCGCCGCCGCGTTGACGCGGCAGTTGCTGGCCTTTAGCCGCCGGCAAATTCTCCGGCGTCATCTGATTGATCTCCCGCAGCTCATCGGTGATCTCTCAAAAATGCTGCAGCGTCTGATTGGCGAGGACGTCACGCTCATCACGGAGTTACCGAACACGCCGCACCGCGTCCTCGCCGATGCTGGGCAGTTGGAGCAGGTGGTGATGAATCTGGTGGTGAACGCGCGCGATGCGATGCCCAAGGGTGGGACTCTTACTCTTACTACGGCAGACGTCGAGCTTGATCAACAAGCGACGGCGCAGCATGAGGACATGGTACCGGGCCACTACGTTCGGTTTAGCGTGCGCGATACCGGTGTCGGGATGGATGAGCGGGTCAAGGCGCGCCTCTTTGAACCTTTCTTCACCACCAAGCCGGCCGGTCAGGGGACGGGGCTCGGGCTGAGCACCGTGTACGGCATCATCCGGCAGAGCGGGGGCGATGTGCAGGTGGAGAGTGCACCGGGAGCCGGCACGGTGTTCCACCTCTATTTGCCGTACGCAGCCTCGGATGCGGAGGAGGCGAGCGTGGCCCCTGCCGCCGTGATGGCGATGTCAGCGAAGGCCACCGAAGGGAAATTGCGCGGCACGGTGCTGGTGGTGGACGACGAACCGATTCTGCGCAACATCGCGATGAAGATCCTCACGCGCGCTGGCTACACCACGATGGGCGCCGGCAACGCCGAGGAGGCGATGGAACTCTTCGCCGAACATGGCGAGAACGTGGACCTGTTGCTCACCGACGTGGTCATGCCCGGACTCAGTGGCCCCGAACTCGCCGCCGCGCTGACGGCGCGGCGGCCCCAGCTCAAGGTGATTTTCGCCTCGGGCTACACCGATGACACCGTCCTCCGGCATGGCGTTGATGGCGCGACAATGGAGTTCCTGGCGAAGCCCTACACCTTCCAAGAACTCGTCGCACGGGTCGAGGCGACGCTGGCCTCGTGAGCGGGCGGGAGCGCGATCTCACGCCCCCGCCAACGAGCATTACGGCGCGATGACCGCGTAGCCCTGCGCTGCCAGAATGCCATGCGCACTGGTCGCCGTGGTCGCGACCTTCACGAAGGGAAGCAGTTGGTCCCGCGGCACATTGCGGTTGATCAAGGCCTGTCCGCAGACGATAATCTGGACGCCGGCCTCGTGCAGGGCGGTGAGCAGCGCGATGCTCGCGTTGTCGGCGCCGGTGCGCGTCTTGTAGGCCGCGTTGTTGAGGAGCGAGGGCGTCGCCGTCCCATGCACGATGATGGCCAGCTTCACGTTCGACCGGGCGACGCCGTTGACGTCCATGAGCCGCAGAAAGTTGGCCGGCTCACCGAAGCCCTGCACACGGAGCTTGGGGTCGGTCGGTCCTTCCGTGACGTGCCACGCCATCTTGTAAATCAGGTCGTGCGGGGCGGGGAAGGTGGGGTTCGTGATGCCCGGGGTGCCGCCAACCTCGCGAATAAGTGCCTCGCCCGTCTGAGCGCCAACGGGAGCGGCAAGGAGGAGGGACAGGGCGAGGAGGGAAAGCGGGCGGCGCATGCGGAAACTCCGGAGAAAGGGGCGGGGGCGAACGCCCACAATCAGGGGCGTCCTCGCCCTGAAGTATAGGGCCATCAGGTCAGACGGGTGCGACCCTCGGAGATGCCGCGACCAATCGCGTAGCGTGTCAGGCTGGCGATGTCATGGAGATCCAGCTTGTCCATCAGGCGCTGACGATGCTTCTCGACGGTCTTGATGCTGATGCCGAGCTCGGCCGCGATCTGCTTGTTGGCCGAGCCCTCGGCGACCAGCTGTAGCACTTCCGTCTCGCGAGAGGTGAGCTGCGCCGTCGCGCTGCCGAGGGTGTCCTTGTGGTCATGGCCTTTGCCGGCCACTGCACGCAGCCGCTTGGCGATGGACGGGCTATAGTAGGAGCGCCCAGCGGCCACTTCGCGAATCGCCTGCGTCAGCACCTCGGCGGAGGTCTGCTTCTCCAGGAACCCCGCCACGCCGGCCTGGTTCATGCGATCGATGTATTCATCGTCGCTGTACGCCGAGAGCACAATCACGCGGGCAGTTGGATCGGCCGCGAGGATCTGTCGCGTTGCCTCCAGTCCGTTCAGCACCGGCATGGCGATGTCCATGAGGATGACGTCAGGCCGGTGCTTGGCGGCGAGCTTCACCGCTTCGGCCCCAGTGCGGGCGTCCGCCACGAGCGTGAAGCCGCCGTCGGCGTTGAGCAGGGCGCTGAGTCCCTCGCGCACGATGGTGTGATCCTCAGCGAGGAGAACGGTAATGTGATGCGAGGCGGTCATGTGGAGGCCTTCGCCGTAGTTGAGGGAATTTCTGCGCGGACGAGTGTACCTCTGCCCGGCGTGGCTTCAATGGTCAGGGTGCCGCCGACCATTTCGACGCGCTCCCGCATGCCGATAATGCCGAGTCGCTGGAGGCTGGACTTCGAGACTTTCCTTACGGGGGCGGACGTCCCGTTGTCGCGGATATCCATGCGGACGGCACGTGCAATCTTGGTGATGGTCAGCTTGACGCGGGTTGCATGGGCGTGCCGCGCGACATTGGTGAGTGCCTCCGTGGCCACGCGGAACAGGACCGTGCGCTTGTCGCTGTCGAGGCGCTCCACGCCACTGAAGGTCGTCAACAGAATGCGGAAGCCATGGCGCTCCTCAAGGCTCTTGCTATAGGCCCTGAGGGCCGGGATGAGCCCGAGGTCATCGAGCACCGCGGGTCGTAGTTCGCGGGCAAAGCGATGCACGGCGTCCACCGAGCTCTCGACCAGGCGCTGCGTGCGCGCGACCTTGGCCTTCAGCAGCTTCGCATCTGATGAATCGCCCTGCGCGAGCGTGGACAGCGCGATGTTGATTCCCACGAGGGACTGCACCACCTCGTCGTGAAGCTCGCGGCTGATCTTCTTCCGTTCCTCCTCCTGCGCCGTAAGAATCTGCCGCGTGAGCAGTCGGAGCTTATTCTGCATGGCCTGCGACTCCACCAGGAGTTCCCGGTTCTTCCGTTCGCCGAGACGGGTGGATTCGAGCGACGCCAACAACTTCGCGTTGGATGACGTCAACTGCTTGGTGCGCTTGGTGACGGTGCTCTCCAGCTGCCCCGCGTGCGACGCGAGTTTGGTTTGCGCCTTGCGCAGGGCCTCCTCGTTGCGCTTACGCTCAGTGATGTCCTGGAACCCGAGGAGGATCTTCTCGCGATGGCCGAGATCTTGGCTCAGCATGCGAGCGTTCAAGACGAAGGTGCGTCGTCCGATCTTGGGGAACGTCCGCGTGACTTCGAAGTTGTCGAAGTGGGTCTGGTGCGCCAGGATGTCGAGCAGTAGTGAGCGTAACTCAGGCGATTCCCATTGCTTGGCCGCGATGGCAAAGAGGGGATGCCCGGTCACCGAGCCGCTACGGGTGCGAAAGGTCTTCAGGAACGCGTCGTTGACCTGCTGCACCCGCAGCTTGCCGTCGAGAATCAGGAGCGGGTCGCGCACGGTGCCAATCACCGCCTCCGCAAAATCGCGTGCGCGCACGACTTCCTGCTCGGCCAGCTTACTGGCGTTGATGTCCATCAGCATGAAGACGGCCCCGTCCACTTCGTCATCGCTCGTGACGTAGGGTCGCACGCGGAGCGAATGCCAATGCCCGTTCTCGTCCTGCACCTCGCGCTCACTCTCTCGGCCGTGCCGAATGACGCCGCGGATGAGTGCTTCCAGGTCGGGCAAGGCCAGCCGGTGCCGTACCCCCGTGATGGGCCGCCCGAGGTCGCCGGCGACGAGGCTGAACTGCTGCTCGGCCTGCGCACTGAACCGCCGAATCGTCAGATCGCGCCCGAGGAGCACCACGACGAGCTTGGCCGAGGTCAGCAGATTGGTGAGGTCGCTGTTGAGTCGGTTCAGCTCGAGGTTGCGGTTGGCCATCTCCTCGTTGACGGTGGTGAGCTCCTCGTTCGTGGACTCGAGTTCCTCCTTCGACGTCTCGAGTTCCTCGTTGAGGCTTTGCAGCTCCTCATTGGCGGACTGGCCCTCCTCGTGCGAGGCCTGAAGCTCGTCATTGGCGGCTTCCTGGTACTCCTGCACGGACTGCAGGTAGTCGCGCGCCTCGGCGAGGTCCTGTTCGAGACTCGTGATGAGCCGCGATTCGTCAATCCGCTCGACCGTGCCTGCCGGAGGGGCCTCATGCGCCCATCGTGACGCATTGAGGTGTCGGTTGGGATCCTCGAAGAGCACGAGAAAACGACGCTCCTCAAGGTTCTTCAGCGGCACGATCTCCACGTTCACGGTGCGCGGCTCGCCGTTCAGCTTGAACGCCAGTTCCTCGAGGCGCACGGTGCCGTCTTCCATTGTGGCACGGTCAATGCCGGCGCGTAGCGGAACCACGAGCCCAGGGCGTGCCATCTTGAGCAGATCGAGACTCGCCTTGCCCGTCGGCGGCTCGAGGTAGGTTCCCGTCTGGCCGCGGAACTGCAGAATGTGATTCTCCGCGTCAATCAGCACACTGGGCGGTGCGAACTGGTTCAGCGTGATGCGGTCGGCTTCACGCTCGGCGCTGATTTCGCCGCCACGTCCACTCGGTGCGCGGGTGCTGCGCGCCGCACGTCCCGGCGGGGGCTGCGGGGACGATGTGCCCGCTCCCCAGAGCGGAAGATGAAAGGCGAGCGGCGCGGCGGCCTTCCGCTGAAACACCTTCTGCTTCTTGTCCACCAGTTCAAACAGGTTCGTGAAGGTGCCGATTGATTCGGAGGCGCCGAGGAAGAGATAGCCCTTGGGGCGCAACGCATAGTGAAATGCCTGGAGCACGCGCTGCTGCAGGCTCGGCTCGAGATAGATCATCACGTTGCGACAGCTGATGAGATCCATTCGGGAGAACGGCGGGTCGCTGATCAGGTTGTGTCGCGCGAAGACCACCTGTTCCCGCACCGACTTGATCACGCGGTATCCGCCTTCCTCCTCCACGAAGAAGCGTCGCAGTCGATCCGGCGAGACGTCGGCCACGAGGCTCTTGGCGTACAGGCCGTGCCTGGCCTTCTCGAGATTGGTGTCGTTGATGTCCGTGGCGAACACCTGCAGGCGGCGCGCGCGCGGGGACTTCTCCGTCGCTTCGGCATAGGCCATCGCGAGCGAGTACGCTTCCTGCCCGGTTGAGCAGCCCAGTACCCAGACCCGCAGGGGCTCTTCCCCGCCGGTGGCCGTGAGTGCCGGGAAGACCTGCTGCCGCAGCACCTCGAACGCGTCCGCGTTGCGGAAGAAGCTGGTCACGTTGATCAGCGCATCGAGGTACAGCGTGTCGAGTTCCTTGGTGTTGCCAGCCAGGAAGTCTGCGTAGTGCGCAAGCGTATTCCGTCGATTCAGCACCGCGCGCCGAGTGATGCGCCGCTCAAGCGTGGCCCGCTTGTAGAGTGTGAAATCCACCCCCGTCTGCTGCTTCAGCAGGAGGATGATCTTGCGATACGCCGCGTCTTCCTGCGAGCCGTCTTCGTCCGCCGTTCCGCCGGACTCGGCTGCGCCCTTGCTCGTCCGTGCGGCTTCGCGCGCGCGGGAACTGCGATCGGCGAGCAACGGATGGCTGGCGACGAACGCGAGTTCCTTGGCAATGCCCTCGGGGGACAGCACAAAGTCCACGCAGCCCGCCGACACCGCACTGCGCGGCATCGAAGGAAAACGCGCCGAGTCATCCTGTGCGAACGTGAGGCCACCGGCGGCACGAATGGCCTCAAGGCCGAGCGTCCCGTCCGTGGCGCTCCCCGAGAGAATCACGCCAATGGCGCGCTCGGCCTGATCGCGAGCGAGGGCCTCGAGGAAGTGATCGATGGAGCGCGGGGAAACCTGTTGGGGCGACCGAGGACGAATTTGCAGTTCGCCGCGCACGATGCCGAGGCTCGTGTTGGGCGGGATGATGTAGACGTGATTGGCCTTCACCAACAGGTTGTTCTTGGCCTCCAGCACCGGCATCGTCGTGGCGCGCGCGAGCAACTGCGGGAGCGCACTCGGATGTTGCGGATCGAGGTGCTGCACGAGCACGAAGCCGAAGCCGGTGTCGATTGGCAGGTGCGTCAGCAACTGCGTGAAGGCCTCAAGGCCACCCGCCGATGCCCCGACCCCGACTATCGGACATCCCGGCAATGTGGGGGCGGGTGCCGCTGCCTTCACGCGCTTCTTCATGTGAGGTATCCGAGCAAAAGTCGCATGGGGGCGCTTGGACGGGTGTTTGAGCGCCCAGGACGCGTACCGTCCCCAGGTGCACACTGGAATTAATGCAGTGCGCCTCGCCGTGCGCCCACTCCGGTAGGATATCACCCCATCGTTCGGGCCGTCAGTTTGGCGCATTCTCAAGGGGAGATGTCCAGTGCCTGGCACGCCGTTGCCCCAAACCGGGGCGACGGGCGGCATCGAGCCGAACCCGCATGATCCTGATCAGCCCCCCGAATTGCCTCTGGAACCGCCGATGACCAAGTACGCCGGGGTCCCCGCCGAAGCCAATGTGCAGTCCAATGCGAACGGTCGCCATCGCGAGACCGACGACCAGGCCGCGATTCTCAATGCCCTTCCCGCGCACGTCGCGCTGCTCGATGCGGAAGGACGCGTCGTCTCGCTCAACGATGCGTGGCTGCGGGCCACGGCCCAGAGTGTGCTGTCAGGACCAAAGTATCCAATTGGCAGCCGGTACATCGAGGCCTGCGAAAGCATGCAGGGAAGAGGTTCCGTTGCCGCCCACCGCGCGGCTGCTGGCATTCGTGCAGTGCTCGGCGGCGCACCGACCTTCGAGTGCGAGTATCGCACCCGCGTGGACAAGGAGGATTCGTGGTTCCTGATGACCGCGACGCCGCTTGAGCGCCAGGGTGTCCGCGGCGCGGTCGTGATGTATCTCGACATCACCGCGCGCCGTCGGGTGATGCGGGAGCTGCGCGCATGTGAGGATGGTTTCAAGTCGTTGTTTGACCAGGCAGCCGTCGGCGTCGCGCTGGCCGATGCGACCACGGGACGCTTCATCCAGGTCAATCGGCGCTTCGCCGACATCACTGGGCGCAGTCCCGAAGAGCTCATGGGCCTCGCGTTCGCTGAGATCACGCATGCGGAGGATCTCGACCGCTATCTGGAGACCATGCAACAGATGCGTACGGGTGATATCCGCGAATTCACCCGAGAGCAACGCTATCTGCGAAAGGACGGCGCTGCCGTCTGGGTGGACGTGACCGTCTCCGTGATGTGGGCGCCGACGGAGCCACCAGGCCACTGCAGTGCCGTGGTACAGGACATCACGGGACGCAAGGAACTGGAAGAACGGATTCGGCAAACGCAAAAGTTGGAGGCCATCGGCACGCTGGCAGGCGGCATCGCGCACGACTTCAACAACATCCTTGCCGCCATCGGCGGCTACACCGAGCTGGCCCGTATGCGCGTTGTCGAGAGTCCGGAGGCGCTCGAGGACCTCGATGCGGTGCTGAAGGCGGTTCGGCGCGCGACCGACCTCGTGCGACAGATTCTCACCTTCAGCAAGCGACAGGCACCGGAGCGGAAGCCGCTCGACCTCGAACCGTTGGTACAGAAATCGTTCGAGCTGTTGCGCTCGCGCATTCCGGCGACCATTGATTGCGATCTGACACTCGCCTCTGATATACCGGCGGTGCTCGCCGACTCGAGCCAGGTGCAGCAAGTGCTGATGAACCTCGGCGTCAACGCCTGGCACGCCATGCGTCCCGGGACCGGTCGGCTCACCGTCGTGCTCGAACGGGTGATGGTCGATTCCGCGATGATGACCCGCCTCCCGAGGCTCCGGCAAGGTCCCTACGCGCGCCTGTCAGTTCGCGACACCGGAGCGGGTATGAGCGAGACGACGCTTCGTCGAATCTTCGAGCCCTTCTTTACCACGAAGCCGCAAGGAGAGGGTGCGGGGCTCGGCCTCGCTGTGGTCCACGGCATTGTGGAGACCCACGGCGGCGAAATCGCGGTCGAGAGCGAGGAAGGAATCGGGACTGTATTCACGGTCTATCTGCCCGCCATCACGACGTCGGAGCCGGCCAGCGCTCCCCTTCCGACCGCGGTACCTCGTGGTAATGGAGAACGAATCTTGGTGGTGGACGACGAAGTGGCCCTCGCTCGGATGACGCAGCACGTGCTGACCCGGCTTGGCTACGATGTGGAGGCCGCTACTGATCCGTTAGCGGCAATCGAACTTGTGCGCGCGGACCCATCGCGCTTTGCGCTGGTGCTGACCGACCTGACCATGCCTGAGATGACCGGATTGGACCTGGCGGCGCGCCTCCTGCGTATTCGGTCGAACCTGCCGATCATCCTGCTGACCGGAAACACCGACGCTGTGACGGCCAAAGACGCGGAAACCCAAGGCTTGCAAGGGCTCCTCTTCAAGCCCGCCTCCGTTCACGAGTTGGGCAGCGCCGTTCATGCAACACTCGCAAGACAAGTGGCGCAGCGACGGGAGAAAGCCGACGCGGCTGGGTGAGCGACTCAGTCTGGAGTCGCTGACGACGGTTGCACCACCACGCCCACTGGTGTCCACCGTTTCCGCGCCGCCGTCGGCGCCGCGAGACTGCCGAGGTACAGCCACCCCGGCACCTCGAGTACCGAAGTCAACGAGGGGTACCCGCCGAAGGGGTCCTGCAGGCTCTCCACGACGCGTCCCGTGCTATCGATCGCGATGATGTGCCCGTAGTTCACCGGCGCCGGCCGCACCCACTCCGGCAAACGGCGCACCGCCTTTCGCAGAAAAGGCTTGTCCGCGAGTTGATCCACCAACGCGTTGCGCGGCGAGATCAGCGAAATCCAATAGCGACCGTTGGCACCGCGCTTGATGTTGTCGGGGAATCCAGGCAGCGCATCAACGAACGGTCGCACCGCCCCGCGGCCCGCACCATCGCGCTCCACCAGCAGCACGCGATAGCTCCCCGTCTCGTTCACCAGCACGCCGGTCTCGTCGTGCGTGAGCGACACGCCATTGGCGAAGACGAGCCCGCCAACCAGCTCCACGGTTTCGCCCGTCGCGGGGTTGTGCTCGAGCAACCGACCATGTCCGCGGTGTTCGAGAATCTCCAGCAGGCTCGCCTCGAGCCCGCCCCATGCTGGGGGATAAAACTTCGTCGAGGCATCGGAGAAGTACACGCGCCCATCACGCGCGACGTCCAGATCGTCCGCGTACCGAATGGTGTCGCCGGCACTCGTCGTACGCGCGGCGATGCGCATCACACCGGCGGTATCAATCGCCAAGAGCCCACGCTCGGAGTCGGCCACCCAGAGCGTTCCCGCGCTATCGAACGCCATGCCCAGTGGACGCCCTTCGGTGTTCACCCACCGCTCGGCGTTCGCGCCCGTGGAGTCGAGCCGCACGATCCATCCCGCGTCAGTCGCGGCGTACAGACGACCCGCAGCATCCACGGCCATCGCCTCGGGCGCCCGCTCGCCCGCGGTGGGAATCATCTCAAGATTTGTCAGCCGCTCATTGCGCGCAAAGACACCGGTGAAGCCCGGGCTGTCCGGTGCCTCCCACGCCACCGGCGCAATGGGCACGGGCCAAAAGAACAGGTAGCCGAGTGCGGCAACCATGACCAACGCGATGAGTTGCAGGGCGCGACGCATGTGTGAATCCCGGTTACGCATCTTCGATGTCCACGTCCTTCGTTTCGCGAAGGAAGATCATGCCAATGACCAGCGTCATCGCCGCGATGATGATTGGATACCACAACCCCGAGTAGATGTCGCCCGTCGCGGCGACAATCGCAAACGAGGTAGTCGGCAAAAAGCCACCGAACCATCCATTGCCGATGTGATACGGCAGCGACATCGACGTGTATCGAATGCGCGTGGGGAAGAGCTCTACGAGCATCGCGGCCACCGGGCCATACACCATCGTGACGTAGAGCATCAGGATGAACAGAATCCCAATCACCTTTGGCCGGCTGAGTGCGGCGAGGTCGGCCGACTTCGGATACGCCGCCGAAGCGAGCGCGGCATCGAGTGCACTCTCAAAGCGCGCCTTCTCTGCGCCGCCGGCATCGGTCTTTGCATCGTACGAACCAATCTCGGGCATGCTCCCGATGCGCACCGCCGCACCCGTCGCTGCGGCTTCGTTGCGGTACGGCACGCCACGCTTCACCAGCGCGGCCTTTGCTACGTCGCAGGGGCTCGTGAACTGACTTGTCCCCACCGGATTGAACTGCACGGAGCACGTGGCTTCGTTCGCCAGCACGACCACCGGCGCGGATGCCTGCGCCCGCGCCAGTGCTGGGTTCGCCGCTGCGGTGAGCGCCTTGAAGAGCGGAAAGTAGGTCAGCACCGCGAGCAGACACCCCGCCATGATGATCGGCTTGCGCCCAATTTTGTCTGAGAGCCATCCGAACAGCACGAAGAACGGGGTGCCGAGCAAGAGCGCCGTCGCCACCAGAATATTCGCGGCCTGCGTCTCCACCTTGAGGATCTGCTGTAGGAAGAAGAGCGCGTAGAACTGGCCCGTGTACCAAACGACCGCCTGTCCCGCCGTGAGCCCAAAGAGCGCGAGGAGCACGAGCTTCAGGTTCCCCCACTCCGCGAACGACTCCGTGAGCGGCGCCTTCGAGTGTGTGCCTTCTTCCTTCATCTTCTTAAAGAGCGGCGACTCATCGAGCGAGAGCCGAATCCACGTGGAGATGCCGAGCAGCACGACCGAGAAGAGAAATGGAATGCGCCAGCCCCACGACTCGAAGGCCTCGGCGCCGAGCAGCACGCGACAACCGAGAATCACCAGTAACGAGAGGAAGAGGCCGAGCGTCGCCGTGGTCTGAATCCAGCTCGTGTAGGCGCCGCGTTTTCCATGCGGCGCATGCTCGGCCACGTAGGTCGCCGCACCTCCGTATTCGCCGCCCAGGGCGAGTCCTTGGAGCAGTCGCAGGATCACGAGGATGACGGGCGCGGCGATGCCAATCTTCGCGTAGGACGGGAGGACACCCACCAAGAAAGTCGCGAACCCCATGATCACGATCGTGACCAAAAAGGTGTGCTTGCGCCCCACGAGGTCGCCCAGCCGCCCAAAGACCACCGCGCCAAAGGGGCGTACGGCGAAGCCGGCGGCGAAGGCGAGGAGGGCGAAAATGAAGCCCGCCGTCTCGTTCACCCCGGAGAAGAACTGCCGGCTGATGATCGCCGCCAGCGACCCATACAGATAGAAGTCGTACCACTCGAAGACCGTGCCGAGGGACGAGGCGAGAATGACGCGGCGGACGTCCCGGGTGGGGGCGAGGGTTTCTTGCATGGCGGGGAATATGCACCCGGCTCGCCACCTCGGGGCAACGGTTGGAGAGCTTGCCCCTTCCGCATAGACTTCGGAGACCCCAGCGCCGACCTCGGCGCGGACCATCACCCACGCCGCCCCTCCGCCATGCGCGCGTTCACGCTTCTCGCACTCCTCTTCGTCGCTCCGGCCACACTCTCAGGCCAGCATGCGATGCAGCACGCCACGCAACTCACCGACGCTGATTACGCCCGCGCCGAGCGGATGCTCGGTGGCTCCGTCAGCGGGTTGGTGAGCGGTCAGGCCGGCCCGGCCACCTGGCTCCCGGACGGTCGCATGTGGTACCGCGTGACCACGCCCGGTGGCCCGGTGCTCAAGATTGTCGATCCCGACGCGCGCACCGTCCGCACCTGCGTGGCGGAAGATCCCTGCCGCGCCATGCAGACGGCGCCGCTCGCGCATCAGCCGCCGCGCAACGCCAGCGTTTCTCCTGACCGCCTGCGTGCCGCCTTCATTCGCGACTACAACCTCTGGGTGAAGGACCTGCGCACTGGTGCCGAGACGCAACTCACCACGGACGGCACCGAGGAGTTTGGCTACGCCACGAACAACGCGGGCTGGGTGCACAGCGACAGCCCGGTGCTGACCTGGTCCCCCGATGGCAAACAGATCGCGACCTTCCAGCACGATGGACGCGGGGTCGGCAACATGTACCTCACGTCAACCAATGTCGGGAATCCGCGCCTGCAGGCGTGGAAGTATCCCCTCCCCGGCGACAGCGTGATCTTCCGCATCTCGCGCCTGGTGGTTTCGCTCGATACACCGGGCGGACCGAGCGTCACGCGCTTGCAGATGCCGCCAGACCAGCATCGTTCCACCGTGGCAGATCACATTGCCTGCGGTGCCGGTGAGATCTGCGACATGCAGTGGTATGACGACGCCTCGCAGTTCCTCTTCATCTCCAGTTCGCGCGATCACAAGCAGGCCTGGGTGCGCATCGCCGATGCCCGCACCGGCACGGTCCGCACGATCATCGAGGAGAAGAGCGAGACGCACATTGGCGACGCCGGCTTCCCCGAGGGACTCTTTCGTGCGCTCCCCAAAAGCAACGAGCTCATCTGGTGGTCGCAGCGCGATGGATTCGCCCATCTCTACCTCTACGATCTCACCACCGGGCGCCTGAAGAACCGCATCACCACCGGCGACGGCAATGTGACGGAGCTCGTGCGCATTGATGAGCGCGCGCGTCGTATCTACTTCACGGCCGCGGGGCGCGAGGCGGGGCGCGACCCCTACTTCACGCATCTCTACCGCATTGGCTTCGATGGGCGCGGGCTCACGCTTCTCACTCCCGAAGTCGCCAACCACACGGTCTCGTTCTCACCTGACGGCAAGTACTTCACTGACACGTACTCCACGCCAAACACGCCGCCGGTCACGGTGCTGCGCGATCTCAACGGCCGGATGGTCCGCGAGATCGAGCGCACCGATATCTCTCGCCTCGTTGCCACCGGCTGGACCGCACCCACGCCAATCATCGTAAAGGCCCGCGATGGCGTGACCGATCTCTACGGCCTGATGTTCACGCCGTCGCAGCTCGACTCCACCAAGAAGTATCCGGTCATCAACTACATCTATCCGGGACCGCAGGGCGGTTCGGTTGGCTCACGCGCCTTCTCCGCGGCGCGCGGTGATCATCGTGCGCTGGCCGAGCTCGGCTTTATCGTGGTGCTGATTGACGGCATGGGAAGCTCCCCCGCGCGCTCCAAGGCGTTCCACGATGCCTACTACGGGCGCATGGGCGACAACACCATCCCGGATCAAGTCGCCGGGATGCAGGACCTCGCCAAGCGGTATCCATTTGTGGACATCGAGCGCGTCGGCATCTGGGGCCACTCAGGCGGCGGCTTCGCCACGGCCACCGCGATGTTCCGCGCGCCGGATTTCTTTGATGTCGGCATCGCCGAGTCGGGGAATCACGACAATCGCAACTACGAGGACGATTGGGGCGAGCGCTATCAAGGGTTGCTCACGCGCACGGGCGCAACGGACAACTATGCCGCCGAAGCCAATCAGACGCATGCCGCCAACTTGAAGGGGAGACTCTTCTTGATTCACGGCATGATGGACGACAATGTGCCGCCGTCGAACACGCTTTTGGTGGCAGAAGCCCTTATGCGGGCCAACAAGGACTTTGATCTTCTGATGCTCCCGAGCGCACGCCACGGCTTTGGCATGGATGGCGCGTACATCATGCGTCGGCGCTGGGACTACTTCGTGCAGCACCTGCAGGGAAACATCCCGCCGCGTGAATACAGAATGGGGCAGCTCCCGCGTCGCTAACGGACGCCGTCGCCACCCCATTGGCCATCGTCGTTGTAACCGAAGCTGATGTTGTGGAACCCGAGGAGCTCAGCGCGCCGTGCGCCTGAGCTCCTCGAGCATTTCACGATAGTACGTCGCCCGTTGCGTTTGGAGCGTGTTGAGCGGTGCCACTTCGCCCTGCGCATCGGCAAAGAGAGTCTGCACGCGCGCGGCAAGCTCCGTCGTTTCGCGCACAAGCTCTCTCGCGGCACGGCGTCGCGCGGCCGGAACCTCGCGCGGGAGCGAGTCGAGCGACTCGCGGCTCTTGGTGGCTAGCTCGCGCGTTTCGTTGCGCAAGCTGTGCAGCCCACGCATTGCCTCCACCCAGGCACGACGCGTGCCCTCGGTCACGGTGATACGCGGATCCTCGCGCACCTCCAGCGCCCCGGTCGCCGTCGCATCGCCAGCGACAACACGCACGGCGTAGCGGCCAGTGTGCACCAACGGACCGTTCTGCGCATACCGGAGATTCCAGACCACGCGGTTCATCCCGGCCACGCCGCGCAGCGCCACGCGCGCGACCTCGGCGCCCGCCTCGTCATGGAAGGTCACCGTCGCCGATCCCGCCTCGCGAAGCCAGACATCCACGATGCCGCCGGCCGGCGGATTCTGTCCGCGGTAAAACACATCACCCACATGGCCGAGTTCACTACGGTAGCGAATCTGCTCGGCGGGCCGCGTCGCGAACACATGCGCGGCCTTCTGAGCGACCGCAGGCGTCAACTCGCGCAACGCCGCCATCTGATCAAGAATCCAGATGCCACGCGAGTGGGTGCCGAGCACCAAGTCATGCTCGCGCGGATGAATGAACAGATCATTGTACGCCATGAGCGGCATGCCGCCCCGCAACTCGGCCCATGTCACGCCGCGGTCGTTGCTCCAGAAGAGCCCGAGTTCGGTGCTGAGGAAGAGCAGGTCCGGATTGACCGGGTCCTCGCGCAACGTGCGGGCGACGCGTGCCGCGGGGAGCCCGGTATCAATGCGCCGCCAGGTGCCGCCATCGTCATCCGTCACGTACACAAAGTTGCCGAAGTCGCCGTTCCGGTAGTCGTTCGCCACGACGTACACGCGGCCCGTCGCATGGCGCGAGGATTCGATGCCGTTGATGACGGAGCCGCTTGGGAGCCCCGCCATTCGACCCGCCATTTCGGTCCAACTGCGGCCATCGTCGCCGCTGCGCTGCACATTGCCATCGTCCGTCCCAATCCAAAGGACGCCGCGTGTCTGATGCGATTCCGCGATGGCGCTCAGCGTCGGCCAATAAGGGACGCCATCGTCGAGCGATCGGGTTGATGCGGTCGGGCGCTGTCCCATAATGGGCAGCGTGCGACGATCGATGCCCTTGGTGCGGTCTCCAAGCGGAGTCCAGTTGTCACCGCGGTCATTACTACGCCAGAGAATGTTGGTGCCCGTGTAAAGCGTGCGCGTGTCGTGCGACGATATGATCACCGGGGCATCCCAATTCGCCGGAGCCATCGCGTTGCCGAGCCGCTGCGCTGGGGCCGTGGGATTGCCCCACGTGGTCCAGTTGCGTCGGCCGCCGATTGCGCCTGTGGGATCGCCGGGCCGAATGTTGCGCTCCTCGCCGGTCGCCAGCGTGATGCGCGAGAGCCCAAGGAACTGTGATGCCGTGTAGAGCGTGGCGTTGTCCGAGGTGTCCACGACATTGAAGAACCCATCGCCGCCGCCCCACTTGGTCCAATCGGCATTGATGATGCCTTCGGAGCGGTAGGTCGCCGATGGCGCGGACCACGATCCGTTGTCCTGCAAACCGCCGTAGATGTGATACGGCTTCCGCATGTCGTAGCTGACGCGGTAGAACTGGCTCACGGCGAGATCGGCGATCCAGAGCCAGGTCTCCGCGCGATCGTAGCTGATGCCGATACCGCCGTCATCCGCCTTGATGAGATGCAGGGGATTGGCCGGATTGATCCACATCGCGCGGTCGTCGCCATGCAACGACTGCCGCAGCTGACGCGAGGTCTTGCCGCAGTCGGTCGAGGTGGAGAAGAAGTTCATCATGAAGATGCGGCAGGAGTCCACCGGATCCACAATCACCTGGCTCGCGTACATCGGACGCGGATTCCAGGAGCTCTGCTGCGTCCAGTGCTCGCCACGATCTTCGGACCGATACAGCCCCGCCTCGGGATCCTCGTAGTTGGTCGCGGCGGTGTAGCGCAGGCCCTGCTCAATGCTCACGTAGACGATGCGCGGGTCGGCGCGGAAGATTGCGATGCCGATGCGACCGTAGTCGCCCGTCGGGAGCCCCTGCGTCAGTTTGCGCCAGCTGTCGCCGCCATCGGTGGATTTCCAGAGTGCGCTGCCGGGGCCGCCGCCATCAAATCCAAACGACGTACGCCGGCGCTGATACGAGGCCGCGTACATGATGTGCGGATTGCTGGGGTCCATCGCGACATCCACCACCCCGGTGTTCGCATCCACATTGAGAATGCGCTGCCAGGTCGCGCCGCCATCGCGCGTGCGGTAGAGCCCGCGCTCTTCGTTCGGTCCCCAGAGTTGTCCCATCGCCGCCACGTACGCGACGTCATTGCGCGTCGGGTGCAACACGATGCGTCCAATGTGCGCCGACTGCCTGAGACCGACATTGCGCCACGTCTTGCCGCCATCGCGCGAGAGGTACACGCCATCTCCCCACGACGAGCTCTGCCGATTGGCGCGTTCGCCGGTGCCGAGCCAGATGAGTGAGGTGTCGCGCTGATTGAGTGCGATGGCGCCAATCGAATGCGTCCCCTCGCTGTCAAAGAGCGGGGTGAAGCTGGCGCCATTGTTGGTGGTCTTCCAGAGCCCGCCCGTGGATGCTGCGGCGTAGAAGACGTGCGGGGCCGACTCCATCACCGCGAGATCTACAAACCGCCCGGACATCGAGGCGGGCCCGATCGAACGGGGGCGTAGCCCATTGGTGAGCGCGGTGGCGGGAGTCTGCGCATGGAGAAGGGGCGCGAACAGCGCGAGCCCGCTGAGCGCGAGGGCCCGAGCGAGCTGGCGTGTGGTGGAACGAAGCATCAGAACGAACTCCAATCAGGTGGCGATGGTCTTGAGTGCACGGACGAGCGAGTCGAGCTCGCCAGTCGTCGTGTAGAGGTGCGGGGTGACGCGCACACCGGCGACGCCGGCTTCGGGGCGGTTGATGGCCACGGTGAAGATCTTGTGTTCATCGAAAAGGCGCTTGGCCAATTCGCCCGGCGCGATTCCTTCAATGCCGACATTGGCGATCGCGCAGGTGCGGGCCGGATCCTCGGGCGTGTTCATGACGATCTTCGGCTGGCCCCGCACCTGCTTGGTCCAGTACTCCTGCAGGTACTTCAGGCGCGCCTGCTTCCGCTGCACGCCGATCTGTTCATGAAAGAGCACCGCATCCTCAATGCCGAGGTCCGTGTGGCAGGGGTGCGTCCCCGTATGGTTCAGCTTGCGGATGTCGTCCTGCGCGAAGCCCGGGTCGCCGTACATCGGCCACAGTTCGGCGACGCGGTCCTTGCGCACGTAGAGCATGCCGGCGCCAATCGGCGTGCCGAGCCACTTGTGGAGCGAGGCCCCGTAGTAGTCCACGCCGAGGTCGGGCACCTTGAAGTCCATCTGCGCGAAGGCGTGCGCGCCGTCTACGAGCACCTGCACGCCGCGCGCCTGCGCCATCGCCGCGATCTTCTGTACCGGCAACACCTGGCCGGTGATGTTCACGATATGGCAGACCATCAGGAGACGCGTCCGCTCCGTGATCGCCCTGGAATACATGTCGACAATCTCGTCGTCTGTCGCCGGATGCAACGGAAGGTTGACGATGGTGTTGTGCATGTTGTAGCGCCGCGCCTGCTGCGCGAAGTGGTCAATCATTGCGCCGTAGTCACAGGAGGCCATGACGGCGTGGTCTCCCGGCTTCCAGTCGAAGCCGGAAATCACGGTGTCGAGTGACTCCGTGGTGTTGCGCGTGATGATCAACTCATCCACCCCGCACCCGGCGATGCCCGCGAGTCGCCGCTGCACGCGCGCCTTGTCGGTCACCATCACGGTGCGCATGTAGCGCTGCGCATCGCGGTTGATGCGACGCACGTGGCCAACGAAGGCCTCGAGCACCGGTTGCGACTGCATCGAGAAGTAGCCGCTCTCGAGATTGATGTACTCCGGGACGAGCGTGTAGCGTCCACGGAGCTGGGCCCAGAAGGGATCATCCTGCGCGAGGGCCTCGGGGGTGGCGGCCTGCAGGCGCGCGAGCAGGGCGGGAGAGAGGGCGATGCCGAGTGAGCCGGCGCCGAGCGTGCGGAGGAAGTCGCGCTTATCCATGGAGCATCCGAGTGGGGAGGGTGCGCAGCTGACCCTCGAACCTACGCCGCACGAGCGGCGGGCAACAGGTGTGGCACGCTCCGTGACACCCGGCCCCGAGGTCGCGCAATCGCCCTGTTTGCTCCAGTATTCAGGCAATCACCACCTGACATTTTAGAGGACATCGCATGCACGTTCGCTCGCGCTGGTCGTCCCTCGCTGCGCCCTTTCCCGCTTCGCTCGGCGCTCCGTGTGCCGCGTTGTTCGCCGGCATCGTGGTTGCCTTTCAACTCTCGGCGCAGGCGCCAATTCCCCCCGCGGCCGCCGCAGGGCTCTCCATGCGCAGCATTGGGCCCGCGCTGATGGGTGGCCGCATTGCCGACGTGGCGGTGCATCCGACCGATCGCAGCACCTGGTACATCGGTGTGGGCTCGGGGGGTGTATGGAAGACCACGAACGCCGGCGTGACCTTCACGCCCGTGTTTGACGAGCAGAGTTCCTACTCGATTGGCACCATCGCCATCGATCCCAAGCGTCCCGAGGTGGTCTGGGTCGGGACCGGCGAAAACGTCAGTGGTCGCCATGTCGGCTGGGGCGATGGGGTGTATCGCAGCCCCGATGGCGGCCGCACCTGGCGTCGCATGGGGCTCGCCGCTTCGCAGCATATCGGCAAGATTCTCATTGATCCCCGCAACTCCGACCACCTCCTGGTCGCCGCTGAAGGCCCGCTATGGTCCGCTGGTGGGGAGCGCGGCATTTTCCGCACCACCGATGGCGGCGCAACGTGGAAAGCGGTGTTGCAGATTGACGAGAACACCGGCGTCACCGACCTCGAGCGCGATCCCGCCGACCCCAACGTCCTCTACGCCGCGGCCTACCAGCGCCGCCGCCATGTCTGGGGTTTCCTGGGTGGCGGCCCCAAGTCGGGCATCTACAAGTCCGTTGATGGTGGCGAAACTTGGCGCCGCCTCGCGACGGGGCTCCCGACTGGCGACATGGGCAAGATCGGGCTTGCGGTCACCGCGGCCGATCCGAATCTCGTCTACGCAACAATCGAAGCGGGCGCCACCGAGCGCGGCTTCTACCGCTCACGTGACAAGGGTGAGAGCTGGGAGAAGCGCAACAGCTACATCTCCGGCGGGACGGGCCCACACTACTATCAGGAAATCGAAGCCTCTCCCGTTGATGCCGACGTCGTTTACCAAATGGACGTCTTCATCAATGTCACGCGCGATGGCGGCCGCACCTTCACCAATCTCGAGAGCGGGCACGACAAGCACTCCGACAACCACGCGCTCTGGATTGACCCGCGCGACCCGCGTCACCTCATTGTCGGCACCGATGCCGGCCTCTACGAGAGCTTCGACGACGGTGTGCGCTTCCGGCACTTTCCGAATCTCCCGATCTCGCAGCTCTACAAGGTCGCGCTGAGTGATCGCGCCCCCTTCTACGACGTCCTCGTGGGCGCGCAGGACTTGGGCACCCTCGTTGGCCCCTCGCGCACGATGAACGAGGACGGCATTCGGAATCAGGATTGGTATGTCACGCTCGGCGCGGACGGCTACGGCGTCGCCTTCGAGCCCGGAGATCCCGACATCGCGTACATGATGTGGCAGGAAGGAAATCTCGTGCGCAAGGATCGGCGCAACGATGAAGCCGTGAACATCCAGCCGCAGCCCGCGACCGGTGACGCGCCCGAACGTTGGAACTGGGACTCGCCACTCGAGATGAGCCCGCAGCAGGCCGGTCGCATCTACTACGGCTCGCAGCGCGTCTGGCGCAGCGATGATCGCGGCAGCAGCTGGACCGCCATCAGCGGAGATCTCACGCAGGGCCTTAATCGCTACGAACAGCGCTACTTCGGTCGCACCTGGAGCGTGGATGCGCTGCACGACAATGGAGCGATGTCCAAGTACGCCACGACCACGGCCATCAGCGAATCGCCGGTGACTGCGGGCACGATTGCCGTCGGCACCGACGACGGTCTCGTGCAGGTTACCGCCAATGGTGGTGAGCGCTGGGCGCGCGCGACCGCGCTTCCCGGCCTCCCGCCGCTCTCATTCGTGAATGATGTGGAGATGTCCGTGCACGATGGCCGCACCATCTTCGTCGCCGCCGATGCCCACAAGATCGGCGACTTTACCCCATTCGCCTTCGTCAGCACCGACCTCGGCCGCACTTGGAAGTCCATCGCCGGCGATCTGCCGCGTGGATCTCTGGTCTGGACCATTCAGCAGGATCATGTGCGCCCCGAGTTGCTCTTTGCGGGGACTGAGTCGGGCCTCTTCTGGTCGCCCAACGGCGGGACGAACTGGCACAAGCTGAGCAATGGCATCCCCACGATTCCCGTGCGCGATGTGCAGTTGCATCGCCGCGACAACGACATCGTCGTCGCGACCTTTGGACGTGGCGTTTACATCCTCGACGACTACACGCCGCTTCGCGCCATTGCCTCTGGGATGACCGCTGACGCCGGCGCGTTGCTCCCCGTGCGCGATGCGTGGTGGTTCATTCCGGTGCAGGTCGGACAGGCCAAGGGACGTCCGGAGATCGGGAGCGACGATTTCACCACCGAGAATCCCGCGCTCGGCGCGCATCTCACGTACTACGTGCGCGAGTTGCCCAAGACCGCGCAGGAGACGCGTCGCGCGGAGGAGACGGCACTTCGCGATCGAAACGCCGATACCCCGTTTCCGGGCTACGATCGTCTGCGCGCGGAATCGCTCGAACGTGGTCCGCAACTCTTCGTGGTGATCAGCGATGCGCAGGGACAGCGTGTGCGTATGCTCACCGCACCGGCGAGCGTGGGTTTACATCGCATCACGTGGGACATGCGCGGGCCGGCGCCGGTCCCGGTGAATCTGAATCCGCCCGCATTCCGTCCCCCGTGGGCTGGCGAGGCGGCTGGTCCGCTCGTGGCACCCGGACGCTATACGGCCACGCTAGTGCTCTCGTCCGCTACCGGCGTACGCACACTCGGCGCACCACAATCGTTTGAAGTGAAGCCCGTGCCGAGTGTGCGCGGCAGCACCGACTTCGTGGCCGTCGCCGCATTCCAGGGACGCGTTGCCGATCTCATGCGCCGCCTCACAGCAGCGGACGAGGAGCTCGGCGTGATTCGCGACGGGCTGCGCCACGCGCGGGCAAGTGTGACCGCCGCGCCGCGCGCTGATGCCGCGTTGTTCGCGCGCATGGATTCCGTCGAGACGACCGTCGCCGCGCTTGCCCGTCGTCTCGGTGGCGATCCGGCCCGGCAGCGCCTTGATCAATCCAACGAGATTTCCATGTTCGGCCGTGCCTACGTGGCCATGCAGTTCGGCCATCGGCAGACGCCGACCGCCACGCAGGTACGCGAGGCAGGACTGGCCGAGGCCGAGTTGGTGGCCTTCGAACGTGACCTGCGGGCCCTCATGATTGGTGACGTGGCGCACCTCCAGGAGGCGCTCGCGGCAGCGGGTGCGCCCTGGAGTGCGGGTCGTGGGGTACGTACGCCTTGACCTCTGGGACCCATTGGTCGTCATTTCACTGTAGGGACGTAGCTCCCGCAGGTCTCACTTTTTCGAGAGGTTCATGATGCTTCGTCGTCTGTTGGCCACGGTGGGTCTGGTGGCGATTGCCGCTGCTCCGCTTCAGGCGCAGATCCCGCTCCTCGACATCCGTCTCGGTGCGCAGGCAGTGGTTCCGCCGAGCGAGCCCGGTTTCGACACGGAGATCGGTATCGGTGCGTACGCGCGCGTTGGCGTCCCCGTGTTGATCTTCAAGCTGATGGGCTCGGCATCGTATACGCGCATGAAGTCCCCGATTCCTGGTGCCGAAGCCACCAACGTCATTCTTGTTGGCGGTGGCCCGCACTTCTCACCGCTCCCGCTGCTCGACCTCGGCCTTGAGGCCGCGTACAACGTGGACGCGAAGGAATGGGCGTGGAACCCGAACGTTTCCGTTGGCTTCCTGATGTTCGAGGCCACCGCCGGTTACCTCAAGCAGATGAAGGGCGGCGGCGACGGTTCCGTGGTCGTCGGCCTGGGCTTCCGCTTCTAAGTCTCAGTTCGCATTCTGTTGGATTGGCGGCGCGGCTCTTCGGAGTCGCGCCGCCAATCGTTTGCCCCGACTATTCGCGCGGCGCGGCGTATCGCATCTTCGCCGAGATGATGGCGCCGCGTCGCGTCGCGACGGACCCATTGGGCGACCATCGCCGCGGTGCGGGAAGAATGGCCGCGAGCCGCGCTGCTTGGTCGGCCGTGAGGTTCTTCGCGGACCGTCCGAAGTGCTTGCGCGCCGCCGCCTCTGCGCCAAAGACGCCATCACCCCACTCGGCCAGATTCACATAGAGATCAAGAATCCGCTCCTTCGGTAGCGTCAGCTCCAACACGAGCGTCAGATACGCCTCGAATCCCTTTCGGAGATACGAGCGACCTTCCCAGAGGAAGATGTTCTTGGCGACCTGCTGCGTGATCGTCGAGGCACCGCGCAGTCGCCCGCCGCGTTCTGCGCGGTCGAGCGCCTTCCCGATCTCCACGAGATCGAATCCCCAATGCAGGTAGAAGCGATCATCCTCGGCGGCGAGCACCGCGCGGCGCAACGCCGGTGAGATCTCGGCGCGACGCACGACGTCGCGCACCGGGTAGATCGGTCGCTTCCCTTCGAAGGCGCGCTGCGCCGTGCGCCGCAAGATCATTGCGGTCGTTGGCGGCTGCAGGACATTGAACGAGAGGGAGATGATGATGGGGCCGATCAGCACGACCGCGATGGCAATCAACAGCACCCGACGCAGTCGCGGCCAGATGGCGGCGAAGCGACTGCGCAGGGTTGGGCGGGGGGCGGCATCGGTCATCACGGCGGGAAAGCTAACGCCCCAAGACGAAAGCCTCTATTCCGCGCGCTTGTGGTACTGACTGACGGCCAGCGTCAGCATCGTCCCGCCAATCAGCGTGAGGGCACCCAGGCGCGGCAGGATGTCCATGAAGGTCGCGCCGCGGAGCATCACCCCGCGGACGATCGCCACGAAGTGCAGCATCGGATTCACCTGCGCCACGGTCCGCACCCAGTCGGGCATCCCGCGAATGGGGGTGAAGAGCCCGCTCATCAGGATGTACACGAGCAGCAGCGCAAAGGTGACGAAGAGGGCTTGCTGCTGGGTTTCGGCGACCGTTGAGACCCACAGCCCTACGCCGAGTGCGCCGAGCAGGAAGATTGCCGCAGAGAGCAGCAGCAGAGGGGCACTGCCCACGAGCGGC
>JANLTT010000182.1:0-8154 GCA_031363115.1 Gemmatimonas sp.
GAGGATCAACTGCTGCAGACTCGCGCGCGTGGTGAGGCCGGTGAAATTCGCGAGCGGGATGGCGAGGGTGATCCACGCGCCGGTCGTGAGCGCCGGGGTCGTGGTGGCTTCGTAGGAGAGTTCGTGCTCCTTGTCGTCACCACCCGTGCCAATGACGCCGTTCGCACCCGCGTCCACCAGCTTGACCTTGAACGCCGCCGGCACGGCCGAGGCGTCGGGGGTCCAGATGTCGAGACGGAAGTGCGTCATCGTGGTGGCGTTGACCGCGTTCGCCGCGAGGAACTCGATGCCGGCAAAGGTCAGGTTCGTGTAGCGCTTCGTGTCGTTGCCGGCAATCTGCACGTCGGCCACGTCCGTCACGTCCCAATCGGTCGACCAGCGATCAACCGTGACGTTGGTGTAGGCGTTGCTGAACAGCGAGATCACGTCACCCGCGAGGTACGTCGGGGTCGGCGCGGCCACGGTCGGCGCCGTCACCGGCGGCGGACCCGGCACCTTGTAGAAGTAGACGTTGTCGATGTAGGTCGTCGGGCTCGTGCCCGAGATGACCATCTGTGCAAGCGCCGTACGCCCCGTGAGTCCGCCAAAGGCAGTCATCGGGATATCGAGGCTGACCCATGCGCCCGTCACCAGTGGCGGCGTGGACCCAGGGGTGTACGTCACCTCGGACTCGGAGTTGTCGGTGCCGGCAAATACGCCGTTGGCGCCGAAATCCACGAGCTTGACCTTGAAGTTCGTCGCGTTGTTCACCCAGACGTCAACATGCAGATGCGTCATCGTCGTCGCATTCACCGGGGCGGTCTCAAAGAGCACGCCAGCGTATGCGAGGCCATTGTAGCGCTTCACCGCATTGCCAGCGATCAGCACGTCGCTCACGTCGGCGACGTCCCACGACGCGGACCAGCTATCAACCGTGCGGTTCGTATACGCGTTGCTGAAGAGCGAGATGACATCGGCCGCGAGCCGTGTCGGCGTCGGCGCAGCAACGGCCGGCGGGGCAATCGCGGTGAGGGCGACGGCACCCGTCGCGGCGACTCCGCCGAGCGTCGCGGTGACGTTCGTCGTGCCGGCAGCGAGAAGAGAGACGAGGCCTGACGCCGAGACCGTCGCGGTCGCCGGCGAGGACGAGACAAAGGAGAAGTTGCCCGGGAACGCCTTGACGGTCTGGTCGACGCCATCAACGGCGAACGTCACCGTGAGACCGCCCATCTGATATGTCCCACCGATCTCAGCGGCCGCAGTCGCCGCCGCCATTACCGGACGCGGGTTCGTGATGCCCGGGAGGTTCTCATAGCGGATATCGTCGAGCCAGAAATCGTACCCGGACGCGCCCTCTGCGCCCTCGGCGAAGAACAACAGACCCCTTTCGGCCGAGAGGCGCGCGGGATTGGGAATGGGAATCGTGTACTTGGTCCACGCCGTCGTGAGCGCGATGTTGTTGCGCTCGGTCGTGTAGAGCGAGTTGCCGGTGTTGTCGTTCGAATGGCCGGCGACATTCAGCGTGGCGGCGACGCTCGACCGCGCGTAGAACGTGATGGCGTTGTAGCCCGCGAGATTTCGCACCTCGGTGGCGACGAAGGCACCGCCCGCGTAGGAGCCGGTCGGGCCGGTCGAGACGCGGAGCGACGACGTGCCGCGATACTTCACGACGTTGTCGAGCTGGATCGCGTCGAGCTTCGAGCCAGCGAAAGCCTGGTAGTCGGCGGCGATGAAGTTGTCGATGAAGACGCGAGCTTCGGTCGAGATTGGAGCCGGCCCAGTGGGCTCGCTGTCGCGGCAACCCACCGCGAGGAGCGCAGCGGCTGAAGCCAAGAGGAGAGAGGAGCGCAAACGCATGCGAAAACTCCGGGTCCGGGGACCGATGGGTTCGTGGCCCGTGGCGAGCTGCCATGTGCCTGTCTTTGTTCGACTGCCGAACAAAGTATGGGAACGAAGGGTCCGGCTGTCAAGACTGACTTACACAGCCCCAAGGCGGCTCAGGCCCGCGCGCCCTTCGGCTTCAGCCGCCGCCACACCACAAGGAAGGCCACCGCTAGCCCGCCGGCCGCCATACCGAAGGCGCCCTCCAGCAGCAGGGTCAGGACGCCACTCAGCGCCCCCACGGCCTCGGCTGCCGCGGCAATCCCGTGCTCGATCGGGGGCACCCCGTGCGCCAAAATCGTCCCGCCGACCAGGAACATCGCCGCCGTCCCGACCACGCTCAGGGTCTTGAGGAGCCAGGGAGCCACCCAGATGATGCCGGAGCCCAGCCGCCTCCCCACCCCTCCGGCGGCAATCAGCCGTAACCCCAAATCGTCGAGCTTCACGATGCCGGCCACCAATCCGTAGACGAGCACCGTAATCCCGATCCCGATCACGCTGAGCGCGCCGATTTGCTGCAGCATCGGGGCCGAGGCCATGGTCCCGAGGGCAATGACGACGATTTCCGCCGAGAGGATGAAATCGGTGCGGATGGCGCCCTTGATCCGCGTCTTCTCGAGTGCGACGAGGTCAATCGTGGTGTCCTTCACCGCCGCACGGACCACTTCCTGATGCTGCTTGTCCTCCGGGGTGTGCAACCACTTATGGAAGACCTTCTCGAAGCCCTCAAAGCAGAGGTAGAGGCCGCCAATCATTAATAGCGGCACGATCAACCGAGGGGCGAAGGCGCTGATGAGGAGCGCCGCCGGGACCAGAATCAGCTTGTTGACGAACGAACCCTTGGCGACCGCCCAGACGACCGGAATTTCCCGATCGGGGGAGAAACCCACCACCTGCTCCGCGTTCAGCGCCAGGTCATCGCCCACGACGCCACTCGTCTTTTGCACCGCCACCTTACTCATGGTGGCGACGTCATCGAGGATGGAGGTGATGTCGTCGATCAGTGCGAGCAGACTGGCGCCGGCCATGACTTGGTGGGACAGAGGGTTGAGCGAGTGCAAGCAACCACGCATCGTACATCGTGGACCAGCCTCGTATCAACCGCCGACCCCTCCCGACCGTGCCACCGCGTATCGGTTCGCCACTCACTGCCGTTCTGCTCGTCGTCCTCGCCTCCTGCGCCACGCTTCCCGGCGGAGGAGCGGCGGGTCGGCCAACCGTGACGCCGTATCGCGTGGTCGCTGGGGATACGCTCAAGGCACATCTGTTTACGCCCCCGGTGACCGACACGACCGTGCGCGCGGCGGTGATTCTGCTGCACGGAGGTGGCTGGAGTTCGGGGAGCCCGGAGTGGGTCTACGCCGCGGCCCAAGAGTTCGCCCGCGCGGGCGTGGTCGCGATTGCACTGGAGTATCGGCTTTCCGACAGCACCCACACGCCGATTGATGCACTCGAGGATGTCTGCGCGGGCATCATCTGGGCGCGCGCGCATGCGGACTCGCTCGGCTTCGCGCGGGACCGCGTGGCGGGCTATGGAGTCTCGGCGGGGGGACATCTCGCCGCGGCGACCGTGACGGTCGGGTGTCCCTTCGCGGCGCTGAATCGGGGATTCGATGCGCTGGCCCTGCTCTCACCGGCCCTGGATGTCGAGCGGGACGCGCACTTCGCGCGCCTGCTCCGTGGACGCGCCACCGGGGCGGCGCTCTCGCCGATCGCGCAGGCGACGACGGGGATGCCTCCCACCATCATTGTGCAGGGCGACCGTGACACGCTCACCCCGCTCGCGGGGGCGCAGCGCTTCTGCCTCAATATCACGATGACGCGCGGTCGGTGTGAGTTGCGTGTCTACTCCGAGCTCGGGCATCTGCTGACGCGGAATCTCGCGGAGCAGGAATCGCAATTCGATCCCGATCCGGTGGCGCGCGCCGATGGGCTCGCGCGTCAGATCGAATTTCTGCGGAGCGTCTGGCCATGAAGGCAGTCAACGGACGACTCGAAGCGATTTGGTCGAAACGCGCGCATCGCGGCACGATGGATCCACTCGAGAGTGTGGAGCTCATCGCCGGGAAAGGCGTGGCCGGCAGTGTGGGTCGGAGTACGCGGCGCCAGGTGACGGTAATTGAGCGCGAAGTCTGGGACCGCGTGCAACAGGAACTCGCGGCGCAGATTCCTCCCGCCGCGCGGCGCGCCAACCTGATGATCAGCGGCATCGTGCTCATGGAGACGCGCGGGCAACTGCTACGCATCGGGGAGACGGTGATCAAGATTGGCGGACACACGACCCCCTGCGAACGGATGGATGAGGCGCATACCGGACTGCAGGACGCGCTGCGCACGAATTGGGGTGGCGGCGCCTTTGCACAGGTCATCATTGGCGGGACGATTCGCATCGGCGACGCCGTGCGCTGGGAACAACTGGCACTCGACGTCCAGTAGCTTTCGACCGTGCCCGCCTCGCTTCGCTTTGACAATCGCTTCGTCCGTGAGCTCCCCGGCGATCCTCGCACCACCAATGAACGCCGTCAGGTGCTCGGCGCCTGTTGGAGCCCAGTGCATCCGACGCCAGTGGCGCGTCCGACCCTGCTCGCGCATGCGCACGAGGTGGCGTCCATTGTTGGCTTCGATGCCGACGACCATTTGAGCCCGCGATTCGCCGAGGTCTTTGGCGGGAACGCCCTGCTCTCCGGCATGGAGCCATACGCGGCCTGCTATGGCGGACATCAGTTCGGCCACTGGGCGGGACAACTCGGCGATGGGCGCGCCATCACGCTCGGCGAAGCGATCAACGCGCGTGGCGAGCGATGGGAGTTGCAACTCAAGGGCGCCGGCCCGACGCCCTACTCGCGCACCGCCGATGGGCGCGCGGTGCTGCGCTCGAGCATTCGCGAGTTTCTGTGCAGCGAGGCGATGCACCACCTCGGCGTACCGACCACGCGTGCGTTGTCGGTGGTGCGGACCGGCGATCTCGTCACGCGCGACATGTTCTACAATGGGAATCCCGAGTTGGAACCGGGAGCGATTGTCTGTCGCGTGGCGCCGAGCTTTATTCGATTCGGCAACTTCGAGATTCTCACGGCGCGCGAGGACACGGCGTTGTTGCAGCAGCTCGCGGACTTCACGATCTCGCGCGACTTCCCGCACATCGATGCCGCCGATCCCGCGCGGTACGCGCAGTGGTTCACGGAGATCTGCGAGCGCACCGCCACGATGCTCGTGCACTGGATGCGCGTTGGCTTCGTGCACGGAGTGATGAACACCGATAACATGAGCATCCTCGGCCTGACGATTGACTATGGGCCGTACGGGTGGCTCGATGATTTCGATCCGAATTGGACGCCGAACACGACCGATGCACAGGGACGTCGCTATCGGTATTCACAGCAGCCTGGGATTGGGCAGTGGAATCTTGAACGGCTCGCCGATGCGATTCGTCCGCTCTTTGCGACGATAGAGCCGCTGACGCGCGGGCTTGAGCGGTATGTGGAGGCGTTCAACACGGAGTATCGCGCCATGCTGGCGGCGAAACTTGGGTTGAGTGGGCTCGATGGCGAAGACGAGGCGATTGCGCAGGAGGGGCTGACGCTCCTGCAGCAGGCGGAGATGGACTATACGCGTTTCTTCCGCGCGCTCGGCGGGATGCCGGCCGTGATTCCCGCCGATGACGCACAGGCAGTCGCCTTGCTCGGCGATGTGTTCTACAACGAGCCGAAGCGCGTCGAGCATCTCGTTCGGCTTGCGGCGTGGCTCCGGCAGTGGCGCCCGCGCGCGTCGCGGCAGTCGGCGATGCACGGAGTGAATCCGCGGTACGTGCTACGGAACTATTTGGCGCAGCAGGCCATCGACAAAGCAACGATGGGCGATGACACGATGGTGCAGGAGCTGCTTGAGGTGATGCGGCGGCCGTATGAGGACCAGCCGGGGCGCGAGGCATTTGCGGAGAAGCGCCCCGAGTGGGCGCGGCATCGCGCGGGGTGTTCGATGCTGTCCTGCAGCTCGTGACCCCGCGCGACGCGCTGCTGCGTTAGAACGCCCCGAATCGCACGAGCAGCGTGCCGCTTGCGCCGTTGAGATCCTTGTTCACGAGTCCTTCGATCTCGCTTCCGAAGGTGAAGCGATAGCCGCCATTGAGGCCGACGCGCGCGAAGCGCGAGAGGTTGAGCTCAATGCCGAGCTGCGGCTCGAGCGCGCCGAAGGGGTCGCCGACCTCTGTCGGGTTGCGCGGACGGAGATTGTCGGGCCACACAGAGACGGTGCCGCCGCCAATGAGCACGCCGTAGGTCGCGTGCACGAGCTTGGACGGCCGGGTGATGACCTCGAGCGTGAGGCCGCCGTACGCGAAGTCCATCTCACCGCGCTGTGGAGTGCCACCGATGATGACGTCGGCCGCGGTGGTGCCGCCGAACCCCGATCCGCCAATCGCGAAGCGGCGGTTGATGAGGAAAGCACCACCCCCGCCGGCAATCACGGCGGTCTCACCGGCCACCTGGGTCACTCGAACGATGGGCCCGCCGAATCCGCCAATGCGCTGTGGGCGACCGCCGAGGAGGACCTGATCTTGAGCGGACGCAACGGTTGATGCGCTGGCGAGGAGGGCGACGGCGAGGAATGTGCGTCGGACACAGAACGTCATGGTGGTACTCCAAATGGGAGAGGCGGTGCGCGCCGGGTGGGGCGGGCGCGGAGATAATGGCTCTACGAACCCAGCGGAGATGGGTTTCGGGACCCGGAGGGGTTGACAGGACGAGGAATTAAATTGACTATTTAATTAACTAATTAATTTCTCACCTTTCCTTTGTCAGCACCGCATGCCCCGAGACCGCGATACCGAAGCCCGCATCCTCGCTGCCGCCCGTACGGTCTTCATCCGGCGCGGCACCTCCGGCGCCCGCGTGCAGGAAATCGCCGCCGAAGCCGGGGTGAACCAGGCCCTCGTTCACTATTACTTCGGCTCCAAGGACGATCTCGCCGAGCGCGTGTTCATTGAAGCGGCGCAAACGCTGATGCCGGCCTTCGCACCGAATCCGATGCCGGGGATGGTGCTCGAGGACCTCATCACCGCCTTCGTGCAAGGCTACATCGATGCGGTGCGCCAGGCGCCGTTCATTCCCGGCTACATCCTCTCCGAGGCGACGCATCACCCGGAGCGGCTGGAGACCCTGATGCGCGCCGCCATTGGCACGGTACCACGGGAAATCGCTGCGCGAACCATCCCCGTGGTCGAGCGCATGATCGCCGAGCGGGTCGCGCAAGGGACCATGCGCCCGATGAACCTGCAGCAACTGCTGGTGAACGTCATGGCACTCAGTGTCTTTCCCTTCATCGCTCGACCAATCCTCTCGGCGGCGTTCTCGCTCGACGACGACGGATTCCAGCGCTTTCTCGACCAGCGTCGCGAAGATCTTCCGCGCTTCATCCTCAACGCGTTGCGGCCATGATACCCTCGCCATCGATCCGCATGGAGGGCGCGATGTTGCCGATCACGCTCCGGCGCGCCCTCGCGCGCAATCTCACGTTCGCCCTTCTGCTCCTTGTCTCACTCGACAGCGCGCTCGGCAACGCACTCGGCGCGCAAGACACACTCACCCTCGGCACATTGCACCGGCTCGCCGAGTCCGCTGACGCACGTGCCGCGCAGGGCCAACTACTCGCTGAGCAATCCGCACTGCGTAGCGAGACGCTCCGACGCGAGCGACTCCCCACCCTCGGAGTCGCCGCCTCGGGGACCTATCTCTCCGACGTCCCTTCGCTTCCGGGCGGCGCGGCCCTTGGTCCGCTCAATCAACAATTCGATTCCTACCTCACGGCGCGCGCGACGCTCTTTGATCCGTCACGTGGCGCACGCTCCACCGTGGAGCAGGCGCAACTCGCCGAGGGGCAAGCGGGGGTGCGCAGCGTACTCTGGCAGCAGCGGGCGCAGGTAAATGAGGCGTTCTTCGGTGTGCTATTGCGGCAGGCGCAGCAACGGGCGCTCGAGGCCGCAATCACCGACCTGACGGAGCGCCGGCGCGTCGCGCAGGCCCGGGTCGACGCGGGTGCCGCCCTCGCCAGCGAGTCGGCGCTGCTCGATGCCGAGGTCGCGCGTCGCAAGCAACTGCTTGTGGAGGCTCAGTCCGACGAACGCGCGCTTCGTGAGGTGCTCGCCTCTCTAACGGGCCGCGCTGTCGGTGCCGCCACGGTCCTCGCGCTACCAACCGCGGAAGCGACGCTCCCCGAAGCTGGGCGCGAGCGTCCTGAGTTTGCACAGTACGCCTCCACTCGTGAGCTGTTGGCGAGCCGCACCGCGGTGATCGGTGC
>JANLTT010000198.1:0-9387 GCA_031363115.1 Gemmatimonas sp.
CCGATCATCACGGCCTGCGAGACGTACTTGTTGGTCTTGATTCGGTTCTCGATCGGCTGCGGCGCGATGTTCTTGCCGCCGGCGGTCACGATGATGTCCTTCTTGCGATCGGTGATGCGCAGGAAACCGTCCTCGAGCACGCCGATGTCGCCGGTGTGGAACCAGCCCTCGGCATCAATGCACTCGGCCGTCGCGTCGGGGCGATTGTAGTAGCCCTTCATGACGTGCGGGCCGCGGGTGAGAATCTCGCCGTCCGCGGCAATCATGACTTCGCATCCTTCGACGAGCTTCCCGACCGTCCCGATGCGGAACGCATCATCGCTGTTCACCGCAATCACGGGCGAGGTCTCGGTGAGGCCATACCCCTCAAGGATCTTCAGCCCCGCCGCATAGAAGAACTTGTTGATGCTCGGCGTGAGCGGCGCGCCGCCAGAGACGAAGTACTTGAGTCGCCCGCCGGTGCGTTCCTTGAGCTTGGAGAACACCAGCTTCTGCGCGATGCCGTACTGCCACGCGAGGAAGGCACCCGGCTGACGCCCCGCGAGCACTTCATCGGCCCAGCGATCGGCCACGGCCACGGCCCAGTGGAAGATCTTCGCCTTCACCGCGCCGCCCGAGACGGCGTTCTCCACCACGCGCGCGTACATCTTCTCGAACAGACGCGGCACCGACATGCAGTAGGTCGGGCGCACTTCCGAAAGATTGAGCGGCACCGTGTCGATGCTCTCCGCGTAGGCGATGCTCACGCCCATCGAGAAGAACAGATAGTCGCCCATGCGCTCAAAGATGTGCGAGAGCGGCAGGAAACTCAGCGCGACGTCGCCCTGCGTGACCGGCACCTTCTTCTGCGAGGCCTTCACGTTCGATGAGATGTTGTCGTGCGTGAGCATCACGCCTTTCGGGAGACCGGTGGTGCCCGAGGTGTAGATCAGCGTCGCGAGGTCGTGGGGCTGCACCGTCAGGGCAGCGGCCTTGAACTCGGCCGCCTTCGCGGCGCTGTCGAACGCGGCGCCCTTGGCCTCGAGTTCGGCGATCGTCATGTCCACGCCATCGGGCTTGGCATCCACGAAGCTGATGATGGTGCGCACCGTCTTGAACTCACTGCGCACCGACGCCGCCTTCTTCGCCTGGTCCGCGGTCGAGACAAAGAGCGCGAGCGCGCCCGAGTCGTTGAGCGGATGCACGATCTGCTCCGCCGGCAGGGTCGGGTAGATCGGCACATCGGTCAGTCCGCTGCAGAGGCAGGCCCAGTCGGCCATCGCCCACTCGGGACGATTCTCCGACATGATGCCAACTCGCGCACCACGCTCAACGCCAATGGAGGCGAGGCCAAGTGCGATGTGGCGCACGCGGCGCAGCACGTCGGCGTGCGAAAGCGGCACGTACTTCCCGTCCTTCTTGGACTGATACGCATTCGGCAGCTGGAACTTCTCGACGGAATCAAAGAAGATCTGCGTGAGTGTCCCAAGGGGGGGGCGAGGGCCTCCATTCGCAATCATGCGGGTACTCGGCTAAGGGCCAGGACCAGCTACAGCGTCGGGGGATTGATCCGCACGACGTACCGAACAGGACTCCCCACGACATGCGCGCCGCGATGCTTCACTTCGGCGATCACGATGAAGCTGTCGGGCTGCAGCGGGAGGAGATTGGAGTAGATGCGAAGCCGGCGGGACGCGGCGCCATCGGTCTTGGTCGTGTCGCGTATCGTGTGGCGCGAGCCCGACGACGACCAAAGCGCGGCAATCGCCGTGTCGGTCGGTGCGAGGGTGTCGCCGTTGTGCACGACGCGCCAGCGCACGAGCCAACCAGTGACGTTTGGGCTTAACGCACCGGTGGTGTCGTTGCTCTTCACATTGAGTGACATCGCGGGGCTGACGTTCGCCGCTGCATCGGGAATGCGATACGTGAACGAGAGCGCCGTGGTGCCGGCCTTGACCGAATCCGGCGAGCGGGTGATGGCAATCAACCGCTGCTGCGATTGCAGTCCGTTCACGGTGGCCAGTACGCGTACGGTGCCATCGCGCCTCGTGGCGCGCAGGAAGCCATTCGCGTCAATCACCACCCCGGTGTCGAGCGAGACGTACTGGACGTCGGCGCCCGCAATCACTCCACCCGCGCCGTCGTAGACCGTGGCCCGTAGCGGGGCCGCGATGCCCAAAGTGTCGCGCATCGTGTCGCCGGTGACGACGGCAGGGAACGGCACACCGGTGAAGTCGAGCGCGCCGATGCCTCCGGGCGCGCCGAGATCCGCACAACCAATCACTGCAGCCACCACGACCGAAAGCGGCGCGGCGAGCCGTCGCACGGACGACATCATCCCGGCGTGGCTTCGGCCATGGATGCCGCCGTTCGTTCCGCGAGGCGCGTCGCGAGATTCACGTAGGCCTGCGATGCCGCGTCGGCAGGCGAGCGCACCACCGCGGGCTGTCCCGCCGCGAAGGCCTCGGCGAGCGCGGAGCTCCGCGGGATCACGATGTCGAGCATGAGGTGCGCCGGCACCTTCTCGCGGATGTACTGCACCGTCGTCTCGCACGCCGGATTCCCCGCCTCGTACATCGTGAGGAGGATGCCATCGAAGACGAGCTGTTCGTGGGTCGTCACGATGTCCTGTATCCCGCGAAGGATCTGCGGGGTCGTCTGCAGCGCGAGCGGCTCGGCCTGCAGCGGCACGAGCACACGATCGGCGGACTCCAGCGTGCGGCGCGTGACGGGGCCGAGTCCGGGGGGCGTATCCACGACGACGATGTCGCAACGCTGCGCCGCCGCCGCGAGCATCCGCGGCAGCAGATCCGACGATGCGATCTGTTCGCCGTAATGCGTGTGGTCCGCCATCTCCGTCACGCTTCCGGCGAGCATCACGCGCATCCACGGTAGGGTGGTGGGCAGGAGGACTTCACGCAGTGAGCGTTCGCCGGCGAGAAAATCGGCGAAGCCGTAGGTGGGATGCCCCTTTCGGAGTCCGGCGCCAAAGCGCACGGAGCCCTGCGGGTCCACGTCCACGAGAAGCGTCTTCATGCCGCGGCGCGCGAAGGCGGCGGCGAGATTCACGGCGGTCGTCGTTTTGCCGACGCCACCCTTTTGGCTGACAATTGCGAGGATCTTCCCCAACGTCAGGTCCCGGCGGAAGGTTGGGTGCTGTCGGTGGTCAACAGCGAGTCGAGCGTGGCCTGCGCATGCGCCACCCATCGTTCGGCATCGGGGCCGGCCGGCGGATGCGCGAGAAAGGCGCGCAGGTGCTTCACGGCGAACGCACCTTCGCCGCGTTTGATCAGCAGGAAGGCAACGCCGTAATGCGCCCCCGCCTGCGTGGGGTCAATTTCCAACGCCTTCCGGTACGCCCGAATGGCTTCCTCGACACGCCCAATCTTGCTGAGGGCGATGGCGAGATTCTGCAGCACCTTGATGTCATCCGGCCGCTCGCGAAGTGCGAGTCGGTAGGAGGTCACCGCCGCGTCGAAATCACCCTGACGCTCCAAGATCAGCGCCTCGTTCAAATAATCGAGGCGCTGCCGGTCCTGCGCGGTGTCGGAGCGGCCGCCGAAGAGGCGGTCCCAGAAGGACATAGACGGTCTTTGAGGGCTAAGCGGGTGGTCCGCATAAGCTATTGATGCGGTGAGGGGGGGGCAACTCGCGGTGCCCGCCGTTTAGACTTCGCTCCAGACCCCGTTCCGAGACCCTACGATGCCCACGCGCCGCCAGCCCGCCCCCCGCGAGACGATGATCGTCGACTGGCCCTTCTTCGGCGAGCTCTCCCGCGCCCTGGCGCTCAAGGTCTCCAAGACCTTCGACCCGGAGGTCGTGATCGGGGTCGCGACCGCGGGCGTGGTCCCGGGCGCGGTGGTCGCGGCCATGCTCGACCGCCCCTTCCACTCGATCATCGTCAGCCGCCGCTATCACTCCGACACCATTCGCGAGACGCCCGCCGTGCTCTCGGCGGCGCCCACCGATGTGCTCAAGCGGCGCGTGCTGATTGTGGATGAGACCTGCAACAATGGCGATACGATGCGGCTCGCGATTGCCGCCATCGTGAATGCCGGCGCACGTGAAGTGCGGACCGCCGTGAGCTTCAAGACCGGGCCGTATATGCCCAACTATTTCGGGCTCGAAACGGAATCGCGCATCGTGCTGCCGTGGGACCGCGAGCAGATCGTGGAGGGTGAACTCATCCCCAATCCGAAGTACGCCGACTTCGGCTGACCGCGCCGTCGGCGACGCGCGCACCCGCCAGCGACATCCGCTAGCTACATCCGCGCGCCGATGCCCGCCACGGCGCCCTTGATCGCATCGCGGACGCGATCCACCGAGAGCGCGCGGTGCGAGGCATGCCAAACGACCTTGCCGTCCTCGATGATCAAGATCTGCGGCGACTCGTGGCGCACGCCGAAATGCGATTCAATCGCCAGCGAGAGCGGACGCTGCGCGCGCACGTCCACGCGCTGCAGCGTGATGTCCGCGTCCTGCGCGACGAGCTTCGACATCTGGTGCGCGGCCCACTGCGACAGATCGCAGGTCAGGCTGTCCTTGAACACAATCGTGCGCCCAGGGAGCTCGGCGAGCGCCTCGACGGAATCAACGGCAATCGGAAGAATCGGCATGTGAAACGAACCGCGAATGGTGCGCGCAGGTTCCGCGCGACCGTGCCGCCCGACTACGCCAGTTCGGCGAGCGAGTCCCGGTACGCCACGCCTTCGGTGAGGCGCTGGTACACATGCGCAATCACCTCGGGGCTCGCGAGGAGCCAGCGGCATCGCTCGGCGCCGTTTGAGCGGCACTCGACCTCTAGGCACTGCAACGGTCCGTCCGCCACGCGCCCGAAGAGATCGGCGAGCAGTCCGGCCGTGTAGTAGCAGCTCGGAAAGGGCATCGCGCTGGACGGATCGGCCTCGGCCCAGTCCGGGCTATCGAATGCGACGGCGGTGTCGCCGATCGGCTCGAGTGACACCGTGCCCCAGCCCGTCTCCGAAAAGAATCGGATGGCCGCCTGCTGGAACTGCGCGTACGACAGCGTCTCCGGGGCGCCAAGTCCGTTCGCGGCGCACCAATCGCGCATGCCACCGAGAACCGCTTCGCCGCCGGCATAGCCAGCCTCCTGCATCACCGTGGCGAACCCGTTGCCGAGGTCGCGCACGAGCGAGGCGCGCAACGTCGTGAGCGACGCGCGCGGGATGGCGGAGAGGGCGGACTTGCCGAGGGTGAAGGTCATCGTCCGGTCAAAGAAGGGTCAGCGGCCTAAACGGCGCAAGAGTTCGGCTTCGTCAATCACTTGAATGCCCAGCTGTTGCGCCTTCTCGAGCTTGCTCCCGGCCTCTTCGCCGGCGACCACGAGGTCGGTGGCCTTGGATACCGAACTGGTCACTTTGCCCCCCGCGTTCTCCACCAATTCCGTGGCTTCCGGGCGCGAGAGCGTGGGGAGGGTTCCGGTAAGGACGATTTTCATCCCCTTAAAGGCACCATCCACCTCGGCGGCCCGGGGTTCGTTGAGGCGGAGACCCGCCGCGCGGAGGCGTTGCATGAGGTCCTGCATGGCCGGCGAGTCGAGCCAGGCGCGGACCGACTCTGCCATCGTGTGGCCAACGCCGTGCAGTGCTTCGATCTCATCGAGCGAGGCCGCGGCGAGCGCATCGAAGTGCCCAAAACTCCGCGCCAGCAGCTTCGCCGACTCGGCGCCCACGTGCCGAATGCCGAGCGCGTTGAGCAGGCGCGAGAGGGGTTGCTGCTTGGAGGCCTCGATGGCTTCGATCAACGCCGTCGCGCTCTTCGCCTGGAATCCCGGCACACCGCTTGTGGGGTCATCCTTGCGCGGCACCAACTGCTCCGCGGTGATCGCGTAGATATCCGCCGCATCCTGCATGAGCCCGGCGCCAATGAGTTGCTCGAGGCGCTGATAGCTGAGTCCGCGGATATCCATGCCGGCGCGCGAGACAAAATGCGCGAGCGCTTCGAGTCGACGCCCGGCGCAGGCGAGGTTCGGGCAGTAGCTCACGACTTCTTCTTCGTCGCGCACGACAGCGGTGTTGCAGATGGGGCAGTGCGTCGGCACCTGCACGCTGCGCTCGGTGCCGGTGCGGCGCTCCGGCACGGGGCCGAGGATCTGCGGAATCACTTCGCCGGCGCGCTTCACCAGCACCGTGTCGCCGATACGCAGGTCTTTCTCGGCGACGAGCTCGAAGTTGTGCAACGTCGCGTACGCGATGGTCGCGCCACCGACTTCCACCGGCGCGAGTACGGCGCGCGGAGTGAGCGCGCCGGTGCGTCCCACCTGCACCTCGATGTCGAGCAGCTGCGTTTCGGCGATATCCGGCGCGAACTTTCGTGCGATGGCCCACCGCGGCACGCGTCCGCCGATCACGCCGAGTTCGGTCTGCAGCGTGAGACGGTTCACCTTCACGACGCCGCCATCAATGGCGAATGGCAACGTGGGGCGAATGGTGGACTCCAACTCGCGGCTCCACGCATGCACGTCATCGAGCGTCGCGCAGCGGCGACGATGCGGTGGAGTCGGGATGCCCCACGAGGCGAGTGTTTCGAGCAGCTCCCACTGCGTGCTGAACGGGAGTCCGCCGCTGCCGGGCACGGCGAAGGCGTAGCCGAGGAAGCGGAGCGGACGCTTCGCGGTCTCGCGCGGATCCTTCTGGCGCAGCGCACCGGCGGCGGAGTTGCGCGGGTTCGCGAAGACCGGTTCCCCCGCCGCGACGCGTTCGGCGTTCATCCGCTCGAAGCCGTCGAACTCCATGTAGACCTCACCGCGGATCTCGATGAGCGGAGGCCAGTTGTCGCCGGTGAGTTTGCGCGGGACATCGGCGATGGTGCGGAGATTCGCGGTGACATCTTCGCCAACGGAGCCGTTGCCGCGCGTTGCACCAATCTCCAACACACCATTGCGATAGGTGAGCGAAATGGCCGCGCCATCAATCTTGAGTTCGCAGCAGTAGCCATCTTTGTCCACCGCGTCGCCAACGAGTTTGCGTAGGCGCACATCCCACTCGGTGAGTTCGGCTTCGTCGAAGGCGTTGTCGAGCGACGCCATCGGGACGAGATGCGCGTGCTTGGCGAGATGGCTCTCGCTGACTTCGGCGCCGACTCGGCTGGTGGGGGAGTCGGCGTCGCGAAGTTCGGGGTGATCGCGCTCAATCGCCTGGAGCTCGCGAAAGAAGCGGTCATAGTCCGCATCGGAGAGCGAGGGGCGGTCAAGGACGTAGTACTCGAGCTGCGCGCGCTCGAGTTGCGCGCGCAGCTCAGCGGCACGCGCCGCCGGGGACGGCGCGTGCCTGCTCAGGCGTCGGCGCCCGCTTCGCCTTCGCCGCCGGCCAGCCCGCCCGACATCAGGAAGGCCTCAACATGGAACAACCCCGGCTCGCCTGCGCGCTTCACCATGCGCACGAGTGTATCGGCGGTCGAGACTTCCTCACGCTGCTCGTTCACGAACCACTCGAGCGCGTTCTTGGAGAGATGGTCCTTATCCTTGATCGCGAGGTCCACAATGTCGTTGATCTGCTTCGTGACCTTGAGCTCGGAGTCGAGCGCGAGCTTCACGGCCTCGAGGGCAGACTTGAATCCCGTCTTCGGTGCCGGAATCGCGGGGATGTGCAAATCGCCGCCCGAATCAAGCACAAGGCGCACGAAACGCATCGCGTGGTCGCGCTCTTCGGAAGCCTGGCTGAAGTAGTGCTTGGCGAGCGTCGGCAGCCCTTCGCCATCGAAGTAGGCGGCGATGCAGACGTACTGGTTGCTGGCAGCCAACTCATTGCCAACCTGGGCATTGAGAGAGGTATTCATCTGCTTGGTAATCATCATGGTGTAGACTCCCGGCGTGAGGCACGATTCATTTAACGGTATGGGTGGAATCTAACGCCCAGCACCTCTCGCGGGACGGGGCCATGAATGTCGTCGAGCTGATTGAACGCAAGCGGGACGGGGGTCGCATAGAGGCCGCCGAGTGGCGGACGCTGATGGGCGCCTACGCTGCCGACGAGGTCCCCGACTACCAGATGTCGGCGCTGGCGATGGCCATCCTCTTTCGTGGGATGGCGGACGACGAGATCGAGGCGCTGACCACGGCGATGCTGGAAAGTGGCCGGATGCTGGAGCTCGGGCATCTCAAGGTGCCGCGCGTGGACAAGCACTCCACCGGCGGCGTCGGCGACAAGGTTTCGCTGATCCTCGCACCGCTGGTGGCGGTCTGCGGCATCGCCGTCCCCATGATGTCTGGGCGCGGCCTCGGCCACACCGGCGGCACCCTCGACAAGCTCGAGAGCATTCCTGGCTTCCGCACCCGGCTCACCCTCGAGGAGACGGCGGCGCAGGTGGAGAAGCTTGGCGTCGCGATGATCGGCCAGACGAAGGAGATTGCCCCGGCGGATCGCAAGTTCTACTCGCTGCGCGATGCCACCGCGACGGTGGAGGCGATTCCGCTTATTGCCGCGAGCATCATGAGCAAGAAGCTCGCGGAGGGACTCACGGGGCTCGTGCTCGACGTCAAGACCGGCGCCGGTGCCTTCATGCCGAAGCTTGAGGACGCACTCAAACTCGCGCACACGATGATTGCGCTCGGCGAGCGTCGTGGATGCCCCACGGTCGCGCTGCTCACCGACATGGACGCGCCGCTCGGCGTGGCCTGCGGCAATGCGCTCGAGGTGGAGGAGTCGGTGCGCTGTCTGCGTGGCGAGGGGCCGGCGGATTTACGTGAAGTCACGCTCGCGCTCTCCGCGGAGATGCTGCTCGTGGCGAAGCTCGCCCGGACGGAGCCCGAGGCGCGGACGCTCCTTGAGGCGGCGCTGGCGAGTGGTGCCGCGTTAGAGAAGTTCAGGGAGATCGTGCGGGCGCAGGGCGGGGATGAGCGCGTGGTGGATGACCCGCGCGGCGTCCTCCCTCAGGCGAAGCTCGTCAAAGTCCTAGCGGCGGAGCAGGCGGGAGTGGTGGAGCGGGTGGAGCCGCGGGTGGTGGGGCGGGCCATTATTGCGCTTGGCGGCGGCCGCACCAAGGTCTCGGACGAGATTGACCCATCGGTCGGGGTCATGGTCCATGTGCGTCCAGGGGCCCGGGTGGAGCGTGGGGCGCCGCTGGCGACCATTCACGCGCGAGACGAGGCCTCGCAGGCGGCTGCCGAGCAGATGATGCGGCGGGCCATCCGCGTGGGGGAGACGCCCCCGGCGGAGCGGCCGCTGGTTTCTCACCGCGTGACCGCGCGGGGGGTGGAGGAACTGACCTTCGCCGGTGCAAGTTAAAGGACCTATGGAAAACTTCGAAAAGTTGGCCGCCCTCGGGGCGAAGGGAGTTGCCGGTGGCGCAATGGCCGCCTGGCTTGGATTTGTCTGGTTCATCCGCCCTGTGTCGTCGGGCGGCATTGATCCGACCTCGCATCTCGTCGCGGCGAGTGCGTCGTTTGCC